>NZ_BAAGXC010000016.1:0-409932 GCF_054780035.1 Mariniluteicoccus endophyticus | reverse complement strand
CAACTACATCGCCCGATGCCTACTCGAGACCGGCGGATTCAGAACCCACCCTGCTTTGGGATGAGCCTTGAATCCGCCATCTCGTTCGCACGGCGCAGCTCGAGGTTCTCCCGGCGCAGCCGGCGCATCTCTTCAGACTCGTCGGTGCTCACACCGGGGGGCCTCGCCGCGGTCGATGCGGCTTTGCTTCCACCAGTTCCGCAGCGTGTGTGGTGAGATTCCGTCGAGGGCTTCGCCCACGGCCGCGCAGGCGACCCAACCGGAGCACTGTTCGGCGCGGATGTGCTCCTCGATGAGCTGTAGGGCCTTCGCCTTGAACTCGGGGCTGTACTTTTGGGGCATGGTCCGATCCTCCTTGAGGAAGTAGGTTGGAACGAAACCCAGGGCGTTTCACACCGAAGCCCTGAACGGGCGGCTCGAACACCTCCGCGGCTCTGCCCTGGGCTTCCGCAACCTCACCAACTACATCGCCCGATGCCTACTCGAGACCGGCGGATTCAGAACCCACCCTGCTTTGGGATGAGCCAGTTCGACTTCTCCGAGTACGAGACCACCGGCGGGGGGACCTGGCGCGTCGCCGGCGTCGCAGACTATTTCAGCAAGTACGAGTTCGGCTGGCACTGGTCCCCGACCGCGAACCAGCACGACGCCATCGCCGGGGTCCAACTCGCCCTGGCGGAGGCAGAAGCCATGCTCGACGGCATCACGCTCATCGACCACCTGACCGACCCCGACACAGGTGAGATCGTCCCGATCACGCTGGTCACCGACAACGGCGGCCCATTCCGGTCGTTCCGCTTCGAGCACTTCATCACCGCGCACCCGGAGCTGCATCATGTCCGGACCCGTGTCCGCACACCCGGCCAGAACGGCGTCCGCGAACGCGCCTTCCAGAGCCTGAAGTACGAGCGGCTCTACCGCGAACAGATCGACGATGCGCTCGACCTGGTCCGTGAGGCCGATGCCTACCGGGCCGAGTTCAACACCGTCCGACCCCACGAGGCACTCGCCTGGAACCGACCGTCAGAGGTCCACCGCGGCCTGACCGACCCGACCGTCCCCACCTTTCCCGAGCCCGAAATCCTGCCAACTACTTGACGCGGGACACGCCCTTCAGGGTGAGGACGTCGGCGTGGTAGACGATGCGGTCGATCATCGCCGCGGCGACGGCCTGGTCGCCGAAGACGCCGCCCCATCCGCTGAACGGCAGGTTGCTGGTCAGGATGAGCGAGGCGTGTTCGTAACGCGATGAGACGAGCCGGAAGAACGAGTTCGCGGCGTCTTGGTTGAAGGGCAGGTAGCCGACCTCGTCAACGATGATCAGGCCGTAGCGGCGCAACCTCGCGAGCTTTTGGGGTAGCCGGCCGGCGCGGAGGGCGTCGGTGAGTCGGGTGACCCATTCGGTCGCGTTCGCGAACAGGACCCGGTGGCCGTGGTGCGCGGCAGCGATCCCCAGGCCGGTGGCCAGGTGAGTCTTGCCGGTTTCGGGCGGGCCGAGGAGCGCGCTACGCGTCGAAGGTGAACACCTGATCGTGTAGCCGGCTCAGCCGGCGTCGCCGGGGATGACGGCTTCGAGGCCGGGGACGACCTCGTTGTTCTCGTAGCGGGAGACCTGGGATCTCGACGTCGCAATTCAGGAAGGGAACCGGTCCTTCCTCGCATCTTCGGAATGGGCCGTTCAGACCGGTTTGAGGGATTTCACGATGAGTTCTCGCACGCGGCACCATCTGGGTGTCTGACACTCTGTAGAACTGCTTCGCCGCGTCCTGAGCCGCCGCGAACGACGGAGCCCCGCCGCCGCCTCGAGGGGCAGCGGCGGGGCTTGGCGCGAAGGCTCAGTTCGAGGACAGCGACTTCACCTGCGCGCGGGCCTGCTTCCGGGCCTTCTTCAGCTCGCGCCTGACCTGGCGCGACGACTTGGTGGCGTCGGACTCGAGCTGCTTGCGGGTCTGCTCGACCGAGCGCGCGATGCGGCGCGACTGGTCCTGGGCGCGCCACGACAGCGACGGCTTGCCCTCGGTGTCCTGGGCGGCCAGCAGGGCGGCGCCGGTGAGGGCGAAGTTCTTCAGCATCTCGTTGCGGTTGGCCTGGCGCTCGGCGCTCGACTGGCCCTTGACCGGGTTCGAGGCCATCAGCTGCGGCACCATCGCGGCCACCAGCGCGGAGGCGCCGAGGCGGCGGCCCTTGCCGGTCATCAGGCCGAGACCGCCGAGGACCTGGGCGGCGCCCGAGATGCGGGCGAGCGTGACGGCGTCCTCGGGGATGGAGGTCGCGACCTCCGGCGGGGCGACCTTCTTGGCCAGCGGCACGACGGTGTTGGCGAAGCGCTCGGTGTCGGCGGCGTACGCCTCCGGCTCCCGAAGGGCCTTCGCGCCGTTCACGACGAAATAGCCGGCGAGCATGGTACGGGCAGCAACGCGGATCAGGTTCATGGGCCCATTCAACCGCGTGGAGCGGGTCGATTCCAGTCCCTGGGGCCGATGTGTCGACCTTCTCACGCTCCGGCGTACGGTGGTCGCCATGTGTGGCAGGTACGCGGCGGCGCGCGACGTCGACCAGCTCGTGGAGGAGTTCGAGGTCGACGAGGTCGTCGACACGCCCCCGGCGCCGAGCTGGAACACCGCGCCCACCGACCCGGTGGCGGCGGTGGTGACCCGCGCCGACAAGGAGTCCCCCGAACAGGTGCGGCGCAAGCTCGTCACGCTGCGCTGGGGCCTGGTCCCGTCGTGGTCGAAGGACCCGGGGTCGGGCGCGCGCATGATCAACGCGCGCGTCGAGACCGTCGCCGAGAAACCAGCCTTCCGCAAGGCCTTCGCCGCGCGTCGCTGCCTGGTGCCCGCCGACGGCTACTACGAGTGGTACGCCACCGCCCAGACCGACGCCAAGGGGAAGCCGAAGAAGCAGCCGTTCTTCATCCACCGCCGCGACGACGCCCCGCTGGCCATGGCCGGCATCTACGAGTTCTGGCGCGACCCGACGAAGGCGGCCGACGACGCGGCCCGCTGGCTCACGACGTGCTCGATCATCACCACCACGGCCACCGACGCGCTCGGCCACATCCACGACCGCATGCCCATGGTGATCCCGCACGTCGCCTGGACCGACTGGCTCGACCCGGCCCTGACCGACCCCCGCGCCGCCCATGACCTGCTGCAGGTCACCGAGGCCGGCCTGCTGGAGGCGTACGCGGTGTCCCCGCGCGTCGGCAACGTCCGCAACAACGACGCCTCGCTGGTGGAGCCACTGCCGCTCGACGACGTCCTCCCGCTGGAGGAGGGCCGATGACGACCACCCTCGACGTCGCCACGCCGCGCGGCCCGGCCCGCCTGTACGCCGACCTGCCCGAGGGCGACCCGTCCGCGCTGCTGGTGCTGGGCCATGGCGCCGGCGGTGGAGTGGACGCGTACGACCTCGCCGCCCTCACCACGCTGGCCGCCGAAGGTGTGGCGGTGCTGCGGTTCGAGCAGCCCTGGCGTACCGCCGGCAAGAAGGTCGCCCCGGCCCCGGCGGCGCTCGACGAGGGCTGGGCGGTGGCCATGGCGCTCGTCGCCGAGCGCTGGCCGGGCGTCCCCACGTTCGTCGGCGGCCGCAGCGCAGGCGCCCGCGTCGCGATGCGGTGGTCGGCCGACCACGAGGTGGCCGGCGTCGTCGCGCTGGCGTTCCCGCTGCACGCGCCGGGCAAGCCGGAGAGGACCCGCGCCGACGAGCTGGCCGGCGCGCGCCCGAAGGTACTGGTGCTGCAGGGCGAACGCGACACGATGGGTCGCCCGGAGGAATTCCTGCCCCACGTCGAGGACCGCGACGACGTCAGGCTCGTCGTCGTGCCCGAGGTCGGGCACGACCTGCGTCCCGGCGCGCGGGCCGGGCTCACCTGCGACGACGTCGTCGCCATGGTGGTCGGGGAGGCGCGGACGTTCCTGGGCGTGGAATAAGCCGCAGGCCTCCCGATGTTGTCGGTGGTGATGCTCACCACGACGCGCACTTCGCCGGTACTGTCATACGTGATGACTCTGCCGACCCACACCGACGACCTCGACGACCACACGGTCGACGAGGCATCCGTCGACCTCGCCACCGAGACGCAGGAGGAGCGCGACGCCCGCTTCGAGCGCGACGCATTCGCCCACCTCGACCAGCTCTACGGTGCGGCCATGCGCATGACGCGCAACCCGACCGATGCCGAAGATCTGGTCCAGGAGGCGTTCGCCAAGGCGTACGCCAGCTTCCACCAGTACACGCCGGGCACGAACCTCAAGGCGTGGCTCTACCGCATCCTGACCAACACCTACATCAACACCTACCGCAAGGCCCAGCGCAGCCCCCAGATCTCCGACGGCGAAGACGTCGAGGACTGGCAGCTCGCTCGTGCCGAGTCCCACACCAGCCAGGGGCTGCGGTCGGCCGAGATGGAGGCCCTCGACCGCATGCCCGATTCGGCCGTGACCGAGGCGCTGGCCTCGCTGTCGCCCGACTTTCGGCTGGCGGTCTATCTGGCCGACGTGGAGGGCTTCGCCTACAAGGAGATCGCCGAGATCATGGGCACGCCGATCGGCACCGTGATGTCGCGCCTCAACCGCGGACGCTCCCAGCTGCGTGCGCGGCTAGGAGACTACGCCCGCGAGCACAATCTGGTGCCGAGCAAGGACGACGACGCATGAGCGAGACGACCCCCGACCACGACCACGACGTCGAGTGTGCCGCCGTCCTCGACCGCGTCCACCAGTTCCTCGACCACGAGCTCGACGAGGCCAGCTGCGACCAGATCCGCCACCACCTCGACGCCTGCGAGCAGTGCCTCGACAACTTCGACGCCGAGTCGGCGATCAAACAGCTGGTGAACCGGTGCTGCCAGGGAGATGCCGCACCGGACGGGCTGCGCGCCACGATCATGCAGAAGATCCGCCAGGACTGACCCATCACCCAGAGGCACGAGGGCCCCGCACCATCAGGTGCGGGGCCCTCGTCGAATGCTGATCGGGATCAGGCGTTGGGACGCTTGCCGTGGTTGGCGCCCTTCTTGCGACGAGCGCGGCGCTTGCGACCGGTCTTGCCCATGATGAGCCTCCTTCGTGGATGCGGTGGTTGCGGTCTCCCGCTGTTCTGCCACCGGATCTGGCGGCCGACGGGCCACTCTACCAGTCGCCGCGTACGCGCCCCAAACGCCGTGCGGCGCGGATCAGCGTGCCGGACGCGGCGGCGCGTACGCCAGCCCTAGGCTTGGTTTATGCCCCTGATGCAGCGCCTGATCCGTGAGCACACCGTCCTGTCCCCGTCGCAGGAGGAGTGGCTGACCCGGCTCGTGGCGAACTGGCAGCTCATCGCCGACCTGTCGTTCTCGGACCTGGTGCTGTGGGTGCCCGACGAGGACCCGGAAATCTTCTGGGCCGTGGCGCAGGTGCGGCCCAACACCGGGCCGACGGCGCTCGAGGACGACGTGGCGGGCACGAAGGTCGCCTACCAGCCCGAGCACGGCGTGCCCGAGGCCTACCTCTCCGACACGGTCGTCGAGACCAGTGAGAACAAGCTGCAGGCGGGCATCCCCGTCGACGTCCACGCCATCCCCATCCACCACGACGGCGAGGTGCTGGCGGTCATCGAGCGCCACACCAACCAGATGGGCGTACGCGCCCCCGGCGCGCTGGAGGACAACTACCTCGAGCTCGCCGAGACCCTGACGGCCATGGCCGCGCGCGGCGAGTTCCCGGTCGACGGGGCGGCGAACGACCCCGTGCTGAGCCCGCGGGTCGGCGACGGCCTGATCCGTCTCGACGCACGCGGACGGGTGCTCCACGCCACGCCGAACGCGGTCACCGCGTACCGCCGCCTCGGTCTGGCCACCGACCTCGAGGACGACACCCTGGTGTCCACGACCACGCGCCTGATCGCCACCGACCCCGACGCCCCCTCGACCGACGAGGTCGGCTCGTTCTTCGGCGACGAGTCGGTCGCCGAGATCGTCGTCTCGGTCGGCATGATCTCGGTGCGCCTGCGCCGCCTGCCCCTGAAGGACGCCGACGGGGGTCCAGCGGGTGCGATCCTGCTGTGCCGCGACGTCACCGAGCTCAACAAGCGCGAGCGCCAGCTGGTGACCAAGGACGCGACGATCCGCGAGATCCACCACCGAGTGAAGAACAACCTCCAGACTGTGGCGGCACTGCTGCGCATGCAGGCTCGGCGCACGAGCTCCGAAGAGGCCCGCACGGCGCTCAGCGAGGCACAGTCCCGCGTCGCGGCGATCGCGGTCGTCCACGAGACGTTGTCGCAGGCCTTCGACGAGGAGGTCCAGTTCGACGACGTGGCCGACCGTGTGCTGAAGATGGTCGGCGAGGTCGCGGCCATGCGCGGTGGAGAGGGTCTCACCACCCGGCGCGAGGGATCGTTCGGACTCGTGCCGGCCGACGTGGCGACGAGCCTGTCGCTGGTGGTCACCGAGCTGTGCCAGAACGCCATCGAGCACGGTCTGGCCGCCGCCGACACCGGGGTCGTACGCATCGTCCCGCGGGCCACCGAGGGATGGTTGTCGGTCGAGGTGACCGACGACGGCTCGGGGCTCCCCGACGACTTCGCCCTGGAGCGCTCGCGCTCGCTGGGTCTGTCGATCGTCTCGACGCTGATCCACGACCTCGGGGGGACGTTCGAGATCCGCAACAACGCCGAGGCGGCGGGTTCCACGGCCCGGATCACCATCCCCATCTCGCGCTGACCGCGGCGGACGCCTCCGCACGCGTCGAAGCCCCCGGACCGCAACGGCTGCCGTTGTGGCCCGGGGGCTCCGGAAATCGTGCGTCAGGCCGTGCGGATGCGCGAGCGGGCCGCGCGGCGCTTCATGGCGCGACGCTCGTCCTCGGACAGGCCGCCCCACACGCCGTGGTCCTGGCCGGCCTCGAGGGCCCACGCGAGGCATGCCTCGCGTACGTCGCAGCGCATGCAGACCTTCTTGGCCTCTTCGATCTGCAGCAGGGCGGGTCCGGTGTTCCCGATGGGGAAGAACAGTTCGGGGTCCTCGTCCAGGCAGGCTGCCTCATGGCGCCAGTCCATCGCGTGCATCTACTCCTCGGGTCGTGTCCCGGTCGCTGAGCCGCGACGCTGCGGGGCTGACTGGGGTCTCGTGAACACGTGCACTCAAGAGTGGCAACGTTTGGTCGGGAAAACAAGGGGTTGACACGTTTGTTCCCTCACATTTCTCCACGCTGACTGGGGGGAACGCGGCAGGGATCGGCCCTGTTCGGGGATGCTTCGGATACGCTGGGCCCCCGTGACGACCCCTGAGAACGCTCCTGAACCCACCACCGCCGCCCCGCCGGCGGTGATCAAGGTGGCGTCCGCGCTGCTCGTCCTCACCGCCGTCGCCTGGCTGGGGATGGGCATCTGGGAGACCGTCAACATCCGGCTCTCGCGTCCCGAGGTGGGCGTTGGGGCGGCGCTGCTCATGGTGCTGTACGCGGTGGCGCTCGGGCTCATCGCGCGCGGCCTGATGCGGCTGCGGCCCTGGTCTCGGGGACCCGCCGTCGCCACCCAGCTCTGCCAGCTGCCCGTCGCGTACTCATTCCTCGGTGGACCCACCATGGCCGTCGGCGTCGTCATGGGCGTCGTGAGCCTCGCGGTGATCGGCTGTCTGCTCAGCCCGTCGGCGACCCGGGCCCTGGTCCGCGACTGACCATGGCACTCACCCGCCCCGAGATCGTCGCCGCCGCGCTCGAGATCCTCGACGCCTACGGCCTTGGTGACCTGACCATGCGTCGCATCGCCGAGCACCTCGGCGTACGCGTCGGCGCCCTGTACCACCACGTCGCCAACAAGCAGTCGCTGCTGGCGGCCCTGGCCGACGAGGTGCTCGCCGACCTGGCCCGCCCGACGGGTACGCCGACTGAGGTGGTCGCAGCGTGGGCGGGGGAGTTCCGCCGCGCGCTGCTCGCCCACCGCGACGGCGCCGAGGTGGTCGCCTCGGTGCTCAGCATGCGGCTGACGGACACGTCTCCCGTGGCCCACCTCACCGCCTGCCTCACCGCCTGCGAGGGTGTCGACGACCCGCGGAGCACCGCCTCGACGGTGGTCCACCTCGTGCTGGGGCACGTCCTCGACGAGCAGGGGCATGCCCAGCTCGTGGGGCTCGGCGTGGTGCCGCCGGACGACACCGACCACGAAGCGCAGTTTGCGGCCAGCGTACGGCTGCTCACCCGCGGTCTGGAGCGTTGAGCGGGTTCAGCGGGTTCAGCGGCGGGTGGCGAGGAAGTCGGCGATGCGCCCGATCGCCTCGGCGAGGAGTTCCTCGTCGGGGAGGATCACCAGGCGGAAGTGGTCGGGGCGCGGCCAGTTGAAGCCCGTGCCGTGCGTGACGAGGATCTTCTTGGCCCGCAGGAGGTCGATGACGAACGCCTCGTCGTCGTCGATCGCGTACACCTCGGGATCGAGCCGGGGGAAGCAGTACAGCGCGCCCATCGGCTTGACCACGTCGACGCCGGGGATCTCCGACAGCATGCGGTGGGCGATCTCGCGCTGGTCGTGCAGGCGGCCGCCGGGGGCCACGAGGTCGTCGATCGTCTGGTAGCCGCCGAGCGCGGTCTGGATGGCGTGCTGGGCGGGCACGTTGGCACACATGCGCATGTTCGTCAGCAGTGTGAGTCCCTCGAGGAAGTCGGACGCGACGTCCTTCGGCCCGGTGATGAGCACCCAGCCCGCGCGGTAGCCGCACACGCGGTAGGACTTCGACAGGCCGCTGAACGTCAGGCACAGCACGTCGTCGCCCGTGTACTTCGCCATGTAGTGGTGCTTCGCGTCGTCGTACACGATTTTCTCGTAGATCTCGTCGCTCAGCACGACGAGCTCGTGGCGACGGGCGATGTCGGCGAGCCCCTTCACGATCTCCTCGGAGTAGACCGCGCCCGTCGGGTTGTTCGGGTTGATGACGACCAGCGCCTTGGTGCGCTCGGTGATCTTCGACTCGATGTCGGCGAGATCGGGGTTCCAACCGTTGGCCTCGTCCGCCTCGTAGTGGACCGGTCTGCCGCCGGCGAGCGACACGACGCCGGTCCACAGCGGGTAGTCGGGCGCGGGTACCAGCACCTCGTCGCCGTCGTCGACGAGCGCCTGGCACACGAGCGTGATGAGCTCGGAGACACCGTTTCCGAGGAGCACGTCGTCTACCGTGACGTCCTTGAGACCCTGGCCCTGGTAGTGGTGGGCGACGGCGGTACGCGCCGAGTAGATGCCGCGTGAGTCGGAGTAGCCCTGAGCCTCGGGCAGGTGGTGGATCATGTCCTGCACGATCGACTCGGGTGCCTCGAAGCCGAAGGGCGCGGTGTTGCCGATGTTGAGCTTCAGGATGCGGTGTCCCTCTGCCTCCAGCTTCTGGGCCTCGGTGAGGATCGGGCCGCGTACGTCGTAGCGCACGTTCTTGAGCTTGGAGGACTGCTTGATGGGACGCATGGGGGTCATTGTTCCACGCAGGTGCGCATGGGATTTGTGGACGCGCCGGTCGGATGACGTGAGGCCCTTCCGATCCCCAGGAGGACCACCGTGGGACTGTACGCCGGCGACCAGCGCCTCACCGACGCCGACGTGTCGAGGTTGCGCGACGCGCTGGCCGACGGGGTGGAGGAGGACCTGCTGGAGGAGTGGGCGGCCGCCGAGGGGGAGTCGGTGGTGGTCAGCATCGGCTGAGCGCGCGTACGCCACCACCCGCGACGACACGGACGAGGAAAGGGCGCGCCGGAGGTCTCCCTCCGACGCGCCCTTTGCGCGCACCGCTGTGGTGTCAGTCCTCGTCGTCGTCGAGGCGCGCCAGCCACGTGGCCAGGCGCTCGACCGGCGTCTCGAACTCGGGGTTGAGGTCGGTGAACGTCCGCAGCTGGTCGGCCAGCCACGCGAACGTGACCTCCTCGTCGCCGCGGCGCTTCTCGAGCTCCTCGATCCCTCGGTCGGTGAAGTACATTCACTCGTCCTTCGGGGTCAGCGCACGCTGGAGCAGGTCCTTCTGCTCGTACTCGTGCAGCTTGTGCAGACCGGCCGACGGCGCGGAGGCCGCCTTGCGCGTCACGTGGGAGATCTCCACGTCGAAGCGCGGCATGTACTGCTTGAGCTCGTTGACCAGGTTGTAGCTCATGAACGGCCACGCGCCCTGGTTCTCGGGCTCGTCCTGGACCCAGCGGATGTCGGTCACGTGCTCGTAGCCCTCGAGCGCCGTGGCCAGCTCCTTGGCGGGGACGGGGTAGAGGCGCTCGAAAGCGAAGATCGCGACCTCGCCCTCCTGACCGTTCTTCTCGCGGGCGTTGACGAGGTCCCAGCGGACCTTGCCGGAGCAGAGGATGATCTGCTTGACCTTCGACTTGTCCTCGATCGTCGGATCGGCGATCAGTGGCTCCCACCGGCCCTCGGTGAAGTCCTCGACCTTCGACACGGCGCGCTTGTTGCGCAGCATCGACTTCGGGGTGGCGATCACCAGGGGGCGGTGCCAGTTCACCCAGGCGTGGGTACGCAGCAGGTGGAAGTGCGACGCGGGCGTCGACGGCTGGCAGACGGCCAGGGCGTCCTCGGCGCACAGCTGCAGCCATCGCTCGATCCGCGACGAGGAGTGGTCGGGACCCTGACCCTCGTAGCCGTGGGGGAGCAGCAGCACGATGCCCGACTTCTGGCCCCACTTGGCCTGGCCCGACGAGATGAACTCGTCGACGATCGTCTGGGCGCCGTTCGCGAAGTCGCCGAACTGCGCCTCCCACAGCACCAGCGCCTCAGGACGCGCCACGGAGTAGCCGTATTCGAAGCCCATCACCGCGTACTCGCTGAGCAGCGAGTCGAAGACCTGGAAGCGGGCCTGGCCCTTCTGCATGTTGCGCAGCGGTACCCAGGAGTCACCGGTCTTGCGGTCGACCATCGAGGCGAATCGCTGGGTGAAGGTGCCACGACGCGAGTCCTGACCCGTCAGGCGGACCGGGCGGCCCTCCAACAGCAGCGAGCCGAAGGCGAGGATCTCACCGGTGGCCCAGTCGATCGGCCCCTCCATGATCGCCTTGGCGCGGCGCTCGAGCTGTGGCATGACCTTGTGGTGGACGGTGAAGCCCTCGGGCACGTTGACGTGGGCGTTCGAGATGAGCTCCATCATCTCCATGGAGATGGCGGTCGGCTCGTCACGGCCGTGCTTTTGCGGGTAGCGGGCCGTGCGCTTGTAGTCGTCGTCCTGAGCCGGCTCCTCGCGGACCTCGCGGAAGACCTCCTCCAGGCGGTGCTGGAAGCGCATCATGGCCTCCTCGGCGTCCTCCATGGAGATGTCGCCACGGCCGATGAGCGCCTCGGTGTAGAGCTTGCGGGTCGAGCGCTTGCGCTCGATGAGCTCGTACATCAGCGGCTGGGTGAAGCTGGGGTCGTCGCCCTCGTTGTGGCCCCGTCGGCGGTAGCAGACGATGTCGATGACGACGTCCTTGTTGAACGCCTGGCGGAACTCGAAGGCCAGGCGTGCGACGCGGAGGCAGGCCTCGGGGTCGTCGCCGTTGACGTGGAACACCGGCGCGCCGATCGACTTGGCGACATCGGTGCAGTAGACCGACGAGCGCGAGGCGGTGGGCGAGGTGGTGAAGCCCACCTGGTTGTTCACGACCACGTGGATCGTGCCGCCGGTGCGGTAGCCACGCAGCTGAGACATCTGCATCGTCTCGAAGACGACACCCTGACCCGAGAACGCGGCGTCACCGTGGAGGAGCACCGGCAGCACCGGGAACTCCGTCGCGCGGTCGAGAAGGTCCTGCTTGGCGCGGGTGATGCCCTCCAGGACCGGGTTGACGGCCTCGAGGTGAGACGGGTTCGCCGCCACCGACGTGAGGACCGTGTTGCCGGACAGGGCCGTGAACTCGCCCTCGGCGCCCAAGTGGTACTTCACGTCGCCGGAGCCCTCGACCGTACGCGGGTCCACGTTGCCCTCGAACTCCTTGAAGATCTGGGCGTACGACTTGCCGACGATGTTGGCCAGCACGTTCAGGCGACCGCGGTGGGGCATGCCGATGCAGACCTCGTCGAGGCCCGAGTTGGCGGCCTGCTCGCAGATCTCATCGAGGAGCACGATCGTCGACTCGCCACCCTCGAGGGAGAAGCGCTTCTGGCCGACGAACTTCGTCTGCAGGAAGGTCTCGAAGATCTCGGCCTCGTTGAGCTTGTCGAGCACCCGCAGCTGCTCGTCGCGCGGCAGCTTCGGCGCGCCGACCTCGACGCGGTCCTGGATCCACCGGCGCTGGGCCGGGTCGGGGATGTGCATGTACTCGATGCCGACCTGACGGCAGTACGAGTCGCGCAGCAGACCGAGGATGTCGCGCAGCTTCATGAACGGGGCGGAGCCGCCGAACGAGCCGGTGGCGAACTCGCGGTCGAGGTCCCACAGCGACAGGCCGTAGGTCGCGACGTCGAGGTCGGGGTGCTGGCGCTGGACGTACTCCAGAGGGTCGGTGTCGGCCATGAAGTGGCCCGACGTGCGGTAGGCGTTGATCAGCTCGTGGACGCGTGCCTGCTTGCCGACCTGGGCCTCGTGGGACACCGAGCGGTCGATCGCCCAGCGGATCGGCTGGTAGGGGATGCGCAGCGAGCGGAAGATGTCGTCCCAGAACTCGTCCGAGAGGAGCAGCTCGTGGATGACCTTCAGGAACTCGCCCGACACAGCACCCTGGATGACCCGGTGGTCGTAGGTCGAGGTGAACGTCATCTGCTTCGAGACGCCGAGCTCGTTGAGGCGCTCGGGATCGGTGCCCTGGTATTCCGGCGCGTAGTCGATGTTGCCGATGCCGATGATGCAGCCCTGGCCGTTCATCAGGCGCGGGATCGAGTGGTTGGTGCCGATGCCGCCGGGGTTGGTGAGCGTGATCGTCGTTCCCTGGAAGTCGGAGACCTCGAGCTTGCCGTCGCGGGCCTTCTTCACCAGCGCCTCGTACGCGGCCCAGAACTGGGCGAAGTCGAGGTCCTCGGCGTTCTTGATCGACGGGACGACCAGCGAGCGGTTGCCGTCCTTGCCGGGGAGGTCGATCGCGAGGCCGAATCCCACGGAGTTGGGCACCACGAGGTTCGGCTTTCCGTCGACGACCTCGTAGGAGTTGTTCATCGCAGGCACGGTCTTGAGTGCCTGGACCATGGCGTAGCCGATGAGGTGGGTGTAGGAGACCTTGCCGCCACGGGCGCGCTTGAGGTGGTTGTTGATGACCACGCGCTGGTCGATGACGAGCTTCATCGGGACGGTGCGCACCGAGGTGGCCGTCGGAATCGTCAGCGACAGGTCCATGTTCTTCGCGGTACGCATGGGGGCACCGCGCATGACCGTCTTGGAGGGCTCGCCCTTGTCGGCGGACTCGCGGACCGTCGGGTTGGGCGGGTCGGCCGGCAGGCCGCCCGGGTTGCCGGGCTTCTGCGGGCGGAGGTCCTTGACCTCGTTCGGCTGCTCGACCGTGGCGCGAGGAGCGTTGGCCGGCTTGTCGGCCTTCTTGGGCTCGGCTTTCTTCGCCTCCGCGGGCTTCGACTCGGCCTTCTTGGGCTCGGTCTTCTTCGCCTCCGCGGGCTTGGCGGCCTCGGGCTTCTTCGACTCGGCCTTCGGCTTGTCCTCGGCACTGGCGGCCTCGGGCTTGTTGGGCCCGGCCTTCGGGGCGGCCGCGGCATCGCCGGCGATCCAGCCCTTCTCCTTGAAGTATGTCACCCAGCTGGCGTCCACGGAGGACGGGTCCTGCTGGTAACGATCGAACATGTCTTCGAGGAGCCAGTCGTTGGCGCCGAATTCTGACTGATCTTGGTCGGGCGCGGGGGCCACAATCGCCTTCTTCCGGGTCGGTTCTGTCAAGCCGTGCAGCAGCGGCATCGCTGCCACTGGGAAGAGTACCGAAAAATGCATACCAGCGGGATGTGTGGTCTCAAAGAGTCGTGAGTTTCCCGCCCTGCGGCACACTCAGTGCTCGCGCTGCGGCGCCGAGGCCTGAGAGGCGGGGGAGAGCGGCGGCGGCGTGAGGGCGCTGCGGGCGGGCTGGGCGGGGCGACGTACGCCCAGCGCGGCCCAGGCCGCACGCGCGGTGTCGATGGTCAGCCACACCAGCAGGATGTTGCGCACCACCAGGCACCACGTGCCCGCCACCTTGGCCACGGGGTTGTCCTCGTAGCCGATCACGCCGCCGTACAGCCACGGGTAGAGCGCGTGCGACAGGAGCGCGACGGCCAGCACGCCCACCAGCCAGGTGCGGACCGAGCCGGGGCGGATCGAGTGCCGGGCGGGACCCGAGAGCCCCACCCGGGCGACCAGCGCCGCGAGCGGGGCGCCGAGCCATGCGATGTACTGCGGGCTGAGGGTCTTGTTGGTGACGATGATGATGCAGACAGCGGCGAGCATCGTCACGGCCAGCGCGGGGCCGTCTGGACGGGCGACGGTGGCGACGCGCCACACGAGCGCGAGGCAGACGAGGCCGCCGACGATCGTGGCGGCGGTCGCCAGGGCCAGCCACAGCGGAACCCCCGGCCCGAAAACCTCGTACGCCTGCCAGCGCGAGTAGCTCAGATACCAGGTGTCGGGGGCCGACAACCGGCCCAGCATCAGTGGCGTGGCCCAGATCGACTCCACCTGCAGCCCTCGGTCGCCCTGCCACTGCAACGGGCTGAGCAGCCGCTGCGGTCCGCCGGCCACGAGCGAAAGCACCAGGAGGACGGCGCCGGTGAGCAGGAAGCCCGCGAACGCCGAGAGGCGCGTACGCCGGTGTACCAGGAATGCGACGAGGCTGCCGGGCCACACCTTGATCGCCGCGCCGACGGCCAGGAGTGCGCCCGCGAGCTCCGGGCGGGTCGTGGCGAACACCGCCGCCGCCCCGACCAGGACGGCCGGGACCATGTCGAACCTCAGCCACAGAAGTGGTCCCACGCACATCAGGAACACCGACCAGGTGATGATCGCGGCGGCGCGGTGGCGGCCGCCGCGGGCCCACAGGACCGCGCAGAACGCGAGGTCGAAGCCGATCATCAGCGCGGCGAAGGCGCCCAGGTAGGCGCCGTGGTCGGTGCCGGCCCACCGGGGCACCTGCAGGAGCCACACCACGGGGACGGGGTATTCGGTCATCGTCGCCCGCAGGCCGGCGGCGGGCAGCTCGGCGACCTTGGTCACGTAGTAGTAGGTGTCGCCCATCTCCCAGCCGCGGATGCGCCAGACGACGGCGGTCGCCAGCCGGGTCAGCAGCATGATGCCGAGGACCGCGAGGCCGCCCGGCGCCCATCCCCGGCGACTCGGCGTGGGGGAGTGGCTCCCCTGTGCGGCGGTCGGGATCAGGGGCGTGGACACGTCGGCTTTCCGGTCGAGGATCTGGCGATCGTGGGATCAGGCGTGCGAGGAGTGTTCGGGCGCCCCCAGCAGGATTCGAACCTGCGCTCCCGCCTCCGGAGGGCGGTGCTCTATCCCCTGAGCTATGGGGGCCCGGCCGCACAGTCGGCCACGAGCCACAGTAGCAGGCTGTTCGCGTCGCCACAGAATCCACGCGGTGGACGTGGGCGCGGCCCGCCGTTGTCGGTGGCCTCTGGCAAGGTGTCCGCCATGACGCACATGCACGTGGCTGGTTCCATCCATGCCGACGCCGTCACCCCGGGACCCAAGTGGCTCCAGGTCCCCGACGACGTGAACGACCTCCTTCCCAAGCTGTGGCCCTCGGGTGTCGAGCGTGGCGACGACGGCGTCCTGCGCGTCGCCGGGCTGGCCGTCAACGAGATCGCCGAGCGGCTCGGGACGCCGGTGTACGTGTTCGACGAGGTCGACTTCCGGGCGCGGGCGCGCGCGTTCGCCGAGGCGTTCGCCGGCTGGGACGTGTTCTATGCCGGCAAGTCGTTCCTGTGCACCACGTCGGTGCGCTGGGCGACCGAGGAGGGTCTGGGCATCGACACCTGCTCGCTGGGCGAGCTGATGGTCGCCCTGGCCGGGGGGGCCGATCCCGCCCGCATCGGTCTGCACGGCAACAACAAGTCGCGCGAGGAGCTCGAGCTCGCCGTGACGTCGGGCGTGGGACGCGTCATCGTCGACTCGTTCACCGAGATCGAGCGGCTCGAGGAGATCGCCGCTGCCCACGACCGGCGCGTGGGCGTCATGGTCCGCGTGACCGCGGGCGTGGAGGCCCACACCCACGAATACATCTCAACGGCTCACGAGGACCAGAAGTTCGGGCTGTCGATCGCCGGAGGCCAGGCGCTGGCGGCGCTGCAGGCCTGTCACCGCTCGCCCCACCTCGACCTGCGTGGCATCCACTCCCACATCGGCTCCCAGATCTTCGAGTCGGCGGGCTTCGAGGTCGCCGTGCGGCGCACGCTCGACCTCCACACGCGGTTCACCGCCGACACCGGTGCCACGATGCCCGAGCTCGACCTCGGCGGCGGCTTCGGCATCGCCTACACGTCGGTCGACCGGCCCATCCCTCCGGCCGAGCTCGCGGCCTCGCTGCGCGCGATCGTCGACCGGGAGTGCCGCGGGCTCGAGATCGAGCCGCCCCACCTGTCGATCGAGCCCGGCCGCGCCATCTCGGGCCCGGCCGCGTTCGCGCTCTACACCGTCGGCACGGTGAAGCCCGTCCAGGTCGACGACCGCAGCGTCCGCACCTACGTGTCGGTCGACGGGGGCATGAGCGACAACATCCGACCCGCTCTCTACGGTGCCGAATACTCGGCGACCCTGGCTTCGCGGCGCTCCGACGCGCCGCCGACGCTGGCCCGCATCGTCGGGAAGCACTGCGAGTCGGGCGACATCCTCGTCCGTGACGAGTTCCTGCCGTCCGACATCACCCCCGGTGACCTGGTCGCCGTGCCGGCGTCGGGGGCCTACAGCCGCTCGATGGCCAACAACTACAACCACGCGCTGCGTCCCCCGGTGGTTTCGGTGCGTGACGGCGAACTGACTACGCTCGTCCGCAGGGAGACCATGGACGACCTGCTGGGGCTCGACGTGGGTTACGCCCGCACCGCCCACGACCACGAGGAGAACTGAATGTCACGCCCTGACGTGTCCGCCGACGAACGGCCGCTGAAGGTGGCGTTGCTGGGCTGCGGCGTCGTGGGTTCGGCCGTCGCCCGCCAGCTGACGGCCCAGGCCGACGACCTCGAGGCCCGGATCGGCCGCCGGCTCGAGATCGCCGGCATCGCGGTGCGCCGCCTGGGCGTCGAGCGCGAGGGCATCGATCCCGCCCTGCTCACCACCGACGCCGAGGCCCTGGTCGCCCGTGACGACGTCGACCTCGTCGTCGAGGTCGTCGGCGGCATCGAGCCGGCCCGGTCGTTGATCCTGCGCGCGATGGAGCACGGTGCGTCGGTGGTGACCGCCAACAAGGCCCTGTTGGCCGATGACGGCGCCACGCTGTTCGCAGCTGCCGAGGACGCCGACGTCGACCTGTACTTCGAGGCGGCCGTAGCCGGAGCCATTCCCATCATCCGGCCGCTGCGCGAGTCGCTGGCCGGTGACGAGATCACCGCCGTCATGGGCATCGTCAACGGCACCACCAATTTCATCCTCGACAAGATGCACACCGAGGGCTCGTCCTTCGACGACGTGCTCGCCGAGGCCCAGGCGCTCGGCTACGCCGAGGCCGACCCGACGGCCGACGTCGAGGGCTTCGACGCCGCCGCCAAGGCGGCCATCCTCGCCGGCATCGCGTTCCACAGCCGCGTCAACGCCGAGGACGTCCACCGCGAGGGCATCACCGAGGTGACCCGCGCCGACATCGCCGCCGCAGAGAAGATGGGCTGCGTCGTGAAGCTGCTGGCCATCTGCGAGCTCAACGAGGGTCCCGAGGGCCAGAGTGTGTCGGCCCGCGTTCACCCGGCGATGATCCCCACGAGCCATCCGCTCGCCTCGGTGGGCGGTGCCTACAACGCGGTGTTCGTCGAGTCGCGCAACGCCGGCCAGCTGATGTTCTACGGTCCGGGCGCCGGTGGCGACCCGACGGCCAGCGCCGTGATGGGTGACCTGGTGACGATCGCGCGCAACCGCGTCGCGGGTGCCGCCGGGCCGGGCGAGTCCACCTACGCCGCCCGGCCGGTCGCGCCGGTGGCCGACGCGCTGACGCGCTACTTCATCGCCCTCGACGTCCACGACCAGCCCGGCGTGCTGGCCAACGTGGCCCGCTGCTTCGCCGAGCGGGGGGTGTCCGTACGCACGCTGCGCCAAGAGATCGGCCCGCGCCCCGATTCCGGCGCCCGTCTCGTCGTCGTGACCCACGAGGCCCGCGACGGCGACCTGAGCGCGACCGTCGAGGCGCTGCGCGCGCTGCCCGACGTCTCCGAAGTGGTGTCTGTGATGCGAGTGGAAGGCGAAGAATGACCAACGACAACCAGCCCGTCCAGCAGGGCTTGATCGAGCGCTACCGCCCGTGGCTTCCGATCGACGAGGGCGACCCCGTCGTCAGCCTCGGCGAGGGCTCGACCCCGCTGGTGCACGCCCCGGTGCTGTCGGCCGAGCTCGCCTGCGACGTGTGGGTCAAGGTCGAGGGCGCCAACCCGACGGGCTCGTTCAAGGACCGTGGCATGACGATGGCGGTGTCGAAGGCGAAGGCCGAGGGGGCTGCGGCGGTCGTCTGCGCCTCCACCGGCAACACCTCGGCCTCGGCGGCGGCGTACGCGGTCCGCGCCGGGATGAAGCCCATCGTGCTGCTGCCGCAGGGCAAGATCGCGCGCGGCAAGCTGGCCCAAGCCATCGTCTACGGTGCACAGATCGTCCAGGTCGACGGCAACTTCGACCAGTGCCTCACCGCAGCGCGAAAGCTGTCGGAGTCCTACCCGGTGGCGCTGGTGAACTCCGTCAACCCCCATCGCCTCGAGGGCCAGAAGACCGCCGCGTTCGAGATCGTCGACGCCCTGGGCGACGCCCCCGACCTCCACGTGATGCCGATCGGCAACGCGGGCAACATGCCTGCCTACTGGCGCGGCTTCAAGCAGTACGCCGAGGCCGGCAACGCCACGCACCGTCCGCGCATGTGGGCCGTCCAGGCCGAGGGCGCGGCCCCGCTGGTGCTGGGCCACCCCGTGCTGGAGCCCGAGACCATCGCGACGGCTATCCGCATCGGCAACCCGGCATCGGCCGACCTCGCCAACGCGGCCCGCGACGAGTCCGGTGGTCGCTTCATGGCCGTCTCCGACGACGAGATCCTCGCGGCCCAGCGCTGGCTGGCCAGCCACGAGGGCATCTTCGTCGAGCCGGCCTCGGCATCCGGCATCGCCGGGCTGTTCAAGTCGCGCGACGCCCGCGAGCTCGACACGGGCCTGCGCATCACCGTGACGGTGACCGGCAACGGCCTGAAGGACATCGATACCGCCCTGTCCGGGATCGACGTGTCGACGACGGTCGTCGACCCCGAGGCCAGCGCGGTGGCCCAGGCGGTCGGCCTGTCGTGACGCCCGCCATGGGGGAAGGGGCGCTCCAGCCGGGGCGCATCGCCCGGGTACGCGTACCCGCCACCAGCGCCAACCTCGGGCCGGGCTTCGACCACCTCGGGCTGGGGCTGGCCTGGTATGACGAGTGCGAGGTCGAGGTCCTGGCCGACGGCGTCCAGATCGAGGTGACGGGGGAGGGCGCCGGCTCCGTGCCGCGCGATCGCAGCCACCTGCTGGTGCAGTGCCTCGACCGGGGGCTCGCCGACCTGGGCCTCGAGGCGCCCGGCGTACGCCTCCGCGCCCACAACACCATCCCGCACAGCCGCGGGCTCGGGTCGTCGTCAGCCGCCACAGTCGCCGGCCTGGCGGCGGCCTGGGCGCTCTCCCACCCGGGGGAGCCGCTCGACCGCGAGTGGACGCTGCGCCTGGCGAACCAGATCGAGGGCCACGCCGACAACGTCGCGCCCGCGATCCATGGCGGTTTCGCCATCACCTACGTTCGCGGCGACGAGGGAGAGCGTGGGATCCGCAGCGCCGCCGGCCGGGTCCACCCCGACATCGCGGCGGTCGCCCTCGTCCCGCAGCGCCACGTCCCGACGCGTTCTGCGCGCGCCGTGCTGCCCGACGACGTGCCCCGACGTGACGCCGTGGCCGGTTCAGGTCGTGCCGCGTTGCTGGTCCACGCGATGGCCGTCGATCCTGCCGCGCTGCTCGACGCGACCCGTGACTGGCTCCATCAGCCCTACCGGGCGAACCTCATGCCCGAGTCCACCGCGCTGATCGCGCGGCTGCGGTCCCAGGGACACGGCGCGTTCGTATCCGGGGCCGGCCCGACGGTCCTGGTCCTCGGCCGCCGCGACCACCTCGCAGGGCTCGACGAGGTGGAAGGCTTCACGCTCCGCCGCCTCGAGATCGGTCACGGCGCCGAACTGTTCTGAGCGTCGGTTTGCCGTGGTCGCGCGGGCCGGTGCTATCCTTGCTCAGCAGGAGCGGCGCCCAGGCGCCTCCAGACCCCTCGCAGGTCGGGGTGGTCGGTCCCGTGCCCGCCGCGACAACTGTCGTCCGGAGCCCCCGGGTCGCCCGAGATGTTCTCCATCGTCAGCCTGCTGGTCAGACTTTCCTTGACCTTCCCAGTCGAGCGCGCCCACTCCCGGAGCCCGCGGCTGGACCTGAAAGGACACACGTGACGGAATCCACCGAAGCGACCAACTCCCTCCATGCCGACGGTGCCGCGACCACGGGTCGCCGCCGGCGGGGCACGGGCCTCGAGGCCATGGTCCTTCCCGAGCTCAAGCAGCTCGCCTCCTCGCTGGGCATCCGCGGCACGGGCGCCATGCGCAAGAGCGCGCTGATCGACGCCATCAAGGCCGCGCAGTCGGGTGGGGGTGCCGCGCGCGACGAGAAGCCGCGCGAGGACGACCGTGAGAAGGCGGAGCCGCGCACCAAGCAGCAGTCCGGCCAGACCCGTGGCGACGGGCCTCAGGACGAGGACCGCAGCGAGGGCGAGACCGCTGGCCGTCGCCGCCCGCGCTCGCGCAGCGACGACGCGCGTGGCCAGGAGCGTCAGGAGGGTCACGGCGGCACGGTCGCCGACGCCGCCGACGAGGTCGCCCGCCGGCTCGAGGTCGAGCGCGCCCGCGCCGAGGGATTGCGGTCCGACGATGACCGCGGCGAGAGTTCGCAGGGTGACAACATCCAGGGCGAAGGACGCGGGCGACGCAACCGACGCGACCGCGACCAGTCCAACGAGGGCGACGCCCAGCAGGGCCAGAAGCAGTCGAACCAGAACCGGCAGGGTGGCCAGAGCCAGCAGGGTGGCCAGAACCAGCAGGGTGGCCAGGGCCGGAACAACAACGGCACCCGCCAGCAGAACAACAACGGCGGCAACCAGAACCAGCAGAACCACAACCAGAACAACCAGGGCTTCGATGACGACGAGGAGGGCGGCGGCCGCCGCAGCCGCCGCCGTCGCAACCGCGACCGTCAGAACCGCCGCAACCGTGGCGGCGGCATGGACCGCCTCGAGGCCGAGCCGACGATCAGCGAGGACGACGTCCTGCTGAACATCTCCGGCATCCTCGACATCAAGGACAACTACGCCTTCGTGCGCACCTCGGGCTACCTGCCGGGGAGCAATGACGCGTACGTGTCGATGAACATGGTCAAGCGCTTCGGCCTGCGCCGCGGTGACGTGGTCGCGGGCGCGATCCGCCAGCCGCGCGAGGGGGAGCGCAAGGAGAAGTTCAACCCGCTGGTGCGCGTCGACTCGATCAACGGCGACGACCCGATGAAGTCGCCGGGGCGTGCCGACTTCGGCAAGCTGACGCCGCTGTACCCGCAGGAGCGGCTGCGCCTCGAGAACGCCTCCAACGACATGACGGGCCGGATCATCGACCTCGTCGCCCCCATCGGCAAGGGCCAGCGCGGTCTCATCGTGTCGCCCCCCAAGGCCGGCAAGACGATGGTCATGCAGTCCATCGCCAACGCGATCGCGGCGAACAACCCCGAGGTCCACCTCATGGTCGTGCTCGTCGACGAGCGACCCGAGGAGGTCACCGACTTCCAGCGCACGACCTCGGGCGAGGTCATCGCCTCGACGTTTGACCGGCCCGCCTCCGACCACACGATCGTCGCCGAGCTGGCCATCGAGCGCGCCAAGCGCCTCGTCGAGCTCGGCCACGACGTCGTCGTGCTGCTGGACGGCATCACCCGCCTGGGCCGGGCGTACAACATCGCGGCCCCCGCCTCGGGCAGGATCTTGTCCGGTGGTGTCGACTCGGCCGCGCTGTATCCGCCGAAGAAGTTCTTCGGTGCCGCGCGCAACATCGAGAACGGCGGCTCCCTGACGATCCTCGCCACGGCCCTCATAGAGACGGGCTCGAAGATGGATGAGGTGATCTTCGAGGAGTTCAAGGGCACAGGCAACATGGAGCTGCGCCTGCGCCGCGAGTACGCCGACAAGCGCATCTTCCCCGCCATCGACGTGACCCAGTCGGGCACGCGCCGCGAGGAGTTGCTGCTCGGCAAGACCGAGCTGTCGATCATCTGGAAGCTGCGCCGGGTGCTTGCCGGGCTCGAGGGCACACAGGGCATCGAGATGCTGCTCAAGCAGATGAGGAAGTCGCAGAACAACTCCGACTTCCTGATGCAGATCTCGAAGACCACGCCCGGGAACGACTGAGGCGCCCGAGACACATCACGGCTGGGCGGGGAATATTTGGTCCCCACGCCGCCGTTGATGCAGAATGGTCCGTCGGTCCGGTTCACCCCGTGACGGCCACCTCCCACTCGGGGAGGGGCTGGGGACCCGGCGCTATCCTAGGAGAAACCATGCAAGAGGGTATCCACCCCGACTACGTCGAGACCCAGGTCTCGTGCACGTGCGGCAACACGTTCACCACCAAGTCCACGATGACCAGCGGCACCATGCGCGCCGAGGTCTGCGCCAAGTGCCACCCGTTCTACACGGGCAAACAGAAGATCCTCGATACGGGCGGCCGCGTCGCCAAGTTCGAGAAGCGCTTCGGCGGCAAGCGCCCCGCGGGCGCAAAGAAGTCCAACTAAGACGCCGAGGGCGCCGGGAACCAGCGGGTTCCCGGCGCCTTTGCGTACGCCATCGCGGCCCAGCTGAAGGAGCGTCCCCCGTGTTCGAGTCCGCCGAACCGCTGCGCGCCGAGTTCGCCGAGCTCGAGCGACGCATGGGCGACCCCGAGGTCCATGCCGACCCCGCACTGGCCCGGCGGATCGGACGACGCTACGCCGAGCTGACCCCCGTCGTGAAGGCGCTGGCGGAGCATGAGCAGATCAGCGGGGACCTGACCGCGGCGCGCGAGCTGGCCGACGACGACGAGGCCTTCGCCGTCGAGGCCGACGAGCTGGCCGCCCGGCTGGCCGACAACGAGGAGCGGTTGACGCGCCTGCTCGCCCCGCGCGACCCCAACGACTCGGCCGACGCGATGGTCGAGATCAAGTCGGGCGAGGGCGGCGAGGAGTCGGCGCTGTTCGCCGGAGACCTGTTGCGCATGTATACCCGGTTCGCCGAGACGCGTGGCTGGAAGGTCGAGGTCCTCGACCACCAGGACACCGACCTGGGTGGGGTGAAGTCGGTGACCCTGGCCGTGAAGGCCGGCAGCGCGACCGATCCGGCCGGCATGCCCTACGGCTCGCTGAAGTTCGAGGGCGGCGTCCACCGCGTCCAGCGCGTACCCGTCACCGAGACCCAGGGGCGCATCCACACGTCGGCCGCCGGCGTACTCGTCATGCCCGAGGTCGAGGACGACGAGGTCGAGATCGACGAGAACGACCTGCGCATCGACGTGTTCCGCTCGTCGGGCAAGGGCGGCCAGGGCGTCAACACCACCGACTCGGCCGTACGCATCACCCACCTGCCCACCGGCACCGTCGTGTCCTGCCAGAACGAGCGCTCCCAGCTGCAGAACAAGGCGCAGGCGCTACGCGTCCTGCGCGCCCGTCTCGTCGCCGCCCGCGAGGAGCAGGCGGCTGCCGAGGCGTCCAGTGCGCGGCAGTCACAGGTGCGCACCGTCGACCGCTCCGAGCGCATCCGCACCTACAACTTCCCCGAGAACCGCATCGCCGACCACCGCATCGGCTACAAGGCCTACAACCTCGACCAGGTGCTCGCCGGTGACCTGGCCGCCGTCGTCGAGGCCCTGCAGGAGGCCGACCTCGCCGAGCGACTGGCGCAGGTGGGCGCATGAGCCTCGATCCCGTCCCCACGTCCGAGGCCCTGCGCGAGGCGGGCTTCGTCCTCGACGGTGCCGGCGTGCCCAGCCCGGTCAACGACGCGCGGCTCCTGCTCTCCCACACGCTCGGGGTCGAACCGGGTCGGCTCGTGCTCGTCGACTCCGTCGAGCCGAAGGCGTACGCGACGTTCCTGCGTCACATCGAGGCTCGAGCCACCGGCCTCCCGCTGCAGCACATCACCGGCGAGGCGTGGTTCCGCAACATCCGAGTCGAGGTCGGGCCGGGCGTGTTCGTGCCACGGCCTGAGACCGAGGTGATGACCGGCTGGGCCATCGATCGCCTGCGCGAGACCGACCTGGCCCACCCACGCGTGGTCGAGCTGTGCGCGGGCTCGGGGGCGATCTCGCTGTCACTGGTCGACGAGGTCCCCGGGGTGGAGGTCCACGCCGTCGAGGTCGACCACGACGCCGCCGACTGGTGCGAGCGCAACCTCGTCGGGTCGGGCGTGTCCCTGACGGTGGCCGACATGGCCGAGGCGCTGCACGACCTGGACGGGACCGTCGACCTCGTCATCGCCAACCCGCCCTACATCCCGCTGGACATGTACGAGGGCGTCCCCGAGGAGGTCCGCGTCCACGACCCGGCCGTGGCGTTGTTCTCGGGCCCGGACGGGCTTGACGCGATGCGGGTGGTGGCGCGTGCGGGGGCCCGCCTGCTGCGCCGCGGGGGGCTCATCTGTGCCGAGCACGCCGAGGTGCAGGCCGAGTCCGCCCCCACGGTGTTCGTCGACGAGGGCGACTGGACCCATGTCCGCGACCACGTCGACCTCAATGAGCGCCCGCGTTTCGTGACGGCCGTACGCCGTTGACCTCAGTCGGCGAGGGCTGCGCGCGGCTTTTCACCCGTGGGGTTCATCAGGACGCGCCCGCCGACGAGGACGGTGGGGGTGAGCTGGTCGCCCCGTCGTGGCGACGCAGCTCGGCGACTGCGGTCGCGTCGTCGCCAGCAGGGCTGCGGGGTCGTGGCAGGATGGGAGGGTGACCGACCTGCCCGCTGACGAAGTCCAGCCCGACGAGCCGGCCCCGGCCGTCGACAGCACGCCCGCGCCGCCGGCGTACGCCGTCTTCGACATCACCGGGGACGACCACGAGGCGGGGGAGTCCGCAGCCTTCGACGCCGTGACGTCCGGCCACTGCATCGTCCTGCCGACCGACACCGTGTACGGCATCGGGGCCGACGCCTTCAACCGCGGTGCGGTCCAGGCCCTGCTTGACGCCAAGAACCGCGGTCGAGACATGCCGCCGCCCGTGCTGATCGCTGACCCGGCCGTGATGATGGCACTGGCCAGTGACATCCCCGACAACGCCAAGAAGCTCGCCGAGCGCCACTGGCCGGGCGCGCTCACCCTGATCCTGAACGCCCAGCCGTCGCTGATGATGGATCTCGGCGACACGCGCGGGACGATCGCCGTACGCGTGCCCGACCACGACCGTACGCGCGCCCTGCTGCGCCGCACCGGACCTCTGGCGGTGTCCAGCGCCAACATCTCCGGCCAGCCGGCGGCGACCTCGGTCGCCGAGGCGCAGGAGATGCTGGGCGACCGGGTGAAGGTCTACCTCGACGGGGGAGCGGGAACGGGGCCCGAGCCGTCGACCATCGTCGACTTCAGCAAGTCCGAGTACGGCAAGGTCCTGCGGCTGGGACGACTGACGCTCGACGAGCTCCGCGAGCTCGTGCCCTACTTGGAGGGGCCCGACGTGACGGCGGCGGACGCAGAGGCGACCGTGGCTCCCGCCGAGCCCCTCGCGGCCTACGCCCCCGATGCCGTCAGTGGTCAGGAGGCCGCCCCGGGCTTCGTGGATGCGGCGATGGACCCCGACGACCTTCCCCGACCGCTGGGAGAGGACGGCGAGCCGGTCGAGGCTCCAGCCGCGCGCGATGGCGACAGCGACCCGTCCCACAGCTCCGGGGACCGACGCCCCGATGCGTGAATACCTGCTCGTCCTCCTTGTGGCGGCGGCCACCGCGTACCTGCTCAGCGGCCTGTGCCGGCGCATCGCGCTGCGCACCGGCGCGGTGGCGAAGGTCCGCGACCGCGACGTCCACGCCATCCCCATCCCGTACTTCGGGGGCGTGGCGATGTTCTTCGGGGTGGCCGCGGCGTTCCTGGTGGCGACACGCATGCCCTACCTGGGCCGCAACCAGCTGATCCAGCACGACTTCCGGGCGGTGCTCATCGCCGCAGGGGTGATCTGCGTGGTCGGCGTGCTCGACGACCTGTTCGAGTTGAACGCCATCGCGAAGCTCGCGGGCCAGGTGCTGGCGGCCGGACTGGTCGTGGCCAACGGCGTGAAGATGCTGTGGATCCCGCTGCCCGACACCATCATCTCGCTCGACGACTCGGTCTCCATCGCGCTGACGGTCTTCTTCATCGTGCTGTGCTCCAACGCGATCAACTACGTCGACGGGCTCGACGGGCTGGCCGCCGGGGTGGTGGCCATCGGCGCGCTCGCGTTCTTCGCGTACTGCTATCTCCTCGGCGTCGAGCAGGGCCTGCCGCGCGCGACGACGGCCAGCCTGATCTCGGTGGCGGTCGCGGGCAGCTGCATCGGCTTCCTCCCCCACAACTTCTTCCCCGCGCGCATGTTCATGGGGGACTCCGGTGCCCTGCTGCTGGGCCTGCTGCTGGCCACGTCGTCGATCACGCTGACCGGCCAGATCGACTCGGCCGTGCTCAACGAGAACGCCCGCGGCGTGGTCGCCGCCTACCTGCCGCTGGTGCTGCCGCTGGCCATTCTCGCGATCCCGTTCCTCGACTTCGCCCTGGCGTACGCCCGCCGCACGATCGCCGGCAAGTGGTTCTGGGTGGCCGACAAGCAGCACCTCCACCACCGGCTGTTGGAGCGCGGTCACTCCCACCGGCGAGCCGTGCTCATCATGTATGTGTGGACCGCCCTCATCAGCTTCGGTGCCATCGTGCTCTTCAGCGTCCAGCAGTGGTGGGTCACCATCGTCCTCACGATCCTCGTCGTGGTGCTCAGCTGGTTCACCGTCGGCCCGGGCAACCAGGCCCGACATGATGCCGAGACCCGCCGCCGGGAGCGGGCCGCGGAGGCCCGCATCCACCAGGGCTGAGCCCGGGCGGCTCAGTCGTCGTCGCTGAAGATCTGCTCGATCGGAAGGGCGAACAGCCGCGAGATCCGGAACGCCAGCGGGAGCGAGGGGTCGTAGCGACCCTTCTCCAACGAGCTGACGGTCTGGCGGGAGACGTCCAGCGCCTCGGCCAGCTGGCCCTGAGTCATGCCGCGGGCCGCGCGAAGCTCCGGGATGCGGTTGCGCATCAGTACCTCCGGCGGACGAGTGCGGTGGCGATGGCCCAAGCCCCCATGGAGACCGGCATCACGAACGTCCAGCTGAGGTCCGGCGCGCCGACGGTCTGCAGCATCCCCCACGTGAACGTGAGCACGCTGCCGGCCGCGAAGGCGATCGCCAGGGACTCCACGAGCATGCGCGCCTGCAGCTCGTCGGCCTCCCGGACGTATCGCCACAGGGCCCACACGATCACCAGGGCCGAGGGGATCACCAGCAGGACCGCCGCGAAGCGGCCGGGAGACCCCGCGAGGGGTCCTCGGGCGAGCCACATGGCGAGGGGGAGCAGCAGCACGTAGCTACCCATTCCGACGGCGAATCGGCGGAGGTAGGCCCTGTCGGCGCGGGTGGACATCGATGGCTCCTTGGTTGGAGGGATCAGGACAGGGCGAAGAAGAGCATCGGCAGACCGAGCCCGATGACGTCTAGCAGCCAGTGGGCGACGACGAGCGACCAGAGGCGGCCACGGGTGGCGTACCAGAGGCCGGCGAGCAGCAGGCCGACGAGCAAGGTCGTGATGGAGCGGGCCAGCATGGCCTGCGGCGATCCGAGGGCGAACGCGATGTGCTGGACGCCGAACAGGAGCGAGACGACGAGTACTGCGGGGATGCGACCGATCGTGGCCTCGAGGCGGGGGAGCGCGTACGCGCGGTAGAGGACCTCTTCGGCGAGGGCGACGGTGAACGGCATGACGACGACCGCCACCAGCGCGAGGGCCATGGGCACGCGCGGCGTCGGACCGACCGGTGGCGCCCCCTGGTAGGCGACCATGTTGCCCATGAACGTGCAGACGAAGAATGCGACGGTCAGGGCGACGAAGAGACCGAGACCGACGAGGGCGTCGCGACCCGGGGTCTTGGTCGCGAGGAGCTCGCGGAGGCTGGACCCCTCGGCCCGCAGGCGGGCGGCGACGTGGGCGAGGACGGCCAGGTCGACGGCGACGATCGCGGCGTTCATCCACACCTGATCGACACCCAGTGCGCGCAGGGCGACGGCGAGGGAGACAAGGAGGGCGATACGGAAGGTCATGGCCCCTGCGGCCGACCCGGCGCGGCGGCGGTCGGTCGCGTCACAGGTGCGGGGGGTGATGGGGGTGCTGGGGACGGTGCTCATGCATCGAATGTAAAGCGAGCTTGACACGTATGTCAAGGGTGCTTTACAGGTCGTGTGTCCATCGTCACGCCACGACGGGGAGCCCTCCGGTTCTCCCGGTCTGGTGAGATTGTGCTAAGTTTCACAAGCGTTCGACAGGCCCCGCCCGGGGCCGCTGACGAGACAGTGAGACCATGACCACCGTGACGGCCGATGACCGCCTGGCACCGCCTGCCGACGGCGCTCCGCGACTCAGTGTCGCAGCGTCGCGGGCCCGGCGTCTCCTCGTGGCCGGTCTTGTGGGCGCCCATGTGGGTGCGCTGACGTGTGTCGGCATCTTCGCTCTGACCGATGGGCTTCGTGGTGCCGTGAGCGGTGCGCTGGCCGGGGCGATGGTCATCCTGTTTTACACAGTCGGCCAACTGGTCCAGGTGTGGTTCGCCGACGCCCATCCCCGCGAGCTGATGAAGGTCACCATGGCCTCCTACGTCGCCCGCGTCACCTTCCTCGGCGGAGTGCTGTTCGCCTACTTCCGCTTCGGCGACGAGGCCCAGAGGCTGCTCGCTGCGCCCGTCGTGGTGACCGCGATCGTGACCGTTGTCACCTGGCTCGCGGCCGAGGCGTACGCGTACCTCCAGCTCCGTATCCCCAACTTCGACGAGCCGGATCACGGGTTCGTCACGCGGGGGCGATCGAAGTGACCGAACCCAAGCAGACTGGTAGTGTCCGCAGCGCCGGACACGAGGGTCCCACCACGTACAGCGACGGCATGGCCGTGCTGTCGTACATCATCGCCGGGATCCTCGTCTACGGAGGTCTCGGCTGGTTGGGCGACCACTTCCTGCACACGAAGTTCTTGCTGCCTGCCGGGTTGATCCTGGGCATGGTCAGCTCCATCTACCTGATCATCAAGCGTTACGGCCAGTCCGAATGAGACTGGTGGAAGGAGGAGTACGGTGAGCTTTCCGCTCCTGCCGCTGACCCCCCTGGAGGGAGGGCACGCAGAGCCCTACAAGGCTCCGTCGGTCCATGACTTCCAGTTCAACGGTGGCTTCTTCGGTCCCGACTGGCTGAACAAGCCGCTGGTCCAGGCGATCATCGGTGCGCTCGTCGTGATCGTGTTCTGGTGGCTCGCCTCCCGCCGTCTGAAGGTCGTCCCCAGCAAGGGCCAGTTCTTCGCCGAGTTCATCTACGACCTCGTCCGCAACGGCATCGCCCGCGACGCACTGGGCCACGACTACCAGCGCTACACGCCCTACCTGGTCGGACTGTTCACCTTCATCCTGCTCAACAACTGGTTCGGCGAATTCTTCCTCTTCATGTTCCCGACGTTCTCCAACATCGGGTACGCGTACGGTCTGGCGCTGCTGACGTTCATCATCTACAACGCCGCTGGCATCGCGAAGAAGGGTTTCTTCGGCTATCTCAAGGCCATGACGGTCCCGGCCGGCGTCCCGCTGTGGCTGACGCCGCTGATCATCCCGCTCGAGGTCATCTCCAACTTCATCGTCCGCCCGATCACGCTGGCCCTGCGACTCTTCGCCAACATGTTCGCCGGCCACCTCGTCATCATGGTGTTCGTCGTCGGTGGCGCCTACCTCATGACGACGACCAACCCGCAGTCGTTGGTCAACCGTGTCGCCGGAGGCGTCTCGTTCGGCTTCTCCTTCGCGATCTTCGCGCTGGAGCTTCTGGTCGGCGCGCTCCAGGCGTACGTGTTCACGGTCCTCACGGCCCAGTACGTCGCCTCCTCGCTCGCCGAAGAGCACTGATCTTTTCTCTCCCTGTCCACCCGACCACCCAATAGCTTCACCAAGAAGAAAGCTCCGAAAGGAATCGCAATGCTCCTCCCCGTTATGGAGATCAACGGCTCGATCAACATGATCGGCTACGCCCTCGCGACGCTCGGCCCGGCCCTCGGCGTGGCCTGGATCTTTGCCTCGGTCATCAACGGCACAGCCCGCCAGCCTGAGGCCCGCGGCGCCATGATGGGCACCGCCTGGATCGGCTTCGCCGTGGTCGAGGCCCTCGCCATCATCGGCATCGCCCTCGCGTTCGTCCTTTCGTGAGCCCAGCCATGGTGCCGATGGAAGGAATCGACCTCGGCCCCCTGCTGCCGCAGCACCTCTCGGAGCTCGTCGCCGGCATCGTCCTGATGCTGATCATCGCCGTCGTGATGTACACGAAGGTGGGACCGGCGTTCGAGAAGATGTACGCCGAGCGTACTGCGGCCATCCAGGGCGGCATGGAGAAGGCGGAGCGAGCCCAGGCCGAGGCCGAGGCGGCTCTGCAGGAATACCGTGCACAGCTCGCCGAAGCCCGTCAGGAGGCGGCTCGCATCCGCGAGGACGCCAAGAACGAGGGTGCTCGTATCAAGAGCGAGATGCGGGAGCAGGCCGACGCCGAGGCTGCGCGCATCGTCGGGACCGCCAAGGCCCAGATCGAGGCCGAGCGCTCGCAGGTCATGGCCCAGATGCGCAACGAGGTCGGTGGCCTGGCCACGACCCTCGCCGGTCGCATCGTGGGTGAATCGCTGGACGAGGACGATCGCGCACGCCGCACGGTCGACCGCTTCATCGCCGACCTCGAGAGCTCCTCGGCCAAGGAGGGTTCGCAGGCATGAGCATGACCAGCGCAGCCAACCAGAGCCGGCTGGGTGTCCTCGACCGCGTTCTGGACTCCCAGGAGCCGGTGTCGACCCTCGCTGGTGAGCTCTTCGCCGTCGTCGATGCGGTCGAGGGCCAGCCGGTCCTCCGCCGCAGCTTCACCGACCCGGGCGTCCCGGCCGACCAGCGCAAGGGGATGGTCTACCAGCTCCTGAACGGCAAGGTCTCCGGCTCGGCGGTGTACGTCGTCGAAGAGGCGGTCTCCCAGCGATGGACCGGCGGGCGCTCGTTCGTCGAGGCGCTCGAGCGCCAGGGCGTCCGGGCTGAGCTGCGCGCGGCCATGTCCGAGGGCAAGCTCGACGAGGTCATCGACGAGCTCTTCCGGTTCGAGCGGGCGGTTGCCGGCGACCCGGAGCTCCGTGAGGCCCTCGGCGACCGTCGGGCCCCGCTCGACGGCCGCGTCGGGCTCGTCACGCGCCTGCTCGACGGGCGCGCCCACGAGGCGACGGTCGTCCTCGCCCGTCGCGCGGTGACCGGCCACGGCGGCTCGTTCAACGAGACGGTCGAGGGCTACCTCAAGCTCGCCGCCGCACTGCGTGACCGGGGCACGGCGACCGTACGCGTGGCACGACCCCTCGACGGCGACCAGTACGAGCGCCTGCGCTCTGTGCTGAGCCGACAGGTCGGCCGCGACATCGACATGCATGTCGTGGTGGACCCCGCGGTCCTGGGCGGCGTACGCGTCGAGCTCGGCGACGAAGTGATCGAAGGAACGGTGGCCGGCCGCCTCGAGCAGGCCCGTCGCGCGTTCAACTGACACACCCCACGAACTACCCAAGAAGAAACGAGAGCAGGGACGCAACGATGGCGGAACTCACTATTCGTCCGGAGGAGATCCGGAACGCGCTGGACAGCTTCGTCCAGAACTACACCCCGGAGACCTCCTCGCGCGAAGAGGTGGGCACCGTGGTCACCTCCGGCGACGGCATCGCCCGCATCGAGGGCCTGCCGTCCTGCATGGCCAACGAGCTCCTCGAGTTCGAGGACGGCACGGTCGGTATCGCGCTGAACCTCGACGTCCGCGAGATCGGCGCTGTGGTCATGGGCAGCTCCGACGGCATCGAGGAGGGCTCGAAGGTCCGCGCGACCGGCGAGGTCCTCTCGGTCCCGGTCGGCGACGGCTTCCTCGGCCGCGTGGTCGACCCGATGGGCAACCCGATCGACGGCCTCGGTGACATCACCAACGTCGACGGTCGCCGTCAGCTCGAGCTCCAGGCCGCCGGCGTCATGGACCGTCAGGAGGTCCGCGAGCCGCTGCAGACCGGCCTGAAGGCCATCGATGCGATGATCCCGATCGGCCGCGGCCAGCGCCAGCTGATCATCGGCGACCGCAAGACCGGCAAGACCGCGATCGCGCTCGACACGATCATCAACCAGAAGGCCAACTGGGAGTCGGGTGACCCCAAGAAGCAGGTCCGCTGCATCTACGTCGCCATCGGCCAGAAGGGCTCGACGATCGCCGAGGTCCGCGGCACCCTCGAGGCCGCCGGCGCGATGGAATACACGACCATCGTGCACGCCCCGGCGTCCGACCCCGCCGGTTTCAAGTACATCGCCCCGTACGCCGGTTCGGCCATCGGCCAGCACTGGATGTACCAGGGCAAGCACGTCCTCATCGTGTTCGACGACCTCACCAAGCAGGCCGAGGCCTACCGCGCGATGTCGCTGCTCCTCCGCCGCCCGCCGGGCCGCGAGGCGTACCCCGGTGACGTCTTCTACCTCCACTCCCGCCTGCTGGAGCGCTGCGCAAAGCTCTCCGACGAGCTGGGCGGCGGCTCGATGACCGGCCTGCCGATCATCGAGACCAAGGCCAACGACGTCTCGGCGTTCATCCCGACCAACGTCATCTCGATCACCGATGGCCAGATCTTCCTGCAGTCGGACCTCTTCAACGCCAACCAGCGTCCCGCCGTCGACGTGGGCATCTCGGTGTCCCGAGTCGGTGGCGCGGCCCAGATCAAGGCCATGAAGAAGGTCTCCGGCTCGCTGAAGCTGGACCTGGCCCAGTACCGCGACATGCAGGCGTTCGCCATGTTCGCCTCCGACCTCGACGCCACCTCGCGTCGCCAGCTCGATCGCGGCGCCCGCCTCACCGAGCTGCTGCGTCAGGGCCAGTACGCGCCATACCCGGTCGAGGAGCAGGTCGTATCGGTGTGGGCCGGCACCAACGGCCACTTCGACGACGTGCCCGTCGAGGACGTGCTGCGATTCGAGCAGGAGTTGCTCGAGCACCTGCGTCACAACTCGTCGGTCCTCCAGACCATCTCGGAGACCGGCAAGTGGGACGACGACACCGCTGCCGCCGTGGAGCGTGAGATCGAGGCGTTCAAGCCGAACTTCCAGACGACCGAGGGCGGCTTCATCCAGCCCGGTCACGAGGAGTACGCCGCCACGGACGCCGACGATGTCGCTCAGGAGCAGATCGTCAAGCAGAAGCGGGGCTGACGCATGGCAGCCTCGTTGCGCGAGCTTCGACAGCGACGCAAGTCGGTGTCGACGACAAAGAAGATCACGCGCGCCATGGAGCTCATCGCTGCGTCCCGCATCATCAAGGCGCAGCAGCGTGCGAACGCTGCTGCGCCCTACGCGCGGGAGCTGACGAAGGCCGTGTCGGCCGTCGTCTCGCACGCCGACATCGAGCACCCGCTGACGACGGAGATCGAGAACCCGACCCGGGCGGCCATGCTACTGATCACCTCCGACCGCGGCCTGGCGGGCGCATACTCGTCGTCGGTGATCAAGCAGGGCGAGCAGCTCACCGAGTTCCTGCACAGCCAGGGCAAGGAGGTGCTGCCGTACCTCGCCGGGCGCAAGGCGCAGGCGTTCTATCAGTTCCGCCACCGTGAGGTGACGCAGGCCTGGGACGGTTTCTCCGACTCGCCGACGTACGCCGACGCCAAGGCGATCAGTGACGAGCTGATGAAGGCCTTCCTGACCCCGTCGGACGAGGGCGGCGTGGACGAGATCCACATCGTCTACACCCGCTTCGTGTCGATGATCAACCAGAAGCCGGAGATCATCCGTCTCCTGCCGCTGGAGGTCGTCGACGCCGACGAGGCCCGCCCCGGCGACGACGACGAGCGTCATCGTCCGACCGATGGGGAGGAGTTCCCCCTCTACGAGTTCGAGCCGAGCGCGGAGGAGGTGCTGGACGAGATCCTGCCGCTCTACGTGGCGAGCCGCATCCAGTACTGCCTGCTGCAGTCGGCTGCCTCCGAGCTCGCGGCGCGCCAGCGCGCCATGAAGTCGGCCACCGACAATGCCCAGCAACTGATCGAGCGCCTGACCCGCGAGGCCAACCAGGCCCGCCAGGCTCAGATCACCCAGGAAATCAGCGAGATCGTGGGTGGCGCTAACGCGCTGGCCGACGCAACTGCCGAGAGCGAGTGAGAAGAATGACTGCCACCATGAACGACACCTTCGAGGCGAAGACCCTCGGTGTGGGCCGGATCGCCCGAGTCATCGGCCCCGTCGTCGACGTCGAGTTCCCCGTCGACCAGATGCCCGAGATCATGAACGCGCTGCACGTCGACCTCGTGGTCGAGGGCCAGACGCGCGTCATCACGCTCGAGGTCGCGCTGCACGTCGGCGACAACATCGTGCGCGCCATCTCCATGAAGCCGACCGACGGCATGCGTCGCGGCCAGGAGGTGCGCGACACCGGTGCGCCGATCTCCGTGCCCGTCGGTGACGTCACCAAGGGCCACGTCTGGAACGTGACCGGCGACGTGCTCAACGTCGACCCCTCGTCGATCGAGATCACCGAGCGCTGGCCGATCCATCGCGAGGCGCCGAAGTTCGACCAGCTCGAGTCGAAGACCGAGATGCTCGAGACCGGCATCAAGGTGCTCGACCTGCTGACCCCGTATGTCAAGGGCGGCAAGATCGGCCTGTTCGGCGGCGCCGGCGTCGGCAAGACGGTTCTCATCCAGGAGATGATCTTCCGTATCGCCCACAACCACTCCGGCACCTCGGTGTTCGCCGGCGTGGGTGAGCGTACGCGTGAGGGCAACGACCTCATCTTCGAGATGGACGAGGCCGGGGTGTTCAAGGACACCGCCTTGGTGTTCGGCCAGATGGACGAGCCGCCGGGCACGCGTCTGCGCGTCGCGCTGTCGGCCCTGACCATGGCCGAGTACTTCCGCGACGTCCAGGGACAGGACGTGCTCCTGTTCATCGACAACATCTTCCGCTTCACCCAGGCCGGGTCCGAGGTCTCGACCCTGCTGGGTCGTATGCCCTCCGCCGTGGGCTACCAGCCCAACCTGGCCGACGAGATGGGTCAGCTCCAGGAGCGCATCACCTCCACGCGCGGTCACTCGATCACCTCGATGCAGGCGATCTACGTGCCCGCCGACGACTACACCGACCCGGCGCCGGCCACGACGTTCGCCCACCTCGACGCCACGACCGAGCTCTCGCGCGAGATCGCCTCGCGTGGTCTCTACCCGGCTGTCGACCCGCTGACCTCGACGTCGCGCATCCTCGACCCCCAGTACGTGGGCCAGGAGCACTACGACGTGGCCAACCGTGTGAAGCAGATCCTGCAGAAGAACAAGGAGCTGCAGGACATCATCGCCATCCTCGGTGTCGACGAGCTCTCCGAAGAGGACAAGATCGTCGTCTCCCGCGCCCGTCGCATCCAGCAGTTCCTGTCGCAGAACACTTACACCGCCGAGAAGTTCACCGGCATCGCGGGCTCCACGGTCCCGCTGAAGGACGCCATCGAGGGCTTCAAGATGATCTGCGACGGCGACGTGGACCACATCGCCGAGCAGGCGTTCTTCAACGTCGGTGGCATGGACATGGTCATGGAGAACTGGGACAAGATGCAGAAGGAGCAGTGAGCATGGAGTCCAAGCCGCTCCAGGTCATGGTGGTCTCGGCCGACCGCGAGGTCTGGTCGGGCGAGGCCGACCAGGTCATCGCCCGCACCAGCGAGGGTGACATCGGCATCCTGCCGAACCACATGCCGCTCCTCGCGGCGCTGGTGCCCTCCGGTGTCGAGGTCTTCGCGACCGGCGGCAACCGCGAGATCATCGCGGTGGACGGCGGCTTCATCTCGGTCGACAGCGGCCGCGTGAAGATCCTGAGCCAGTTCGCCGAGCTTGCCTCCGAGGTGTCGCTCGACCAGGCCGAGCGCGACCTGGCCGATGCGGTGCGCCGCTTCGAGGCCGGCGAGGACGAAGACGAGACCCGTAAGGAGATTCGTCGCGCGTCCGCGCAGGTCAAGGCTGGGCGCAAGCAGGCCGGGCACACCGGGCTCTGATCCCACGAAGCACCACCGACGGACCCCGGGCCATTCGGCCCGGGGTCCGTCGTCCTGTCAGGGATTTCCCCGAAGGTCATCGCTGACGTCGCCGGTGGTGTCGCGCCCCGGGGGTACGCCGGTCAGCGGCCCGGCGCACCTGACTCGGCCCGGGTGTCGTCCGGGTGATTCGGGCCACACGGGGCCATGCGGATTGGCCGCGATCGGCACGGGTCTGTAGGTTGCCTCCATGGACATGGGCGTGGCTCTGGAGGTGGTGGGCGGGGTCCTGCTCGCCCTCCTGCTGGTGCCCCTGATCATCCTGTTCGCCCGGCGCCGCTGGCTCGCGCGTCAGGGTGGGATGGTCGACTGCGGCATGCGTGTGACCGGTCCCGTGGAGACGCCTTGGAAGCTCGGAGCCGCACGCTACAACGGGGAGCACCTGGAGTTCTTCCCGGCGTTCTCGTTCGCGTTCACGCCCCGCGTACGCCTGCGTCGCACCGCCACCACGGTGCTCGGGACCCGCGAGCCGAGCCCCGAGGAGGGTGTCGTGCTCTACGGCGGCCAGCGGATCGTGCGGCTCGAGTCCGCGCCCGACTTCGGCGACACCCAGGGCTGGGAGATCGCGATGGACTCCGGCTCGGCGACCGGGCTGCTCTCGTGGCTCGAGGCGGCCCCGCCGTCAGTCGGACGCTTCCGCGCCTGAGGCGCCGTCCGACGTCTGGTCCGCCTTCGTGGAACGCTCCCCGCCGGGCACCCAGAGCACCTCGTTCTCGGCGCCGTTGAGGTAGCGGGTCAGCACGAACAACAGGTCCGACAGCCTGTTGAGGTAGCGGACGGCCACGGGGTTGACCCCGCCGGGCGTGTTCTGGTCGGTGCTCGCCTCGGTCCCGTACGCCTCCGTCGCGACCCAGGCCGAGCGCTCTGCACGGCGGCAGGCGGTGCGTGCCACGTGCAGGTGGGCGGCGGCAGGCGTACCCCCGGGGAGGATGAACGACCGCAGCGTCGGGAGGTCGTCGCCGAACTCGTCACACCAGCGCTCGAGCCGTTCCACCGACTCCGGCAGGATGCGCAGGGGCTCGTGCTTGGGCTCGGCGACCAGGGGGTTGGACAGGTCGGCACCGACGTCGAAGAGCTCGTTCTGGACCACGCGCAGCACCTCTGCCACGTCCGCCGGTACGCCGGTGGCCAGGGCGACGCCGATGTGGGAGTTCGTCTCGTCGGTGTCCCCGTACGCGGCGACGCGCGGGTCGGTCTTGCGGGTGAGCGACATGTCGGACAGGCGGGTCTCGCCCGCGTCGCCGGTTCGGGTGTAGATGCGGTTGAGAACGACCATGCACAGGAGAGTAGTTCACCGGGCCGGCGGCGGTGGGTACCCCTATGATGGGCGCTCGTGCGTACCCTTCTTCTCACCCTCTCCTGCGCCCTCGTCGCCCTCCCGCTCACCGCGTGCTCGCCCGATCAGCCCGCGCCCCAGCAGACGGCCACCGGCGGTTCCCGGTGTACCTACTCGCCGGCGGGCGAGCCCGCCAAACCTGTCGATCCGCCGTCACCCAACGAGGTCCAGACGTCGGGGACCGCCACGATGACGGTGACGATGGGGCAGGGGACCGTCAAGGTCACCATGGACCGGGCGAAGACCCCGTGCACCTCCCACTCGTTCGAGGCGCTCGCCAAGCAGAAGTACTTCGACGGCACCCAGTGCCACCGCCTCGTCGACTCGGGAATCTTCGTGCTGCAGTGCGGCGACCCCACCGGGACGGGCCGCGGCGGCCCCGGCTACCGGTTCAACGACGAGCTGACGGGCTCGGAGACCTACCCGGCCGGCACGGTCGCGATGGCCAACGCGGGCGCCAACACCAACGGCTCGCAGTTCTTCTTCGTGTACGCCGACACCCAGCTCCCGCCGAAGTATACGGCGTTCGGGAAGATGGACGCGGAGTCGCTGGCCGTGGTCGCGCGCATCGCCGCTGAGGGGCAGGACGGCTCCAACCCCGACGGCTCGGGCAAGCCCAACGGCGACGCGAAGATCACGTCGGTCACCGTCGGCTGAGCGGCGGGCTCAGGCGTCGAGGAACGCCTGGAGCGTCCGCGTGAACACCTCGGGCTGCTCCGAGTGGACCCAGTGGCCGGCGTTCTTGATCGTCACGAGGCGTACGCGCGGAAACAGCTCCCGCATGGCGTCGGCGTGCGCGGGACGGACGTAGTCGCTTTCGGCTCCGGCGATCCACAGGACCTGGCCCTCGTACGGCGGCTGCTCGGGGCGCGTCCACCCGCCGAGCACGTCCATGTTGTCGGCGATGAGTTCGAGGTTCATCTGCCAGCGCCACTGCTCGCCGGACTCGGCCTGGTGGTCGCGGCGGAGGTTCTGCATGAGGAACGACCGGACGACGGGATCGGGCACGTCGGTGGTCAGGTGGGCGTCGGCCTCGGCGCGCGACGAGAGGTGGGCAAGGTCGAGGGTACGCATGCCGTGGACGTAGTGGTGGAATGCCCGCATGCTGCCGTACTGGACGGGGGCGACGTCGACGATGCACAGCCGGTCGACGAGGTCGGGATGGCGCAGCGCGAGCTGGATGGCTGCCTTGCCGCCCATGGAATGGCCGACCAGCGCGAGCGGTCCGTCGGGTCGCAGCGTCTCGGCGACGGCGTCGGCCATCGCGGGGTAGGAGGGGTCATCGGTCCAGGGGGAACGGCCGTGGTTTGGCATGTCGACGAGGATCGACCGGTGGGGCGTGGGGGCGGCCGCCAGCGACTTGGCGATCGACGTCCAGTTCTTGCCCTGGCCGAACACGCCGTGGCAGAACGCCACGGTCGAGCCCTCGTCGCCGATACGGGTGGTGTGCAACTGCAGATCCTCGGTCACGAGGAGCCACTCTAGGCCCTAGCCCCGACGCTGCCAGCAGCTCCGGTGCCAGTGGCGTCGTTCCTCGAGACCGCTGCGGGACAGCAGCGAGCCCTCGGCGGGCCAGACCACGACGTGGGCCACTCCCGGCAGGATCACCTGGTCGCAACCGGGGCAGCGGTACGCCTTCTCCGACCGCCCCGCGGGGATGCCGCGGACCACCCACCGGCCGTCCCGCCGCTCCTGGGCCACGGGGTGGTGACCGGACAGCGGACGGTGCGGCCGGGCGTGCTTGCTCGGACGACGACCGGTGGGCATCGTCGTTCAGCCGCGGGTGGCGGCGCGCAGCTCGGCGACCGCGGTGGCGCCATCGGCAGCCTCCGCGAGCTCCTCGAGCAGGCGTGCCGGGCGGTGGCCGGGCTCGGCCGTCTCGTCGAACGTGCGGCGCTGGACCTCGAGCACATGGGCCGGGCCGAGCTCGGCCAGCACCTCGAAGGGCTTCGGCATGCGGCAGCCTTCCGCCATGCCAGTGTCGATGTCGTCGACCGAGGCGTACCCCGTCTCGACCATGCGGATGGCCTGGTTGAGGTATTCGGCCACGAGGCGGTCGGGCAGCTCGTCGGCGCGCGAGCGCCGCGGTGCGGCGACGGGGCCCTCCCACTCGGTCACGCCATCGGCGCCGTACTCGTAGAAGCCGCGGCCGGACTTGCGGCCCATCATGCCGGCGGTGACCATCTGCGTCAGCAGCGCCGGGGGAGCCATCAGGCGGTCCTTGGTCTCGTCGTACATGCGCTCGAGGACGGCGAGGCAGACGTCGTTGCCGACGAGGTCCATGAGGGTCAGTGGGCCCATCGGGTAACCGGCCTTCTCGACCATGGCGGTGTCGAGCTCGGCACGCGATGCGAAGCCGTCGGCGTACAGGCGGCAGGCCGAGCCGAGGTAGGGGACCAGCAGGGCGTTCACGATGAAGCCCGCGCGGTCGCCGCAGACGACCGGGGACTTGCCGAGCTCACGGAGCAGGCCAGTGAGGCGCTCGACGACGTCGGTGCGGGTGTGGACGGTGCGGATGACCTCGACGAGGGTCTGGACGGGGGCCGGGTTGAAGAAGTGCACGCCGAGCACGCGGCCCGGATCGGACACCGCGGCGGCGATCGCCGTGATCGACAGCGAGGAAGTGTTGGTGGCGAGGACGGCGTCGGGCTTGGCGAGGCGGTCGAGGTCGGTGAAGATCGACGTCTTGAGGTCGAGGTTCTCGTTGACGGCCTCGATGATCAGGTCGCAGTCGGCGACGTCGGCGCGGTCGGTCGAGAAGTGGAGACGGCCGATCATCGCGTCGCGGTCGGCATCGCTCAGCTTGCCCTTCGACACGGCCCGGTCGGACGACTTCGTGATGATGGAGCGTCCGCGCTCCAGCGCGGAGTCGTTGTATTCGATGCCACGCACGGTGTGTCCGGCGCGGGCGAAGACCTCCGCGATTCCGGCACCCATGGTGCCCAGTCCGATGACGGCGACGTTGCTGATCGTATTCACAGGACGCAGTCTAGGCCCCGTAGGGTGGCCCCATGAGCACCCCGTCGCCCTGGTCGAACCCCGCCAACGACAGCCAGGGTGATCCCTACGCTCACGAGGACCGCTCCGAGCCTCGGGGGATCTACGGACAGCCCCACGGTCCTCTCGACCCCGTCCAGAACCAGCAGCCGGCTCCCTACGGACAGGTAGCTCCCTACGGGCAGTCTGCTTCGTATGGGCAGACCGACCCGTATGGGCAGGCTAGACCGTACGGGCAGCCCTCGCCCTACCAGCCCTACGGACCGCCCGCAGGTCCGTACGGCGCGGGGATGCAGTACGTCGCCGCACCCCGGCACCCGTCGGCCACGACCGTGCTGATCCTGGGCATCGCCGGTTTCGTCGCGCCCATCACCGCGCCGTTCGCGTGGGCGATGGGACACAGGGCGCCGTGAGATCCGCCAGTACCCGGGCCGCTGGTCGGGGGAGGGTGAGGTCACCGTCGGTTGGATCCTCGGAATCATCGTCAGCTGTCTGGTCGGCCTCTACCTGCTGTTGGTGGTGGTGTTCGTCGTCTTAGCCCTGCTGACCAACAGGTGACCCGCGGTGTCACCGGGACACCGCCGCGGTCGGTCGGCTAGGGTGGCGGCGTGCGTCTGGTCATTGCTCGCTGTCAGGTCGACTACGCTGGCCGCCTCACAGCTCATCTCCCGCCGGCCACACGGCTGATTCTGGTCAAGGCCGACGGGTCGGTGTCGATCCACGCCGACGACAGGGCCTACAAGCCCCTCAACTGGATGAGCCCGCCGTGCACCCTGACCGTTCGTGAGCCGGAGACCGACGAGGCCGCGGTCGTGGCCGAGCTCGACGCGGAGGTTGCCGAGGTGTGGGAGGTCCGCGGCAAGGACGGCGACACCCTCCAGATCTCCCTGTTCGAGGTGCTGCACGACTCCAGCCACGAGCTCGGTGTCGACCCGGGCCTCCAGAAGGACGGCGTCGAGGCCCACCTCCAGGAGCTGCTCGCCGAGCACCCCGAGACGTTCGGCGACGGCTGGACGCTGGTGCGGCGCGAATACATGACGGCCATCGGTCCCGTGGACCTGCTGTGCCGCGACGCCCGGGGGGCGTACGTGGCCGTCGAGGTCAAGCGCCGCGGCGAGATCGACGGAGTGGAGCAGCTCACCCGCTACCTCGAGCTCATGCGCCGCGACCCGCTCCTGGGGGACGTCAAGGGCGTGTTCGCCGCCCAGCAGATCAAGCCCCAGGCCCGCGTGCTCGCCACCGATCGCGGCATCTCGTGCCTCACGGTCGACTACGACGCCCTGCGGGGCATGGACGACTCCGACACCCGCCTGTTCTGACCGTCAGCTGCGGTCGAGCTTCGGGATCAGCACCTCGCGGTAGAGGAGCAGGATGACGGCAGCGGTCGGGATCGCAAGGATCGCGCCGACGACGCCCAGCAGGATGCCGCCTGCCAGCGCCGACAGGATGACCAGCGGACCCGGCACGTCCACCGAGCGCCGGAAGACGCGCGGCTGCAGGAAGTAGGCGTCGAACTGCTGGTAGCTCTGGGAGAAGATCAGGACGGCGACGCCGTGCCAGGGTCCCAGCGTCGAGAACGCCACGACGGCGATGAGCACCATCGCGATGTTCTGGCCCACCAGCGGTATGAACGCGCAGATCGCCACGAGGACGGCCAGGGCCAGTGCATACTTCGCCATGCCGAGGATCATCAGGAAGATGTAGTAGGCCGTGCCGGCGCAGGTGACGACGATGAACATGCCGCTCAGGTAGCCGCCGATGCGGCGGAAGACCTCGTCGGCCAGGTAGCGCACCCGCGGGCGGCGCGAGGCCGGGGCCAATCGGTAGATCGTGTCCTTGATGGCCGGGAGCGACGCGAGGAAGTAGAGCGTGAGGACCAGCGTCACGACCAGTGAGAAGACGATGTTGGCCAGGAGCCTGCCGGCGCCCACGAGACCACCGAACACCTGGTCGAACATGCTGCCGCCGTTGATGTAGGTCGTGATCTTCTCGATGATCCGGAAGCGGGTGTCGAGCTCGGCGATCTGGCGGTTGCTGCGGAGGTTGGTGAGGTATTCGGGGGCATGCTTGACCAGCGTGGTGATCTGCTCGCTGAAGATCGGCACGAGTGCCCAGCCGGCACCGCCGATGATGGCGAGCAGGGCCAGCGCGACGAGGCCCACCCCCAGCCCACGTCGCAGGCCGTGGCGGGTGAGCCAGTCGACGAGTGGGTTGAGGCCGAGCGCGAAGAAAAGGGCCACGACGACGATGAGCAGGATCGGCTGGAGCGTGCCGAGCATCTGGGTGAGCCAGAACGCCACCATCGCGCCGAGGGTGCCGAAGAACCCGATCGCGAACGGGTTCATCCGCGTCAGGACGTTGCCGTCGTCGTCGGGGACCGGAGGAGGGGGCGGCGGGGTCGTCACCTCCTCGGGCTCGGGCGGGGCCTCGATGGCGCGGATCGCCCGCCGCTTCAGGGCGCGCGCGAAGCGCTTGGGGCGGTCCAGGCGTGAAGGCTTCTCCTGTGTGGTTCTCTCCGGCGTGCTCGCCTCGGGACCGCTGGGGGACTGGACCGGCAGGGGCTCGGTCGGGTCTTCCTGGGTCATCGAGTCTCTAGCCCGCCCTCAGGTGGCCTTCGCGCGGAGTCGCCGGACTGGCCCGGTCGCTGCTGCGGCGCCTGCTGAGCCCGACGCTGCTCGGGCCGGGCCGCAGACGCACCGGGCTTCGGCTGGTTCGTCGGCTCGGGCTGGTCGCCCCGGTTCTTCTGGTTGGGGCGGTTCTTCTGGTTGGACTGGGCCTGCTGGCTGGGCTGGGCCTTCTTGCTGGGCTGGTCCTGTTGACCGGGCTGGGCCTTCTGCGGCTCCGGGGCCGCCGGGGAGGGCTGGGCCTGCGGCGACTGGGTCTGCGGCGAAGGCTGGGCGGGCGGACGCGGGGCCTCTTGTGCTGCGGGGGCGCCCTGGGGTTCACCGGGCTGGGCGAGCGGCGCCACGTCGGGGAAGTCGGCGGCCGTCTGGGTCGCCATAGCGGACAGGGACGCGAGCTGGGCCATGATCGCCTGCTTGCGCTGCAGGAGCATTTCGTTCTCGCGCTTCATCTCCTCAGCGCGCCAGGCGGCCCGGTCCTCTGCCTTGCGCACGATGTCACCGGCCTGCTTCGTGGCGTGGGCGAGCATCATTTCGGCCTCGCGGGCGGCCTTGATCTTGGTGCGTTCGGCCTCGGCATGGGTGTCATTGCGCAGGCGGGTGGCGCTCTCGACCTCGGTGGAGACGAGCTTCTGCGTCTCCTCGTGGTTGCGCGTGGCGTCGGCCAGCATCTTGTTCATGCGTGCGGTCGCCTCGTCGTGCTCGGTCGCGAGCTTGGCGAGGAGCTGTTCGCGCTCGGTCGCCGAGGTCGCGCGGAGTTGGGCGGCCTCGCGCTCCGCGGCCTGGCGTACGGACGCCGCCTCGAGGCGAGCCGCCTCGAGCATGGCTGCAGCCTTGCGCTGGGCCTCCAGCTGGAGCTGTTCCGCGTGCTGACGGGCACCCTCGACCAGCTTGCGTCCCTCGGTGCGGGCCAGCTCGACCTGTTCGGCGCCCTGGCGCTCGATGGTCGAACGCATCTCGCGGAGCTCGCCCACGGACGCCATGCGGATGTCCTCGGACTCGCGCTCGGCCTGCTGGCGGGACGCGTCACCGGCGCGGCGGGCCTCCTCCTTGATGCGTTCGGCCTCAGCCTTGGCCCGCTCGGTGAGCTCGCGCGACTGGACCTGAGCGATGCGCAGGATCTCGGTGGCGTGGCCGCCGAGGTGGGTGAAGTCGTTGTCCTCAGGCTGGCGCTCGGGGCGGTTCTTCAGCTCTTCGACCTGAGCCTGGAGCCGCTGGTTGTCCTCGCGCAGCTGGGCGACCCTCGACTCGAGCCCCAGCACGTACTCGTCGACCGCGTGGCGGTCATAACCGCGGATCGCGCCCGGGAAGTTGCCGGCGGCGCTCGCGGTCTCATCGAACAGGCTCAGCCCGGACTCCTGGGACACGGCTCCTCCTTGATACGCACAGACGGCCCGTGCGTGACCGTCACCGAGGTGAACAGTACCTGCACGGGTCGTCCATTCCACGGGTCTCGCGGCCGTTTCCACGAACCCGGCCGAGACGCGAGGTCAGTGGGAGTCGGCGGGCTGGGTGATCTCCACCAGGATGCCGCGGGCGTCCTTGGGGTGGATGAAGTTGATGCGGGCGCCGCCGGTGCCGGTCTTGGGCTCGTCGTACAGCAGGCGCAGGCCGCGCTCGCGCAGCGTGGCGCACACCGAGTCGATGTCGTCGACGCGGTAGCAGACCTGCTGGACACCCTGGCCGTTCTTCGCCAGCCACTTCGCGATGGTCGACGAGTCATTCAGAGGTGCAAGCAGCTGGATCTGGGCGTTCTCGGGACCCTGCTCGCCGGTGCCGAGCATGGCCTCCTCGACACCCTGCTCCTCGTTGGTCTCGCGGTGCAGCACACGCCAGCCGAGCACCTCTGTGTGGAACTTGATGGCGTCGTCGAGGTCCGGGACGGCGTACCCGACGTGGTCGATGCAGGTGAAGAGGCTGTTGTTATCCATGGCTCCATCCTCGCGCAGGGCCGAACCGTCCGCCGATCGGGGGTACGCCTCCTGAGGCGGCAGCCCGGATACTAGGGTGTCCTCGGATACCCGTCGGACGAACATCGTTGTTGAACAGGAAGGGGCACACCCATGTCGCAGACCGGCTCGGTCATCGTCGGAGGCGCGCGTACGCCGATCGGTCGTCTCCTCGGCGGCCTCAAGGACCTCACGGGCGCCGATCTCGGCGGCATCGCGATCAAGGGCGCCCTCGAGCGTTCCGGCGTGTCGGCCGACCAGATCGACTACGTGATCATGGGTCAGGTGCTGCAGGCCGGCGCGGGCCAGATCCCCGCCCGCCAGGCCGCCGTCAAGGCCGGCATCGGCATGGACGTCCCCGCCCTGACCATCAACAAGGTCTGCCTCTCGGGTCTCAACGCCATCGCGCTCGCCGACCAGCTGATCCGCGCCGGCGTCTGCGACGTCGTCGTCGCTGGCGGCCAGGAGTCGATGACCAACGCGCCCCACCTGCTGAACAAGTCGCGCTCGGGATACAAATACGGCGACGTCACGATGAAGGACCATATGGATTTCGACGGCCTGTGGGACTCGCTCAGCGACCAGCCGATGGGTGCCCTCACCGAGGCCCACAACACCGGCGACACCGAGGTTTCCCGCGCCGACCAGGACGCCTTCTCCGCACGCTCCCACCAGCGCGCCGCCGCTGCGAAGGACGTGCTCGCCGAGGAGATCGTCGAGGTCCGCATCCCGCAGCGCAGGGGCGACGACCTGGTCGTCTCCGCCGACGAGGGTGTACGCCCCGACACGACCGCCGAGTCGCTCGGCAAGCTCCGCCCGGCCTTCAGCAAGGAGGGCACCATCACCGCCGGCTCGGCCTCTCAGATCTCCGACGGCGCCGCCGCGGTCGTCGTCATGAGCCGCGAGGCCGCCGAGCGCCTCGGCTGCGAGGTCCTGGCCGAGATCGGTGCCTGCGGCATGGTCGCCGGCCCCGACTCCTCGCTGCAGCTCCAGCCCGCCAACGCGATCCGCAAGGCCTGCGAGATCGAGGGCATCGACGTCGCCGACATCGACCTCTACGAGATCAACGAGGCCTTCGCGGCCGTCGGTGTCGCCTCCGCGCGCAACCTCGGCCTCTCCGAGGAGGACATCGACGCCAAGGTCAACGTCAACGGCGGCGCCGTGGCCCTGGGCCACCCGATCGGCGCATCCGGTGCCCGCATCGTGCTCCACCTCGCCCACGAGCTCAAGCGTCGCGGTGGCGGCACCGGTGTCGCCGCGCTGTGCGGCGGCGGCGGCCAGGGGGACGCGCTCATCGTGAAGGTGGCCCGCTGACAGTGACTGTGCCGACGCTGGAGGAACTGCTCGAGGGGGCGCGCGCCGGAAAGCCGCGCGCGATCGCCCGCCTGATCTCGAAGGTCGAGAACAACTCGCCCGACCTGCGTGAGCTGATGACGCTGCTCGCGCCCCACACGGGGCACGCGCACGTCGTCGGGCTCACCGGTTCCCCCGGCGTCGGCAAGTCCACGTCGACGACGGCCCTGGTGTCCGGCTTCCGGTCCCGCGGGCTGCGCGTCGGCGTCCTCGCCGTCGACCCGAGCTCGCCGTTCTCAGGCGGCGCGGTCCTCGGCGACCGCGTACGCATGCAGAAGCACTCCACCGACGACGGCGTCTACATCCGGTCGATGGCCTCGCGCGGCCACCTCGGCGGCCTGTCCACCGCGGCGCCGCAGGCGTTGCGCGTGTTCGACGCCGCCGGCTTCGACGTCGTGCTCGTCGAGACCGTCGGTGTCGGCCAGTCGGAGGTCGAGATCGCCTCGACCGCCGACACCACGCTGGTGCTCCTGGCGCCCGGCATGGGCGACGGCATCCAGGCCGCAAAGGCCGGCATCCTCGAGATCGGCGACATCTTCGTCGTCAACAAGGCCGACCGCGATGGTGCCCAGTCGCTCATCCGCGACCTGCGCAACATGGTCGCGCTCGACCACCACGAGCCCGACGACTGGAAGCCGCCGATCGTGCGCACCGTCGCCTCCCAGGAGGAGGGCGTCGACGATCTCGTCGCCGAGATCGAGCGCCACCGCGACCACGGCCGCGAGTCGGGGGCCTGGGACGAGCGGCGCCTCCACCGGGCGTCCGCCGAGGTCGAGGCGCTCGCCCTCGCCCAGGTGCGCCGCCAGTTCCTCACCGAGGGCCGCAAGGGCCTCGACGAGCTCGCGGCAGGTGTCCGGGACGGACGGCTCGACCCGTTCACCGCGGCCGAGCGACTGCTCGTCGACACCGGACTCTGACGACGTCACAACTTGGTCGGCCGCGGCGCGCCGCGGCGTACTGGCGCGGCCCGGTGGGGTAGACAAAGCTCGCAAGCGCTGTGCACTTCCCGCTCCCGCAGCACTCATGAAGGGTCGACCCGAATGAAGGACTGGATCAAGAAGATCTTCTGGTTTCTCGTGGTGGGCTTCTGCCTGTTCTACCTCGTGACCAGGCCTGAGGACGCCGCCAACGCCGTCAAGGGCTTCTTCGAGGCATTCGGAGCGCTGTTCCGCTTCTTCGAGACGCTGGCCAGGTGATTGGATCGCCGTGGCCAGCCTCTTCGCGCGCTTCGTCGACCCCCGCGTCGACGAGCTCCTGATCACCGACCAGGGGGAGCACGTCATCGACGAGGTGCGCCGCCACTGGGTCACGCTGGTCACGCCCGTCCTGGGGCTGTTCGGCGCGATGCTGCTGTTCGTGTGCATGCCGTACGCCGGCCGCGCCTGGTTCGTTCCCGGCGCGCTGGGCCTGGCCCTGTTCGGGTGGTGCCTGTGGCGCATCCACAGCGAGCACATGGACCGGTTCGTCGTCACCAACATGCGCGTGTTCCGCGTCCACGGCGTCTTCAGCCAGCACATGGCGACCATGCCGCTCACGCGCATCCTCGACATCGCCGTCAACAAGCCGTTCGTCGGCCGGATCCTCGGCTACGGCCACTTCGTGTTCGAGTCCGCGGCCCAGGACCAAGGCCTTCGCGACATCCGCTACGTGCCCCGTCCCGAGGAGCGTGACCTGACCATCCAGCGCGTCATCCAGCGCTCGGGTGCACGCAAGTCCTTCGCGGGGGAGTGGTGATGGCGGGGCGTACCCCGGCTCCGTTCGACCCGATCGAGCAGGCCAGCAAGCAGTGGGCCGAGCGCTACCCCGAGACCGAGCGCATGCAGGCGGTCGCGTCGCTGATGCGGGTCCACCAGCTCCTGTCGGCCCAGCTCGACGACCTGCTGCGACCGTTCGGACTGACGTTCGCGCGGTACGAGGTCCTCGTCCTGCTGTCGTTCTCCCGGCGCGGGGCGGTCTCGCTCGGCCGCATCGGTGAGCGCCTGCAGGTGCACGCGACCTCGGTGACGCCGCTGGTGCAGCGGCTGGCCGCGGCCGGGCTGATCGAGCGCCGGCGCGACCCGGACGACGGCCGTGCGGTGCTGGCCTCCCTCACCGACGAGGGCCGACGGGTGCTGGGCGAGGCGACAGAGGCCCTGGCCGCCACCCGGTTCGGCATGGGCTCGCTCAGCGTCGAGGAGTGCCACAGGTTGACCCGAGCCCTGGCACCCATCCGTCGCGATGCCGGAGACTTCGACTGACCAATGAGGATCCTCACGCTCAGCGACTCCGACTCCTACCTGAAGTGGGTCGTCAGCCTCCTGGAGGACGTCCCCGAGCACTGGCGCGTACGCCACGTCGTGGTCGCCAACGTCATCGCGCCCTCGCTCGAGCAGGTGCGTCACGTGCAGACCTCCTGGCCGCTGGAGCGCCGCAGCGTGGCCTCGGCGGCCCGTGCCGCCCTGGACGGTGAACCGGACGTGATCCTCGTGGCCTGCACCGGTCCCGGCATCGAGGCGGTCATGGACTGGCTCGACGTGGTACGCGTGCTGCGACCGCGTGGTGGCCGCGCACGCCCGGTGCTGCTGACAGGCCTGCCCGGGGTCTCCTACCCGGCCAACGATCTCGCGATCCGACACCGCCGGGACTTCGACCTCATGGTGCTCGGGTCCCATCGGGAGGTCTCCGCGTACGCGGAGGTCGTCGCCCGGCTCGGTGTGGGCCCCCGCCCGGTGCTGCAGCGTCTGCCGTTCCTTGTGTCCGCGTCCCGGACGGCCCGGGGCGAGGTGAGTGACGTCGTGTTCGCCGCTCAGGCGCTCGTCCCGCCGCGGCCGGACGACCGCTGCAGGATCCTGGGTGCGCTGGCGGGGGTCCCGGCGTCGCTCCAGCCTGTGGTGAAGGTCCGTGCGCTGGCGGGGGAGCGGCAGACGCACAACGAGGAACACCCCTACCCAGACCTGTGGGCCGCCATGGACCACCCCCGTGAGGTCGTGTTCCGGGCGGGGTCGATGCAGGACGCCCTGGCGCGGGCCGCCGGGTTCGTGACGGTGTCGTCGACCGCCGTCCTCGAGGCCGTCGCGGCGGGGGTGCCTTCACTGGTGCTGGGCGACTTCGGCGTGAGCGCAGAGATGATCAACCTGGTCTTCGACGGATCGGGGCTGATCGGTGACCTCGACGACCTCGCCGCAGGACGATTCTTCGCTCCTGACCCGGGCTGGCTGCGGGACAACTACTTCCACGACGCAGCAGACGACGAGCTGGTCGGCTCGCTGGAGGGCCTGGTGTCGCGCCGCGACGACCTGGCTCCCGTGCGGTTCCGGCCGCTGGGGTCGCCGCGGGAGCGCGTACGCCGTCACCTGCGGATGGTCAGCCCCGCGGTGCCGCGCCGCTGATCCTGCCGGCCACCTCGTCGACGATGTGCGCGTTCTCGGGACGCGCGGCCAGCACGCGCTCGCACAGCTCGCGCACGGCCCCGTGGCCACCGGGATGGGCCAGTACCACCCGGGCCGCGCCCAGGACCGCCGGGTGGGAGTCGGGCACGGCCACCGGCCAGCCGACGACCGACATCGGGCCCAGGTCGTTGACGTCGTTGCCCACGTAGGCGGCGCGTGCGGGATCGATCCCCGCCCGCTCCAGCCACTCCAGCAGGGCCGTCTTCTTGTCGTCGACGGCCTGGAGGACGTCGACCCCCATCTTCGCCGCCCGCGCGGACACGACCTGGTTGCGCTCCCGCGAGAGAATGAGGAACGGGACCCCGGCCTTCTTCAGGAACGAGACGCCCATGCCGTCGGACCTCGAGACCTGGACCAGCTCGCGCCCGTCCTGGTCGACGTACGCGGTGTCGGGCGTGTGGACGCCGTCGAAGTCGGTGATGACCGCGTCGACGTCGATGGGCCCGCGGTCCTCGTCGGCGGGCGCACGGTCGAGGACGCCGGCGAACGCGTCGGCGAGCGCGAGCTCCTCGGCGGTGTCGATCTCCAGCGACGCCAGTTCGGAGACCCGGACCACGCCGGTGCGGCCGAAGAACCGGTGCTTCGCGGACAGGAAGCCGTCGACCTTCATCACGTAGAACGCGCCGGTCTCGCGGAAGTCGGGACGGCGGTCCTGGCGGCGCGGACGGTACGCGGCGTCGTGGTTCTGGCCCACCACCGTGCCGGATCCCGGCGCATCGGACGGATCGCTGTCCCGCCAGAGGAACTCGTAGGTCTCGATGCCGGAGAACACCGAGTCGGCCTCGTCACGCTGCACCATCGCGATCGCTGCGTCGATGTCCTGGGCGCGGATGAACGGGCTGGTGCACTGGACGAAGACGAGCACGCGGGCGTCGATCCCGCGATCGGCGATCTCGGCGAGCCCGTGGATCAGCGCCGACTCCGACGAGGCCGTGTGGCCGGCGAGGTCGGCGGGCCGCCAGATGATCTCCGCACCGGCGGAACGTGCCGCGTCGGCGATTGCCTCGTCGTCGGTGGAGACGAAGATGTCGTCGATCCCACGCGCGGCGCGGCAGGCGCGTACGGCCCTTGCCACCAGCGGGATGCCGCCGATGAGGCGGAGGTTCTTCCCCGGCACTCCCTGGGACCCGCCCCTGGCGGGGATGATGGCCACGGTGCGGGGCTGCTCGCTCACAGAAGTCCTCCTCGTCGATACCTCCTCGGATCATCCCATCGCGCGGCGTCGGCTACCTCTACGACCCGCCGGGCAGGGGAGGAGGAGCCAGCAGAGTGGAAGCGGCAAGGGGTACGCCCAGCTGGCGAGCGACAGGGAGTTCGAGGGCAAGTCCTACCCCGGGGAGAACCCCAACGCGCGGTGTACGTCCACCGAGACGACCACGAAGCCGACGACCAGGTCGACGACGAAGGCCCCGCGGCGCCGACGTCCACCAAGGACGGATGGCCAAGACCGGCGTCTGCCCCGGACGCGGGGAGCCGTCCGTCCGTTGCCCAGAATCGTGGACAGGGAATAGTAGGGCCACCTACTATCTCGGGTGACGGTTGTCAGCGGGGACGGCCACGACTTCGAAGGGGAAGACATGACCCAGACCGGACGCGAGCGATGGATGCACGCCTGGCAGGCCGCAGTCGACAAGGGCCAGGTACGCGACGCCGACTTCACGACCCTGTCAGGAATGGAGCTCGACCCCGTCTACGGGCCCGCCGACGAGGCCGCCGACGACCGCATGGAACGCATCGGCTGGCCCGGCGAGTTCCCTTACACCCGCGGTCTCTACCCGACCGGCTACCGAGGCCGCCAGTGGACGATCCGCCAGTTCGCCGGCTTCGGCAACGCCGAGCAGACCAACCAGCGCTACAAGATGATCCTGCGCTCCGGCGGCGGCGGCCTGTCGGTCGCGTTCGACATGCCGACCCTGATGGGCCGCGACTCCGACGACGAGCGATCGCTCGGCGAGGTCGGCCACTGCGGCGTCGCGATCGACTCCGCCGCCGACATGGAGGTCCTCTTCGACGGCATCGACCTCGAGAAGACCACCACATCGATGACGATCTCTGGCCCCGCCGTGCCGGTGTTCTGCATGTACCTCGTCGCCGCCGAGCGCCAGGGCGCCGACATCACGAAGCTCAACGGCACGCTCCAGACCGACATCTTCAAGGAGTACATCGCCCAGAAGGAGTGGCTGTTCGCGCCCGAGCCGCACCTGCGCCTCATCGGCGACCTCATGGAATACACGTCGGCAAACATCCCGGCGTACAAGCCCCTGTCGGTGTCCGGCTACCACATCCGTGAGGCCGGCGCCACGGCTGCCCAGGAGCTCGCCTTCACCCTCGCTGACGGCTTCGGCTACGTGGAGCTCGGCCTGTCCCGCGGCCTCGACGTCAACGCCTTCGCCCCCGGCCTGTCGTTCTTCTTCGACGCCCACATCGACTTCTTCGAGGAGATCGCCAAGTTCCGCGCCGCCCGCCGCATCTGGGCTCGCTGGATGCGCGACACCTACGGCGCCACCTCGCCAAAGGCTCAGTGGCTGCGCTTCCACACCCAGACCGCCGGCGTCTCGCTGACCGCCCAGCAGCCCTACAACAACGTCGTACGCACCGCCCTGGAGGCGCTGTCCGCCGTCCTCGGCGGCACCAACTCACTCCACACCAACGCCCTCGACGAGACCCTCGCCCTGCCCACCGAGGAGAGCGCCGAGATCGCCCTGCGCACGCAGCAGGTCATCATGGAGGAGACCGGCGTCACCAACGTGGCCGACCCGCTCGGTGGCTCCTGGTACGTCGAGGCGCTCACCGACCGTATCGAGGCCGAGGCCGAGAAGATCTTCGCCCAGATCCGTGACATGGGCGAGAAGGCCCGCCCCGACGGCAACCATGAGATCGGCCCCATGACCTCCGGCCTGCTCCGCGGCATCGAGGAGGGCTGGTTCTCCGCCGAGATCGCCGACAGCGCCTTCATCCACCAGACCATGGTCGAGAAGGGCGAGAAGCGCATCGTCGGCGTGAACACCCTCACCGACACCATCACCGGCGAGCTCGAGATTCTCCGCGTCAGCCACGAGGTCGAGCGCGAGCAGGTCCGCGTCCTCACCGACCGCCGCGGCACCCGCCACGACGCACTCGTACGCGAGGCCCTCCAGCGCATGGTCGACGTCTCACGCACCGACGCCAACATGATCGAGCCCATGCTCGACGCCGTCCGCGCCGAGGCCACGCTCGGTGAGATCTGCAACGCCCTGCGCGCCGAGTGGGGTGAGTACACGGAGCCGGCACGCTTCTAGTGCGCTGGTCCGGCCCTAGGGTGACATCCATGTCCGTGCCCGAGCTGCCGAAGATCCGCGAGCACATCGTCGTCATCGGCTCGACGTCGACCGCGGTCCGGCTCGTCGAGGAGCTCGAGGAGTCCGGCGAGGAGGTCGTCTCGCTCACCGTCGGCGCCGACTCGGGCGTGACGGAGGACCTCGAACAGCTGGGTGCCTACGTCCGTCCCTGCTCCCACGTCCGCGACGCCGAGCTGCGCTGGGCACGCGTCCACCGTGCCAAGGCCGTCGTCGTGGTCGGATTCGACGACGTCGTCACCACGCGGATCGCCCTCGCGGTGGAGGAGGTCAACCCCCACGTGCGGCAGGTGCTCGAGCTGTCCAACCCCAGCTTCTCCGAGAAGCTCACCGCCCTGATCGGCGAGTGCGTCGTGCTGTCCTCGGCCCAGCTCGCCGCACCGAGCTTCGTCGCCGCCGCCGCCTCGGAGGGTGACGTCCACACCTTCGAGCTCGGCGGACGCGTCGTGACCGCAGGACCCGTCGAGCGCGTCTCCGGGCCCACCCTCGCGGTCCTCGGCGACTCGCGCACCCACGGCGCGGAGGCGCTCCTGCCCGGCCGTGGCGACATCGTCCTCGGTACCGGTGCCGTGGGCGGCGCCAAGCGGGGCGTACGCCGCTCCGGCGTCTGGGGGGCCATCGTCTCGGTCTTCGACCGCCGCCTGCGCTGGGTGCTGGCCGGGCTCGTCGTGCTGATGGTCGCGTCTGTCGTCTACTTCCACGAGGTCGGTCGGCAGGACTGGTGGATGTCGATCTACCTCGCCCTCACCGCCGCCACGCTCACCGACCTCGGCGACACCGACCTGCCGCTCATGGCAAAGTTCGGCGGCATCGTCATCCAGCTCTCGGGTCTCGTGCTGTCGTCCGGCATCACCGCCGTCATCGTCGACGCCCTCATCAAGTCGCGCATCGGCGAGCTCACCGGCGGCGTACGCGGCCGTCCCAGCCACCACACCGTCGTCTGCGGGCTCGGCCGCATCGGCACGTCCGTGGTCACCCACCTGCACTCGCTCGGCGTCCCCGTCGTCGCCATCGAACGCGACCAGGACGCCCCCGGCGTGCTGCGCGCCCGACGGCTGAAGATCCCCGTCATCATCGCCGAGGCCACCGACCCCGACGCTCTGGAGCAGGCCGGGCTGTCGCGCGCGGACGCCGTGCTGGCCATCACCGACAACGACGCCGCGAACCTCGAGATCGGGCTCGTCGCCAAGCAGACCCAACCCGAGGTGCGCGTCGTCACCCGCCTGTTCGACCACGACCTCGCAGGCCGCGTCGAGCGCCGTCTCGAGCTCGGCCCCACACGCTCGGTGTCGATGGTCGCCGCTCCCGCATTCGCCGCCGCAGCGCTCGGCCGGCGCAAGGAGGTCGTCCTGTCGGTCGGCCGCCGCGTCGTCATCCTCACCGACCTGCAGGTGAAGGAGGGGTCGGCCGCCGCCGGTGGGCTCGCCTGGCAGTCGCTCGTCCAGCCCGGTGAGGTGCGCGTGCTCGCCGTGCGGTACGCCGACGGCGAGTGGACCTGGACACCGGGCGACCGGCCGCTGCACGCGGGCGACCAGCTCGCCATCGCGGCGACGCGTGCCGGCCTCGCGTCGGTCCTGCAGGTCATCAAGGAGCCGACGCACGTGCTGCCCGGCCACCCCGACCCGTCCCGCATCCCCGGCCTTGGCAGCCCCTCGATGAGGTTGCCGCAGCCGCAGTGGCCATCGAGCCGTCAGTCGTCCTCGGAGCCCGACGACTGACGCCGCAGCCGCTCGCCCTCCTCGACGAGCTCTTCCTGGGTCGCCAGGGCGTCCTCGCTCGCGCGCACGTCGTGCGGTGGGAGCTGCAGCTCGTCCTCGGCGACGATGCCACCCTCGAGCTGGCGTACGCGTTCCAACCCCGCGTCGAGCTCGGCACCTGCCAGGAGTGCGACGTTCGCCAGCCACAGCCACAGCAGGAAGACGATGACCCCGCCCAGCGTGCCGTAGGTCTTGTTGAAGTTGCCGAAGTTGGCGACGTAGACCATGAAGGCCGCGGACATGATCACCCAGGCGACGATGGCCAGCACGGCACCGGGGGAGACCCAGCGCAGGTGCGGTTGGCGCACGTTCGGGGTTCCGTAGTAGATGGCGGCCACCAGAAGCACCATGATGACCAGCAGCAGCGGCCAGCGGACGACCTCGATGACCAGCGCCGCCTGGTGGCCGAAGCCGAGGTAGAACATCACCGACCGGGCCAGGGGGCCGCCCAGCACGAGCCCCAGCAGGGCGAGCGCCATGAGCAGGATGACGAGCAGGCCGATCGCGAGCTGCTGGGGCCGCAGGATCCACCAGCGGCGGCCCTCGTCGATGTCGTAGATGCGGTTCAGTGCGCGACCGGTCGCGCCGATGTACGCCGAGCTCGACCACGCCGCCCCGAACAGGCCGAGGACCAGCGTCCACGTCGACCCGCTCGACTGCTGCAACTGCACGAGCAGGTCGCGCAGCATGCCGATCGTGGCGCCGGGGATGATGCCGGAGAAGATCTCGACCAGCACGGTGCTCAGCGACTCCGCCTCACCGACGAGGCCCAGGAGCGACACGATCGCCAACAGACCCGGGAAGATCGCGAGCACGCCGTAGTAGGTCAGGCCAGCCGCGAGGTCGAGGCACTGGTCGTCGAGGAACTCGTTGGCAGCACGCCGGACGGCGTACACCACGTCGCGACGGCTCAGCTGTCCGGGCCGTGACGGTTTGGCCGGGTCGTCGGGATCGGGTGCGTCCTGACGGGTGAGGGACGAGCCGGTGCGGGGCGACATACCGCCATTATCGGTCTTGGTGGCGGAAGTCTCCGAGCTCCACGCCGTGGAACGGCGCGGGTGCCTCGCCGTGGGCCGTCAGCAGCGGACGACGCCATCGAGCGCGTCCATGCGGTGTCCACCGAAGTGGACGGCGGTCACTCGCCGTCGTCCCTGGTCGCGTCGGCCGGGCGGTCGAAGTCGTCCTCGCCGCGGGCCTCGGCCTCCTCGCGGATCTCGCGTCCCTGCGCCACGAGCTTCTCCCGCTTGTCGGCGGCCTTGTCGCTGGCCCTCGTGTCCCGGGGCGGGAGCTGCAGCGAGCGTTCCGCCTCGATGCCGGCCTGGAGCTCGCGGCTGCGCTCCATCTCCGAGTCGACCTCGGCGCCGAACAGGAGCGCGTTGTTGGTGATCCAGATCCACAGCAGGAAGATGATCACGCCACCCAGCGCGCCGTAGGTCTTGTTGTAGTTGCCGAAGTTCGCGACATAGAAGCCGAAGGCGACCGACAGCACGACCCAGATGCCGATGGCCAGCAGCGAGCCGACGCTGACCCAGCGGAACCGCGGCTGCCTCACGTTGGGGGTCCAGTAGTAGAGCAGCGCGACGAGGGCGACGACGATCGCGAGGATGAGCGGCCACTTGACGACGTTGAAGACGGTCAGGCCGAACGAGCCCAGCCCCAGCATGCGGCCGACCTGGTCGGCGATCGGGCCGCTGACGACCAGCCCGACGAGCACGAGCGCGACGAGCAGCACGCAGGCCAGGGTGATGAGCAGCTGGACCGGCTTGAGCTTCCAGACCGGGCGTCCCTCGTCGATCTCGTAGATGCGGTTCATGGCGCGGCCAAAGGCGCCGACGTATCCCGACGCCGACCATACGGCGCCGAGGACGCCGATCACCAGGCCCAGTCCCGAGCCCTTCGACTGCGCCATCTGCTCGATGGGCGCGCGCAACTGGTCGGCGGCCTCGCCGGGGGCGATGCCCCGGATCAGGTCGAGCATCGCCGTGGTCGTCTGGTCGGCCTGGCCGACGACGCCCAGCAGAGACACGACGGCCACGAGCCCGGGGAACAGCGCGAGCACCGAGTAGTAGGTCAGCCCGGCGGCGAGGTCGGTGCACTGGTCCTTGGTGAACTCGTTGAGGGCCTTCTTGCCCGTGAACCTCCAACTGGTCGGGTGGAGGTCGTCGGGGGAGGAGGGCTTGCGCGGGTCGTCCGGGGCGGGTGCGTCGGACTTCTTCTCTGCGGTGCCTTCAGTTGTCATGACCGCTACTTTATCGACATATGACGACGGCTCCCCCGGCGCGGCGTGCGCCGGGGGAGCCGTGGTGGTCGGGTGGGCGTACCTGGTCGCCGCCGGGCCTCAGCCCAGGACCGAGGAGACCAGGTCCTTGGCCTCCTCCTGGACCTTCGCGAGATGGTCGGCGCCGGTGAGCGACTCGGCGTAGATCTTGTACTTGTCCTCCGTGCCGGACGGGCGGGCGGCGAACCAGGCGCTCTCGGTGGCGACCTTCAGCCCGCCGATGGCGGCCCCGTTGCCGGGCGCCTCGGTGAGGACAGCGGTGATCTTCTCGCCCGCCAGCTCGGTGGCCCTCACGTCGGACGCGCTGAGCGCGGACAGGGCCGCCTTCTGCTCGCGGTTCGCCTCGTTGTCGATGCGCGCGTAGTACGACTTCCCGTGGCGCTCCTCGATCTTGGCGTACCGCTGCGAGGGGGACTCGCCGGTGACGGCCTGGATCTCCGAGGCCAGCAGCGCCAGCAGGATTCCGTCCTTGTCGGTGGTCCACGTCGAGCCGTCGAGGGCGAGGAACGACGCGCCCGCGGATTCCTCGCCGCCGAAGCCGAGGTCGCCCGAGATCAGGCCGGGCACGAACCACTTGAAGCCGACGGGCACCTCGACGAGGCGACGGCCGAGCTCGCCGGCGACCTTGTCGATGAGGCTCGAGGAGACCAGGGTCTTGCCGACGCCGGCGTCGGCCGACCAGCCCTCGCGGTGGGCGAACAGGTATTCGATGGCGGTGGCCAGATAGGCGTTTGGGTTCATGAGGCCGAAGTCGGGGGTGACGATGCCGTGACGGTCGGAGTCGGCGTCGTTGCCGGTGGCGATCTGGAATTTCTTCCGGTTGGCGATCAGCGAGGCCATCGCGTTCGGCGAGGAGCAGTCCATGCGGATCTTGCCGTCGGTGTCGAGGGTCATGAAGCGCCACGTCGGGTCGACCTCTGGGTTCACCACGGTCAGGTCGAGACCGAGGCGCTCGGCGATGTGGCCCCAGTAGGCCACCGACGCGCCGCCCATCGGGTCGGCGCCGATGCGTACGCCGGCCTCGCGGACCGCGTCCAGGTTCAGTGCGTTCTTCAGGTCGTCGCAGTAGGCCGACATGTAGTCGAACACCTGCGCATCGGCGAACGCCTTCTCGAACGGCGTACGCCGGATCGCGGAGCGATCGCGCATGAGCTCGTTGGCGCGGGCGGCGATCCACTTCGTGGCATCGGTGTCGGCGGGGCCGCCGTTCGGCGGGTTGTACTTGAAGCCGCCGTCGCGGGGCGGGTTGTGCGACGGCGTCACGACGATGCCGTCCGCATCGGCCTGGGCCTTCGTGGCGTTGTGGACGATGATGGCGCGGCTCACCGCGGGCGTCGGTGTGTATTCGTCCTCGCGTTCGCAGCGGATGTCGACGCCGTTGGCGTGGAGCACCTCGATGGCGGTCTTCCAGGCGGGCAGGGACAGGGCGTGGGTGTCCTTGCCGAGGAACAGCGGGCCGGTGGTGCCCTGCTGGGCGCGGTATTCCACGATGGCCTGTGTGGTCGCCGCGATGTGGAGCTCGTTGAACTTCGTGTCGAGGCTCGACCCGCGGTGGCCCGATGTGCCAAACACGACCTGCTGGTCGATGTCATCGGGGTCGGGGGTGAGGTCGTAGTAGGCGCCGATGACGGCGTCGACGTCGATGAGATCTTCCGTACGGGCCGGCTGCCCTGCGCGCTCGTGTGCCATGTCCCGATCGTATTGCGGCGGGCCCGGATCAGGCCGGGCGGGGTGCGTACATGATCACCGCCACGCCGACGAGCGCGATGAGGGCCCCCACCACGTCGTACCGGTCGGGCCGGAACCCGTCCAGGGCCATGCCCCACAGCAGGGAACCGGCGATGAAGACACCCCCGTACGCGGCCAGGATGCGACCGAAGCTCGCGTCGGGCTGCAGCGTGGCGACGAACCCGTACGCGCCCAGCGCGACCACGCCCGCTCCCATCCAGAGCCAGCCGCGGTGCTCACGCACGCCCTGCCAGACGAGCCACGCACCGCCGATCTCGCAGACGGCGGCGAGGAGGAACAGCATGACCGAGCGAAGGATCTCCATGGCGGTCATTGTGCCGGTGCCGTTGCGGTGCAGGCCGCGGATGCTGGAACAATGGCGCCCATGACGTCTGCGAACTTCGGCCGTGCCATGGACCTGTCCGCCCTCAAGAGCTCCGCACCCGCCGGGGGTGGGGGTGCGCCCGCGGGTGGTGCCCGCTATGTCGTCGAGGTGGCCGACGTCAAGGAGTTCGAGGGCCTGCTCCGCAAGTCGCTGCAGCACCCCGTCGTGGTCGAGTTCACGTCCGCGCGTGCCGAGGGCGCGGCCCAGCTGTCGAAGGACCTCGCCGACCTGGCCAACGCGGCCGGCGGCAAGTACCTCTTGGCACGCGTCGACTGCGACCAGCACCTCGAGATCGCGCAGGCGCTGCGCATTCAGGCCGTGCCGACCGCCGTGGCGTTCATCGGCGGCCAGCCGCTCCCGCTGTTCGAGGGCGCCTACTCGAAGGACCAGATCTCCGCCGTGCTCGATCAGGTCGTCCAGACCGCGGCCGCCAACGGGGTCATCGGCCAGGCCGAGCCTGTCGCCGGCGGCGCCCCGCAGGGCGACGACGAGGGGGAGTCCGAGGCCGCGCCCGACCCGCGCTACGCGGCCGCGTACGACGCCATGGAGGCGGGCGACTTTGCGAAGGCCGTCGAGGAGTTCGACAAGCTCCTGGCCGAGACCCCCGGCGACTCCGAGGCCCAGGCCGGCCGCGCGCAGGCCGGGCTGCTGGCCCGCTCGATGGGCCTGACCGGCGACGAGGTCGCGAAGGCCGACGCCGCACCCGACGACCTCGACGCCCAGCTCGCCGCGGCGGACGCCCAGCTCGTGCAGGGCGACTCCGCCGGCGCGTTCGCCCGTCTCATCGATGTGGTGCGCCGCACCTCCGGTGACGACCGCGACAGGGTCCGCAAGCACCTCATCGAGCTGTTCGAGACCATCGGCAACAGCGACCCGGCGGTGCTCAAGGCCCGTCGCGACCTGATGACGGCGCTGTTCTGACCCTCAGTTCTCGAAGTAGCGGGCGTCCACGAAGAAGCGCACCGCCACCCGGTGGTCGCGCAGCAACCCGACGGCATACTCGGGAGGCTTCGGCTCGCCGTCGCCGGCCACGGAGATCTCCATGCGCTCGCGGTGGTTGTCTCGCTCATAGGAGGCTCCGGGCATGCCCGAGAGGGGATAGCCCTCGGGGAAGGCGCCCGGTGGCTTCGGCGAGTTGTACCAGCGGTCGTAGTAGTTGGTCTTGATGTCCCTCAGCGACCACTGGCCGCCGGGCGCCCATCCCTGCGCGTCGACCTTGGGGGAGAGGGAGTCGACCACCCCCGGGTAGTCGGAGTGGACGCCGAAGACCTTCGAGACCGTCACGCTGCACCGGTTGTCCCACGGATCGTCGATCTTCCAGTTGTGCTGGCCCTGCTCGCAGCGGTGGGAGATCGACGCCTCGCCTGCGGGCGCCCATCCCGCGCCCAGGTCGTCGATGCGGCGCACGAGGTCAGCCGTGGCCTGTTCCCGCGCCTGCGCGACCTTCGGGGACTGCGGGTCGACCGGAGGGTCGTGGAACAGGCCACATCCGGAGGCAGCGACCACGAGACAGAGCGCTCCGGCGATGGCTGCTCGGCGGGGCTGGTTCATCGGGTCTCCTCCTTCGGGTCACCGGTCAGCGTAGGGCGCGCAGGGCCCACGGTCGACGCCCCGGCCCCGTCGATAGGCTCGCGGCATGGAAATGATGCCCACCGCCATCGACATCGCCGACGGGGTCCGCTCGGGGAGGGTCACCGCCACCCAGGTCGTCGAGGAGTCGCTGGCCCGCATCGCCGCCCATGACCCCGAGGTCAACGCCTTCACCACGGTCCTCGCCGACGAGGCCCGCGCCGAGGCGGCGGCGCTCGATGCCGGCGACACACGCCGCGAGGGACCGCTGGCTGGTGTGCCGGTTGCGGTCAAGGCACAGCTCGACGTGGCCGGGCATGTCACCACCCACGGCGGGCGCGCCAACTCGCGTCCGGCAGACGCCGACTGCGAGGTCGTACGCCGGCTCCGCGCCGCCGGTGCCGTGGTCGTGGGCATGACGAACATGCCCGAGTTCGGACAGTTCCCGTTCACCGAGTCGGCGCGCTACGGCATGACGCTCAACCCCGTCGCCCCGGGGCGTACGCCGGGTGGGTCGAGCGGCGGCTCGGCCGCGGCCGTCGCGGCAGGGATGGTGCCCGTCGCGATCGGCACCGACGGCGGCGGCTCCATCCGCATCCCCGCCTCGTGCTGCGGGCTCGTCGGGCTGAAGGCCAGCCGCGGCCGCGTCTCGCCCGCCCCGGCCCGCGACTCGTGGGGCACGCTCGGCATCGCCGGTCCGATCACGACGACGGTCGCCGACCAGGCGCTCGTCCACGAGGTCGTCAACGGCAACGTGCCGACCGACCGCTTCACCCTCGATGTCCCGCAGGTGTCCCCGGCCCAGGCCGTGACGACTCCGCCGCAGTCTCTGCGCGTCGGCCTGCTGCTGCGTACGACCGCCCCGGGCGTCGTGGTCGACCCCGAGGTCGCCGCAGCCCTCGAGGCGTACGCCCAGCGCCTGCGCGCGCTCGGTCATCAGGTGGTCTCGATCGGTGCCCGCATCCCGAACCAGACCGCGGCCTTCGTCCCGCAGATGTACGCCGGTATGCGCGACGTCGCCGCGGGCGTGCAGCACCCGGAGCTGCTCGAGGCGCGCACCCGCACGACCATCGCCCGATCGCGCGTCGTCGGCTCGCCGCTCGCCGTGCGGCGCGCGCTGGCCGAGGCCGGGCGCGTGACCGCGGCGGTGGATGCCGTGCTCGACGACGTGGACGTCCTGCTCACGCCGACGCTGGCCTGCCTGCCCCGGTCCCTGGGCCAGCTCGACGCCGTCGGCGCCGCGGTGGCCACCGCACGGGCGGTGCCGATGGTCGCGTTCACCTCGCTCTTCAACGTCTCCGGCCATCCCGCGATGTCGGTTCCCGCGGGAACCGCGGGCGACGGCACGCCCATCGGCGCCCAGCTCGTCGCACCTGTGGGCCGCGAGGACCTGCTGTACGCGCTGGCCGCGCAGGCCTCGCGCTGAGCGTCAGGCGCGCAGCACGTCGACGACGAACCAGATCGCGAGCAGCAGGTAGACCGCGGCGGCGACGCCGTTGAGCACGGTCGTCGTGCGGCGCGAGCGCGTCAGCAGGCCGCCGAGCGTGCCCGCCGCCTGACCGATCGCACCGTAGAGCACGACCTCGGTCGCCACGTTGACCGCGCCCAGCATCGCCAGCTGCAGGCCGGGTGAGGTCGCGTTCCCGAGGAAGCCGGGCAGGACCGCCAGGAAGAACAGGATGATCTTCGGGTTCGTGAGGCTGATGAGCAATCCGCGCCCGAACCACCGGCGTCCGCCCGCCTCGACCTGCGGGGCGTCCGACGCGGACCGCAGGGTGCGCAGGGTCGACCAGGCCAGCCAGACGAGATAGGCGGCGCCGAGGAGCCGGATGGCGTCAATCAGCCACGGGTAGGCCTGGGCCACGCCTGCCACGCCCAGGGCCACCGCCGCGGCGTACACGGCCATGCCGGTCCCGATGCCGAGGATGGCTCGCAGCGCTGCTCGGCGGCCTCCCTCGATGCCCACGGCCAGCATGTAGAGCATGTCCGGCCCGGGCGGGAGCAGGAAGAGAAGGATCACTGCCAAGAACGCTGGCAGCACCGTGGGGTCGACCACTGTCATCTCCTGTCATGAGCGCGGACACTGTCTCCGCAGGCCTACCAGACCTCGAAGTCGCTGAACCCGTCGGGGGTGACGTCGCTGACCTGGACCTCGTCGACTCGGGCGGCGTCCGGGCCGTCGTGGCACCACGCCACGAACTCGTCGACCGCGGTGTCGTCGCCCTCGGCGTGGAGGCGCACCGACCCGTCGGTCTCGTTGCGCACCCACCCCGCCAGCCCCAGCCGCTGGGCGACCTCCACGGTGGTGGCGCGGTAGAACACGCCTTGGACACGCCCGGTCACGCGGGCCTCGATCGCTCTCACATCGGCCTGCTCAGTCGTCGGGACCGAGCGTACGCCGCCACACCGCCGGCGTCGTCGTGGTGATGGCCAGCAGCCCCGCGCGCTCCAGGATGGGCCGGGAGTACGCCGTGCAGTCTGACTGGACGAACCGTTTGCCGCGGGCGAGCGCCGAACGGGCACGGGCTGCCGTCAGTGCGCGGTAGAGGCCGCGGCCGCGGTGCTCTGCGGCGCACGCCCCGCCCCAGATCGTCGCGAAGTCGGTGTCGTCGACGAAGTCGACGCGGCCGGAGCAGACGACCACGCCGGCCCGGTCGCGGACGGCCCACATTTCGAAGGAGTCGGGGGCGGTCGCGAACCGGTGGGCGAGCTCGTCGGCCTGCTGGCGGCACTGCTCGGGGGTGTCGCCGAACACGGCACCCGCCAACGACTCGGCCTCGCGGATCTCCGCCTCGGTCCCGGCGCGGTGGAGCGTGTGGCCGGCTGGGAGCCCGGGGTCGGCGGCGACGACCGCGGAGATCTCGCCGGCCATGACCGTCTCGACCTCCTCGTGTGCGAACCCGTACGTGGGCAGCACCGTGGCCGGGTTGGGGGAGTCGTGGCCACGGGTCTTCCACTCGAAGTGGCTGACGCGCTCGTCGGCCGCGAAATAGGCGACAGCCTGCTCGACGAGCGGCTTGAGATCGGTGCCCGGCGGCAGCGGTCGGTGGGTCAGGAACCCGCGCTGACGCCCCGGGAACGTCGCCAGCCACAGCGGACCGATCGGGGTGACCTCGTCGGCGTCGGCGATCTCGGTCTCGCCCCGCAGCTCGTCGTCGTACGCCCGCAACAACCCTGCAGCATCCATGCGTGCACTATCGCAGCGGGGACGCGCCGACGGCAACGGATTTCCCGGGGGGGAGCGACCCTCGACTCAGGGCCGTGGGCCCGGCGTACCGTCCTCGGTGTAGAGGATCTCGCCCTCGGCCAGGGCGAGCGCCTCGGTCAGCCGACGGGCCGACAGCTCGGAGACGTGGTCGCCGAGGTCGGCGGGCTCGACCCAGTGCAGGGCGACGATCTCCGACTCCTGCTTGACCATGGACGCGATGGTGTCGCCGTCCAGCACGCCGCCGTCGAAGATGAACTCCATGGCGTCGTCCCAGCCCAGGTAGGGCGGCATCCAGTCGACCAGCACCAGGCGCAGGTCGGCGACGTCGATGCCGAGTTCTTCCTTCACCTCGCGGTGTGCGCCCACCCGCGGCGACTCGTGGTTCTCGACCACGCCACCGGGCAGCTCGTAGTCGTCCTTGTAGTGGGTGTCGCACAGCAGGATGCGCCCCGCCTCGTCACGCAGCACCACGTGGCCGATCACGCGCTTGGTCGGCAGCACCGAGTTCATCACGCCCGAGAAGCCGCCCGGACCGTAGACGATGTCGTCGGCCAGCCGCGCATACAGGTGCACGTCGACCAGGCTGCCATCGGGCATGGTGAACGCCTTGCGCCGCGTGCCCTCCAGCCGGAACCCCGCCCGGTGCACGGCCCGGCGCGCCATCGAGTCGACCGCTGGCAGCGACACCTCGACCCGGTGCAGGCCCTGGGCCATCAGCGAGTCGTCGGCGGCCAACGAGACAGCCTTCTCGAGCGTGGCCGGGTCGGTGGCCCCCGACCACTGGAGCTCACCGATCCCAGGCTGGCTGACGTTGACCTTGATCTGGAACTCGTCGGGGGCCACGGGGCTCAGTGCCCCTCGCGCTCGGCGTGCCCCTCGGCGGCCGCGAGGCCGATCGCCCGGGCCTCGGCGCGGTGGGCGGCCTCGACCTCGGGGGCGACCCGCTGGGCGTCGTTCTCGACCGGCTCGTCGGCCCCGATGCCGGTCGGGTCGTAGCGCAGCCAGACGGTCGACAGCGACGGCACGTTCAGCGAGGCGCTGGCCGGCTTGTCGTTCCACGGCATGTCGGTGGCGACGACCTGGCCGTTGTGCCACTGGCCCGAACCGTCGAACTCGGCGTCGTCGGTGTTGAGGATCTCGGTCCACGCGCCGGCCACGGGCAGGCCGATGCGGTAGCCCTCACGGGTCACCGGCGAGAAGTTCACCACGGCGGCCACCAGGTCGCCCTGGCCGTCGGAACGGACGAACGAGAAGACGTTGCCGCCGGTGTCGTCGGCGTTGATCCACTGGAAACCGGCAGGGTCGTTGTCGAGCCGCCACAGCGCCGGCGTCTGCTTGTAGACCTCGTTGAGGCGGCGGAACAGCAGCTGCAGGCCGCGGTGGCCCCACAGGTCGGAGACCCACCACTCGAGGCCCTTGGTCTCGCTGAACTCCGAGCGTTGCCCGAACTCGTTGCCCATGAACGTGAGCATCTTGCCGGGGTGGGACCACATGAACGAGTAGTAGGCGCGCAGGGTGGCGAACTTATGCCAGTCGTCGCCGGGCACCTTGTTGACCATGGAGCCCTTGCCGTGCACGACCTCGTCGTGGCTGATCGGCAGCACGAAGTTCTCGGAGAACGCGTACACCATCGAGAACGTCATGTCGTGGTGGTGGTACTGGCGGTGCACCGGCTCGCGCGAGATGTAGGACAGAGTGTCGTTCATCCAACCCATGTTCCACTTGAAGCCGAAGCCTAGGCCGTCGTGGTCGACGCGTCGGGTGACGCCCGGCCATGAGGTCGACTCCTCGGCGATCGTCATGACGCCGGGCACACGCTCGTAGAGGTGGGAGTTCACGTAGCGCAAGAAGTCGACCGCCTCGAGGTTCTCGCGACCGCCGTACTGGTTCGGCACCCAGTCGTCGCCGCGTGAGTAGTCGAGGTAGAGCATCGAGGCCACGGCGTCGACACGCAGCGCGTCGATGTGGAACTCCTGGCACCAGTACAGCGCGTTCGACACGAGGAACGACTTGACCTCGTTGCGACCGAAGTTGAACACGTACGTGCCCCAGTCGGGCTGCTCGCCCTGGCGCGGGTCGGCGTGCTCGTAGAGCGCCGTGCCGTCGAAGCGGCCCAGCGCCCACTCGTCCTTCGGGAAGTGTCCGGGCACCCAGTCCATGATCACACCGATGCCCGCCTGATGGAGGCAGTCGATCAGGTAGCGCAGCTCATCGGGCGTGCCGAACGGCGACATGGGCGCGAAGTAGCCCGTCACCTGGTAGCCCCACGACGGCGCGTACGGGTGTTGCGCCAGCGGCAGGAACTCGACGTGGGTGTAGCCCTGCCACGACACGTACTCGACGAGCTCGTGGGCGAGCTCCACGTACGTCTTGCCGGGACGCCAGCCACCGAGGTGGACTTCATAGATCGATATCGGCTCAGCGTGCGGCTGAGCTTGGGCGCGGCGCTCCAGCCACTCGGCGTCGTTCCACTCGTGGCGCGAGACCGTGACGATCGAACCGGTCTCGGGCGGGCCCTGCGCGAAGCGGGCCATCGGGTCGGCACGGTCGATCCAGCGGCCGTCGGCGCCGTGGACCTTGTATTTGTAGACATGGCCCTCGGCGGCCTCCCGCACGAACAGGCCCCACACGCCGGAGCCCGGGATGAGCTCCATCGGGTGCGACTCGCCGTTCCAGCCGTTGAAGTCACCGATGAGGCGTACCTCACGCGCGTTGGGGGCCCAGACGGCGAAGCGTACGCCGGTCACCTGCCCACCCTCGCCGTCGTCGACGGTCACGACGTGGGCGCCGAGGCGCTTCCAGACCTCGGTGTCGCCACCGGAGTGGAAGCCCTCGAAGTCCCAGCCCTTCAGGCCTGCGAACTTGTCCATGGTCATCGGTTGTCCTCCGTGGTCGGGGTCGTGGGGTCAGGATCGGGGGCGGTGCTGAGCGCGGCGAGCGCGGACAGCGGGAAGGGGAGCCAGTCGGGGCGGTTGCGGGCCTCGTACATGACCTCGTAGACGGCCTTGTCGGCCATGTACGCCCGCAGCACGAGGGCGTCGTCGGCCGGGTCGGCCTGGCCTGTCTGGTTGGTCTGGTCGGCGGTGCCACGGCCGGCACGGTACGCCGACTCGAACGCCCGCGAGGTCGCCTCGACCCACGCGCTGGCGGCGCCGGCATCAGCCCCTGCGAGCGTCGCTGCGGCGCCCGCGTAGTCGAACGAGCGCAGCATGCCCGCCACGTCACGCCAGGCGGTGTCGAGAGCGCGACGCTCGTCGAGCGACTTGAGGGGCTCGCCCTCGAAGTCGATGATCTTCCAGCGCCGCTCACCGTCGGCGTCGGTCGCCAGCAGCGTCTGTCCCAGATGGAAGTCGCCGTGGACACGCTGGACGGTCAGATCGAGGCCGCCGAGTGAGGCGAACGTGGCGCGCAGGCCGTCGGCCAGCGACCCGAGCTCGGCCGACAGCGGGACCGTCGCGTCGAGCCGGCGACGCATCTCGGGCACGACATCGGCGCCCGGTCGCGTGCTGGTGCCGAACTCGCTCGCCAGCGCCCCGTGGACCTCGGCGAGGGCCGAGCCCAGAGCGGCGGCGTCGGTGGTGAAGTCGCGGCCCTCACGGCAGGCGGCCACGGCCAGCTCCCAGCCGTCGGCGGCCTCGCGGAACTGCTCCACCAACATGCCGAGGTCGGCCGACAGGCGCTCGCCGTTGCGCGTCCACGAACCCTCGATCCAGCCGTGGAGACGGGCGGCTCCCGCGACCTCGCCGCCGAAGGCGTCATGGACCTCGATGTCGAGGTTGCGGCCCAGCTCGAGGCGGCGGAACAGCTTCAGCATGGCCACGTCGGCGTACATGATCGACGAGTTCGACTGCTCCCCGCCGAACAGGCGAGGGGCCAGCGACGCCGTCAGGCCGGTGGCATCGGGCAGGTGGGCGGCGAGCGTGGCGCCGCCGGCCTCGTGGGAGGCCTCGCCCAGCATCATCGCCAGCAGCACCTCGAGCGAGTCGGGGTCGCGCAGCGCGTCGTGGACGTCGACCACGCCGTGCGGGTCGAGCTCGGCCGAGCCGATCAGCGACGAGGCCTCGCCGACGGAGTCGGCGTCGCGATAGGTCAGCGGCACCAGGTAGTGGTGGGTCTCGCGGTCGCCGTCGGCGTACGCCACCTCGGCGATCTCGAAACGCGTGAGCGGCAGCTCGTCGCCGGGGGTGAGCGCGGGTAGCGGGGTCAGCGCGACCATCCGGCCGTCACGCCCCTTGCCGCCGAACCAGCGGGCGCGCTGCATGTGGTCCCACACCAGCTTCTCGCGGTCGTGGCCCGAACCGAAGACTGCGTCGAGCATCAGGCGTCCTCCTCCTCGGTGATCAGCGGCAGGTCGGGGTCGTGGGCCATGATCCGCAGCCACAGGAAGCCGTGGCCGGCGACCTCGACCTCGTACGCCGACGCCGACTCCTCGTCGATGGGGTGGTGGTCCTGGTCGCGGAGCAGGTCGAACGGCACCAGCCCGCGGAACCGCTCCAGGTCGAGCGTGACCTTCTGGGCCTCCGACGACAGGTTGTTCACGCACAGCACCGACACGCGCGGCTCGCCGGGCCCGCCGCGGTGGCTGCGCAGGAACGAGAACACCTTCTCGTTGTCTCCACCGAGGTCTTCGAACGTGCCGAGACCGAACACGGGGTGGTTGCGCCGGATGACGAGCATGGCGCGCAGCCACAGCAGCAGCGAGCCGGGGTCCATCATCTGCGCCTCGACGTTGACCGCGCGCTGGTCGAACGCCGGGTCCTTGATCAGCGGCAGGTAGAAGTCCTCCTCGTCACCCTCGGAGAACCCGGCACCCTCGACGTCGGCCCACTGCATCGGGGTGCGTACGCCGTCGCGGTCGTTGAGCCAGATGTTGTCGCCCATGCCGATCTCGTCGCCGTAGTAGAGCACCGGCGAACCCGGCAGGGCGAGCAGCATCGCGTGGAGCAGGTGGATGCGCTTCATGTCGCCGTCGACCAGCGGCGCGAGGCGGCGGCGGATGCCGATGTTGCACTTCATGCGAGGGTCCGGCGCGTATTCCGACCACATGTATTCGCGGTCGGCGTCGTTGACCATCTCGAGCGTCAGCTCGTCGTGGTTGCGCAGGAACGTGCCCCACTGGCAGCCCGGCGGGATCTCCGGGGTGTCGGCGAGGATCTCGGAGATGCACGTACGCGACTCCTGGCGCAGGCCCATGTAGAGCCGAGGCATCACCGGGAAGTGGAACGCCATCTGGCACTCGTCGTCGTCGCCGAAGTATTCGACGACGTCGTGCGGCCACTGGTTGGCCTCGCACAGCAGGATGCGCCCGGGGTAGTCCTCGTCGACCATGCGCCGGACCTGCTTGAGGATGTCGTGGGTGCCCACGAGGTTCTCGCAGTTCGTGCCGTCCTCCTCGATCAGGTAGGGCACAGCGTCGAGGCGGAACCCGTCGATGCCCTTGTCGAGCCAGAACCGGATAGCGTCCAGCATCTCCTGGATGACCTTCGGGTTCTCGAAGTTCAGGTCGGGCTGGTGGTGGTAGAAGCGGTGCCAGAACCACTGTCCGCGCACCTCGTCGTACGCCCAGTTCGACGGCTGGTGGTCGACGAAGATGATGCGGGCGTCCTCGTAGACCGGCGGCGGCGTGCCCGCGGGGTCGTCGGGGTGGCCGTCGGCCCACACATAGTAGTCGCCGTAGGGGCCGTCGGGGTCGGTGCGCGACGCCTGGAACCACGGGTGCTGGTCGCTGGTGTGGTTCATGACGAAGTCGATGATGATGCGGATGCCGCGTTCGTGGGCGCCGTCGATGAAGCGTACGAACTCCTCCAGCGTGCCCAGCTCGGGCAGCACGTCGGTGTAGTCGGCTACGTCGTAGCCGCCGTCACCCAGCGGCGACGGGAAGAACGGCGGCAGCCAGATGCAGTCGACGCCCAGCCACTGCAGGTAGTCGAGCTTCTCATTCAGGCCGGCGAAGTCGCCGATGCCGTCGCCGTTGGAGTCACGGAAGCTGCGCACCATGACCTCGTAGAAGACGGCCTTCTTGAACCACTCGCCGTCGGTGGGGTCCATGCCCGCCGACGCCTCGATGATCGGTTCGTCGGTCGTGTCTCGATCGTTCACAGGTCCTCGCGGGAAGTTCAGGAGATGGTCAGCAGGTGCGCCGGGGTCGCCGGGGTGAGGCGTACGAAGTTTCGCGCGCCCCAGCGGAAGTCGGCGCCGGTGATGTGGTCGTGGACCTCGAACACCGCGTCCTGCGGCAGGCCGAGCGCGGCCATTTCGAGGTAGACCTCCGACTCCTGGGTGTTGTGGGGGTCGAGGCTGACGACCATGATCGCCACCGACTCCTGGCCCGTCGCCGGGTCGGTGTCGCGCTTGGAGTACGCGATGACCTGGCTGTTCGGCACGTGGTGGAAGGTGATGTCACGCAGCTGCTGCAGCGCAGGCACCTCTCGGCGCGTGCGGTTGAGGATCGCGATGAGCTCGTTGAGGTTGCCCTGCTCGCCGCCGGACCAGTCGCGGGGGCGGTACTCGTACTTCTCGGAGTTGAGGTATTCCTCGCCGCCGACACGCAGCGGCTCGGCCTCGAAGATCTCGTAGCCGGAATACATGCCCCACGTCGGCGACATCGTCGCCGCGAGGACGGCGCGGATGGTGAAGCCAGCAGGACCCGAGGTCTGCAGGTATGCCGGGTTGATGTCGGGGGTGTTGACGAAGAAGTTCGGGCGGTAGAAGGAGTCCATCTCCTTCGACAGCTCGCCCAGGTATTCCTCGAGCTCCCACTTCTCGTTGCGCCACGTGAAGTAGGTGTAGGACTGCTGGTAGCCGACCTTGCCGAGCATGTGCATCATCTCGGGCTTGGTGAAGGCCTCGGCGAGGAACAGCACGTCGGGATCGGTCCTGCGGACCTCGCCCAGCAGCCACGCCCAGAACTCGACGGGCTTGGTGTGGGGGTTGTCGACGCGGAAGATGCGTACGCCGTGGCTCATCCAGAACTTCAGGATACGCAGGCACTCGGCGTAGATGCCGGCGCGGTCGCGGTCGAAGTTGATGGGGTAGATGTCCTGGTATTTCTTCGGCGGGTTCTCCGCGTACGCGATGGTGCCGTCGGGACGTTCGGTGAACCACTCGGGGTGCTCGGTGACCCAGGGGTGGTCGGGCGAGGCCTGCAGCGCGAAGTCGAGCGCGACCTCCATGCCGAGCTCACGCGCCTTGGCGACGAAGCGGTCGAAGGCGTCGATGTCGCCGAGGTCGGGGTGGATGGCGTCGTGGCCGCCCTCGGTGTTGCCGATGGCCCACGGGGAGCCGGGGTCGTTCGGGCCGGGGGTCAGCGTGTTGTTCGGGCCCTTGCGGAACTGGGTGCCGATGGGGTGGATCGGCGGCAGGTAGATGACGTCGAAGCCCATCGCGGCGGCGGCCTCGAGGCGCTCGTGGGACGAGTCGAACGTGCCCGAGGTCCAGGCCTTGGTGTCGGGGTCGTAGGTCGCGCCCTGCGAGCGGGGGAAGAACTCGTACCACGAGCCGAAGAGGGCGCGGCGCCGGTCGCAGAACAGCGGGTAGTCCGGGGTGGGGGAGACCAGGCGGCGGGGGCGGTGGCGCTCCATGATGGCGCGCACGTCGCGGTGCAGCAGCTGGGCGGCGAGCATCTCGTTCGTGGGCCGTTCTCCGAGCGAGGCGCTGCTGTCTGTCCGCTCTCCGAGCGAGGCCGCTTGCGGCCGAGACGAGGAGCCCAGCAGCCCCTCCAGCTCGGCCAAGCGGGCGGCGGCCTGCGTGTCACCGGCGGCGCGGGCGGTCTCGGCGGCCTCGTGGAAGAGGGCGCGGCCCTCCATGCAGACGAGCTCGACGTCCATGCCGGCCGGCAGCTTGATCTCGGCGTGGTGGGCCCACGTCTCCCACGGGTCGTCCCAGGCCTCGACGCGGAACGTCCACGGGCCGACTTCGTCGAGGCGAACGTACGCCTCGTAGCGGTTCCAGCCCTTCGGCTCGCACGGCACCATGTCGATGCGGGACTCCTCGCCCGACGGCGACGTGAGGATCACCGACGCGGAGACGGAGTCGTGGCCCTCGCGGAACACGGTCGCGCGGATGGGCAGGCGCTCGCCCTCGGTGGCCTTCGCGGGGTACGCGCCACCCTCGATGACGGGACTGACCTTGGTCACCGGGATGCGGCCGATGACGACACCGAGGTCGGAGTGGACCGTGGTGTCGGCAGGCATGGACTTCGAGGACTGATGCTGGGCTGTCGTGTTCGCAGTCACGTGGGCCACGCTAGCGGGCTGTGGCCCTCCGCCGCCTGTCGGGGGTGGGAGGTCGGGGGGACGCGGCCCTGGCGTCAGAGGTTTTGGGTGGTGAGGTGGCCGCCTTGGAAGTTTTGGGTGTACCACTTGGTGGTGGGGGCACGGCGCGCCGCTCGGGACCACCCGTCAAGCAGTGTTCCAGCGCTTCGGGCGCTGACCTCTCGCATCTGCGCGAGGAGACGGGCAGCGCGCCTCGGTGAGTGAGCAGTTCCCAAAGAACGGTCCTGGGGTCGGCAATGTGTGGAGCGGTCATCGTGATGGTCCTTCGAGGGCTGTTGTGAGAGATGCCCTCGAGGATCACGCAGAGGGCCACCCCGACCGGTGTGACCACGCGTACACCTCTGGGTCGCATTCGCGTCATCCGCGACCGGTAGGTTAAGGGCGTGCGCGCTATTCGACGTTTCATTGTTCAGCCGGTCCTGCCGGAAGCCCTCAAACCCCTCGGCGACCTCGCCTCGAACCTCCGCTGGGCCTGGCACCAGCCGACCCAGGAGCTCTTCAAGGCCATCGACCCCACGATGTGGGAATCGACGGGGCGTGATCCCATCAAGCTGCTGTCGCAGGCCTCGCCCGAACGCCTGCAGAACCTGTCGCGGGACCCCAAGTTCGTCCGCAACCTCAACCTGGTCAAGGCCGACCTCGACGACTACCTGTCGGCCGACCTCTGGTTCCAGGGGTTCGCGCAGGAGAACGACGCGCCTCAGGCGATCGCGTACTTCTCGGCCGAGTTCGGCATCACCGAGGTGCTGCCGATCTACTCCGGCGGTCTCGGCATCCTCGCCGGTGACCACCTGAAGGCTGCCTCCGACATTGGCGCGCCGATCATCGGCCTGGGCCTGCTGTACCGCCACGGCTACTTCCGCCAGTCGCTCAACGCGCAGGGCTGGCAGCAGGAGCGCTACCCGACGCTCGACTCGTCCGAGCTGGCGATCAAGCCGCTGCTCGACGGCGACCAGCAGGTCACCATCACCGTCGACGTCCGCAACCGTCCGGTGAAGGCGGCCCTTTGGGTCGCCCAGGTCGGCCGCGTACCCCTGGTCCTCATGGACACCGACATCGACGGCAACGACGACGAGCAGCGCGCCTACACCGACCGCCTCTACGGCGGCGGCACCGACCACCGCCTCGCCCAGGAGGTCCTGCTCGGCATCGGCGGCGTACGCGCCGTCCGCGAGTTCACGCGCCTCACCGGCCATCCCGAGCCCGAGGTCTACCACTGCAACGAGGGCCACGCCGGCTTCCTCGGCCTCGAGCGCATCCGTGAATACCTCCACCAGGGCGTCGACTTCGACGCGGCCGTCGAGCTCACCCGCGCGGGCACGGTCTTCACGACCCACACGCCCGTGCCGGCCGGCATCGACCGCTTCCCGCGCGAGATGATCGTCGACCAGTTCCAGCACTTCGACGGCCTGCCGCTCGACCGCATCCTGGCCTTCGGCACCGAGGACTACGAGGGCGGCGACCCGTCGCGCTTCAACATGGCCGTCATGGGCTTCCGCCTGGGCCAGCGCGCCAACGGCGTCTCCGAACTCCACGGCGAGGTCTCCCGGGAGATGTTCCACGGCCTGTGGCCCGCGTTCGACGAGTCGGAGGTGCCGATCGGCTCGATCACCAACGGCGTCCACCACCGCACGTGGATCCACCCCGAGCTCCTCGAGCTGCTCGAGTCGCCGGTCTCCGACTCCGAGTCGGTCATCGACGGCTACGACTGGAAGGCCCTCGACCGCGTCGACGGCAACACCATCTGGGCGCTCAAGCGCCAGATGCGCGGCGACCTCATCACGATGGCCCGCGAGCGCCTCCTGCAGTCGTGCAAGACCCGCGGCATCAACGCCGACTGGGTGCAGAACGCGCTCGACCCCCACCACCTGACCCTCGGCTTCGCCCGCCGCGGCGCCTCCTACAAGCGGCTCACGCTGATGCTGCGCGACCCCGAGCGCCTCAAGTCGCTGCTCAACCACCCCGAGCGGCCCATCCAGATCGTCATCGCAGGCAAGGCCCACCCGGCCGACGAGATCGGCAAGTCGCTGATCCAGCAGATGGTCCAGTTCGCCGACCAGCCCGACGTGCGCGAGCGCATCGTGTTCCTGCCCGACTACGACATCGGCATGGCGCGCCCGCTCTACCCGGGCTGCGACGTGTGGATCAACAACCCGCTGCGCCCCTACGAGGCCTGCGGCACGTCCGGCATGAAGGCCTCGCTCAACGGTGCCGCCAACCTGTCGATCCGCGACGGCTGGTGGGACGAGTGGTACGAGCCGCGTGTCGGCTGGGAGATCCCGTCGGCCGAGGGCATCACCGACCCCGACGCCCGTGACGCCGCCGAGGCGAAGTTCCTCTACGACATCATCGAGAACGAGATCGCGCCGAAGTACTACAACAAGGACACCAACGGCCTGCCGCAGGAATGGATCCAGCATATGCGCGACACCATCTCGATCCTGGGCCCGAAGGTCCTGGCCTCGCGGATGGTGCAGGACTACGTGACCAAGCTGTACGCCCCGTCGGCCGTCTCGGCGCGCAAGGTCGCCCCCGAGGGCGTCGCCCAGGAGCTCGCCCAGTGGAAGCGTCGCGTACGCGCCGCCTGGCCGCAGGTGCGCGTCGAGCACGTGGAGGCCACCAACTCCGGCGCCGTCCAGGTCAACGAGATGATCGAGTTCTCGGCGAACGTCCGCCTCGGCGAGCTCTCGCCGTCGGACGTCGAGGTCCAGCTCGTCGCCGGTGATGTCAACAGCGACGACCAGCTCCACAACATCCGCATCTACACCGTCGACGAGTGCTCGGACGCCCACGACGGGTCTCGCCAGTACAAGGTGACGGTCCCGGCGAAGTACACCGGCTCGATCGGCTACACCATGCGTGTCGTGCCCAAGCACGACCTGATGGTGACGCCCGCCGAGCTCGGCATCGCCACGCTGCCCGCCGGCTCGCGCTGACGAACGAAGCCTGACGGACGGCCCCGGGGATCCTCCCCGGGGCCGTCCGCCGTTCCTGCACCGGGTGCCGGCCGCAGGGGGCGCCCGCGTACGGTGGGGAGGCGTGGCGTCGCACGACGCCGCTCCCCGAACCGAAGGAGGACATCATGGCTTCCCAGGACGCGAACACCACGACGACCGACCAGCTCACGCTGCAGGACCCCGTCACCCGCTACCCGAAGATCACGCCGCCGGCCGAGCCGCTGGACGGCACCGGTCTGGACGCGGAGATGACGCCGAAGGCCGACCTCGGCGAGAAGTCGTACCGGGGCACCGGCCGGCTCGAAGGTCGCCGTGCGCTCGTCACGGGTGGCGACTCCGGCATCGGCGCGGCCACGGCCATCGCGTTCGCGCGCGAGGGCGCCGACGTGGCGATCACCTACCTCCCCCAGGAGGAGCAGGACGCCCAGAACGTCCGGCGGATCATCGAGGCGGACGGCCGCACCTGCGCGACCATCCCCGGCGACCTGCGCGACAAGGAGTTCGCCGGTGACCTCGTCGCGAAGGCCGTCGACGCCCTCGGCGGCCTCGACATCCTCGTGAACAACGGCGGCAAGCAGGTCGCCGTCGAAGCCGTCACCGACATCGACGACGAGCAGCTCGAGGCCACGTTCGACATCAACATCCTGGCGATGTTCCGCCTGGTCAGGGCTGCGCTGCCGCACCTCGAGCCCGGCTCGACGATCATCAACACCACGTCGCTGGTCGCCTACACGCCGCCGGAGACGCTGCTCGACTACTCGGCCACCAAGGCGGCGATCAACAACTTCACCAAGGGTCTCGCCCAGCAGCTGGCGCCGAAGGGCATCCGCGTCAACGCCGTCGCACCCGGGCCGATCTGGACGCCCCTGCAGCCCTCGGGTGGTCAGCCCGCCGAGGAGCTGCCCGAGTTCGGCCACGCGACGCCGCTGGGGCGTGCGGGACAGCCGACGGAGCTGGCCCCGGCCTACGTCTTCCTGGCCTCGCCCGAGTCGTCCTACGTGCTCGGCGAGACGCTCAACGTGAACGGTGGCGCGCCCACGCCCTGACCCGCGTCCACCCGACGTGCGCCGAAGCGTACGCGCGTGCGGACAGGACGGCCCCCGGGAGCGATCCCGGGGGCCGTCGCCTCGTCGTGAGGGGGTCAGCCGGGCGTGACGACCGTGCCGACCTCGCCCTCGACGGCCTCGACGATCCGGTCGAGCGCCGTGACGACCGACTTCTTGCCGCCACCGCGCACGAAGCGCATCGCGGCCTCGATCTTCGGGCCCATCGAACCGGACGCAAAGTGGCCCTCTGCGGCGATCGCCTCCATCTCGGCCAGCGTCACCGTGCCGATGTCGCGGGCCTGCGGCGTACCCCAGCCGATGACGGCGTGCTCGACGTCGGTCGCGATGACCAGCACGTCGGCCTCGACCTGCGCGGCGAGGATCGCCGCGGTGAGGTCCTTGTCGATGACGGCCTCGATGCCGCGTACGCCACCGTCTGCGGCCGGGACCACCGGGATACCGCCGCCACCCGCGGCGACCACCACGAAGCCCGCGCCCAGCAGGGTCATCATGGCGGGGGAGTCGAGCACCTCGATCGGCCCGGGCGACGGGACGACCCGGCGCCAGCCCTTCTCGCCGCGGTCTTGCCAGGTCTGGCCCATCTCCATGAACCTGCGGGCCTCGTCCTCGGGGAGGTGGCGGCCCACCGGCTTGCTCGGCTCCTTGAACGCCGGGTCGTCGGGGTCGACACGCGTACGCGTCACGAGCGTCGCCACGGGACGGGCGGCCCCACGGTCGGCCAACCGCTTCTCGAGGGCGTTCATGATCGTGTAGCCGACGGTGCCTTGGGTCTGGGCGCCGCACCAGTCGAGCGGGACGGGCGGGACCACGTGGGCGGCGAGCTCGTTCTTCACCAGCAGGTTGCCGACCTGCGGGCCGTTGCCGTGGGTCAGCACGACCTCGTGCCCGGCGGCGATGAGGTCGGCGACCGACTCCATGGCCACCTCGATGGCGCGGCGCTGCTCGTCGTGGCGTGCCGACCCGTCGGGGGCCGTCATGGCGTTGCCGCCGAGGGCGATGAGAGCTCTCATGGGGGTCCTTCCTGTCAGCCCTGCGTGTCGCGGGGCGTGGCGTCGAGCCAGGCGCGGATCGACTCGTTGTGCTCGCCGAGCATGGGCGGGGCGAGGTGGGTGGAACGGCCGCCGGCGTGGTCGGATCCGTCGAAGCGCAGCGGCGGGCCGGGCAGCTCGATGTGGCCGAGCACGGGGTGTTCCACGTCGAGGACGAGACCCTGTGAGCGGGTCTGGTCCCAGGCGTACACCTCGTCGATGGTGCGGACCTTGCCCGCGGGGATGCCCGCGTCCGCGAGTGCCTGCAGCAGGTCGGCCGCCTTCCAACGCGAGCACAGGTCGTTGACGAAGTCGATGACCTCGTCGCGGTTGGCGACGCGCTCGGGGTTGGTCGCCATGCCCGCGCGGTCGGGGTCGACGCCGAACAGGTCGCACAGCTGACGCCACTGCCGCTCGGAGCCGCACGCGATCTGGACGGGCCCGTCGGAGCACTCGAACAGGCCGTACGGCGTGATGGACGGGTGGTGGTTCCCCTTGCCGCGCCCGACCTTGCCGCCGACGGTCCAGTCGGTGCCGCGGAAGGCGTGGACGCCGACGATCGAGCCGAGCAGCGAGGTGCGGACCACGCGGCCCCTTCCGGTGCGCTCGCGCTCGTAGAGCGCCGACACGACGCCGTACGCGCCGTACATGCCGGCGAGCAGGTCGCCGATCGGCACACCCACCTTGGTGGGGGACTCGGGGTCGGGGCCGGTGACCGACATCAGGCCGGCCTCGCCCTGGGCGATCTGGTCGTAGCCGGGGCGGCCGCCCTCGGGCCCGTCATGGCCGAAGCCGGTGATCGACAGGATGACCAGGCGCGGGTTGATCTCGTGGAGGCGCTCCATCGAGAACCCGAGCCGGTCGAGGACCCCGGTGCGGAAGTTCTCGAGCAGCACGTCGGCGCGCTCGACCAGGCGCGTCAGCACGTCGCGGCCGTCGTCGCTCTTGAGGTCGAGCTCGATCGACTCCTTGTTGCGGTTGCAGCCGAGGAAATAGGTGGAGATCGAGTCGTCCGGGCCGACGAAGGGCGGGCCCCACGATCGGGTGTCGTCACCGGTGCCCGGGTTCTCGACCTTGATGACGCGGGCGCCCATGTCGCCGAGCATCATGCCGGCGTGCGGTCCGGCCAGCGCGCGCGTGAGGTCGATGACGACGATGCCTCCCAGCGGGCCCTCGGCAGCGGGTGCGGTCTGGTTCTCGGTCATGGGGTCTCCTTCGACGGTCCGACGGTGGTTCCGAACGATTCTGCCCAGCGGGTCGGCGTACGCCCCAGCAGGGTGGCGAGCACCAGAGGCGAGCCGGTGAAGCCGTGCCGGTCGTAGTGGTCGAACATCGCCGCGAGCTCGCGCGTGGTCCGCCACGAGTCACCGGTGGGCGCCTCGCCGACCTCTGCGACCACCTCGTGCCCGAGGGCACGGGCGGCGCGGTCGGCCATGGTGGTGACATCCAGGGCCTCGGGTCCTGCGAGCTCGTAGGTGCCGTGGACGTGGGCGTCGTCGAGCAGCACGGTCGCCGTCGCCTCGGCGACGTCACGGAGGTCGACGTTGGTGAAGGTGCGGTCCAGCGCGTACGGGACGCTGATCCGGCCGGCGCGGGCTCCGGCGTGGAGGTTCTGGTGGTACGCCGCCGGCTGCAAGATCGTCCAGTCGAGCCCGGAGCGACGCAGCACGTCCTCGGCCTCGGCCTTGCGGACGTGGTGGGCCATGGACGGCGCGTACGGGTGCATGACGGAGTGGAAGACGATGCGGCGTACGCCGGCCTCGGTCGCGTGGTCGGTGACGGTGCGCATCATCAGCACCTCGTCGATCGAGAGGTTGGGGGCGCTGTGGTGCACGGCGCGCACGCCGGCCAGTGCCCGGTGCAGGCCGCGCCCTGTGGTCAGGTCGACCTCGACGGGTTCGACGCCGTCGGGGACACGTGGGGGGTCGGCGTCCCGGGTCGCGCCGCGGACGTGGAGACCACGAGCGAGCAGCGCGCCTGCGACGGCGGCGCCGGTCTTGCCGGTCACGCCCATCACCAGGACGGTGTCGTCGCTCATCGGAGCCTCCTGTCTTCGTCGACGGAACGGGGGAAGGGTGCGGGTCAGGGGTGACCCGGGGCCCCCGCCGGAGAGATGGCGGGGGCCACGGGAGCGTGGTGGCTCAGAGCCAGTCGACCTCGGGGGCCAGGCGGCCCTCGGGATCGAGCTGGGCGTAGCCGGGGCCGCGGTCGAAGAAGGCCTCATCGCCCGTTCGGGCGTCGCGCATCTCCTGGCGCAGCTTCTCCGTGGCGGCCTCGTCGACCTGCACGTCGTCCTTGGTGCCCGAGGCGACGACGCCGTAGTCGTTCTTGGCGCCCTCGAACGAGACCTTGCCCCAGGACAGGTCGCGGCGTACCTCGTCGACCGGACGATCCAGCGGGTCGCCCCACCCGCCGCCACCGGTGGTGCGGATGCGGACGACCTCGCCGGCCTTGATCGGCTCGGCGTCGGCCAGCGCGTCGATCTCGCGCTCGTTGGGGCCGCCCGGGTCGATGGTGACCTGGAAGGGCTTGCCGGCCTTGCCACCCTTGACGCCCCAGCAGGCGAGGATCGAGCGGTCGGCGATCGACATGAAGTGACCGTCCTTGAGCATGCGGATGTGCTTCTCGTAGCCCAGGCCGCCGCGGTAGCGACCGGCACCGCCGGAGTCGACGGCCAGGCCGAGGCGCTCGACGAGGAACGGGAAACGCGACTCGGTGAACTCGGTCGGCAGGTTGCGGGAGTCGGGCACGACGTGGATCGTGTCCTCACCGTCGGCGTAGTAACGCCCGCCCGCGCCGCCGCCGAGCACCTCACGCATGAGGTAGTCGTTGCCGTCGCGGTCCTTGCCGTAGACGCCGGTGTAGCGGATCGTCTCCTGGTCGGCCGGCATCTGCCCGTCGACGGCCTTCGCGACCACGCCGGCCAGCACGCCGAGGAGGCGGAGGATGACGAACGTACGCGCATTGGTCGGGCCGGGGTAGACCGGCGTCAGGAGGGTGCCCTTCTCGGGAAAGCGCATCTCGATCAGCGGCACGATGCCCTCGTTGACGTCGAGCTCGCCCATGCGCTCCGGGGTGTCCGCGAGGTTGCGGAGGATCGGCGCGAGCCACTTCTTGAGGAAGTTGCCGCCGACGTAGTCGCCGCAGTGGTTGATCGGGCCGGCGGCCTGGGCGGCGGTGCCGGTGAAATCGAGGATCAGGCGCGGACCGTTGCCCGGCCCACCGGTCGACGTCTTCGTCAGGGTGATGCGCTGCGTGTGGAGCATCGGGTCGGAGACGCCGTCGTGCTCGGCGTAGTCCTCCCAGACGTACTGGCCGTCGGGGATCTTCGACAGGATCTCGCGGCGGTAGATCTCCGTGGTGTTGTCGAGGATCGTGTCGAACGCGGCCTCGACGGTGTCGCGGCCGTAGCGGCCGAACAGCTCCGAGAGGCGACGCGCACCCATCAGGCACGCGGAGCACTCGGCGTCGAGGTCGGCGGCCAGCGAGTCGGGCATGCGCGAGTTGCGGGTCATGATGCGCAGCGCGGCCTTGTTCGGCACGCCGGCGTCCCACAGCTTGATCGGCGGGACCGACAGGCCCTCCTCATGGACCGACGTCGCGCCCGAGGGCATCGAGCCGGGGCACGCGCCGCCGATGTCGTCGTGGTGGCCGAAGGCCTGGACGAAGCAGACGACCTCGCCCTCGTGGAACACCGGCACGGTGACGCACAGGTCGGGCAGGTGGCCGATGCCGCCCTCCGACTCGTACACGTCGTTGTGGAAGAAGACGTCGCCCTCCTTCATCGTCTCGAGCGGGAAGTCACGCACGATCGGATGGACCAGCGCCGAGTAGGAACGGCCGGTCAGCTTGCGCAGCTGGCGGTCGTGGATTCCGGCGCGGAAGTCGTGGGCGTCACGGATCATGGGGGAGCGGGACGTACGCGCGATCGCGGTCTCGACCTCCATCTCGACCGAGGCCAGCGTGCCCTCCACGATCTCGACGACGATCGGGTCGATGGACGTGCCCTCGGGGGTGAGGCGGTTGCCGTGCTCGTAGCTCGTCGGCAGGCCCGCAGGGTTGATCGGTTCGGCGGCGATGTAGGCCTCCAGCGCCTCGCCCGTCAGGGGAGTGAGGGAGAGCATCGAGCCGGAGTCCTGCTTGTGGGTGGTGGTGTCGGCGCTCACTTCGCGGCCTCCTTGGTGATGATGAGGTTCCCGTGGTCGTCGACGCGGACGACGAAGCCGGGATGGACGGGGACGGTGGAGCCGAACTCCTCGATGATGGCCGGGCCGGTGATCTCGTCACCCGAGCGCAGGTCGGGACGCCAGTAGACGTTCGTGTCCACGGTTCCCTTGTCGGCGTCGAAGCAGACCGGACGGTTGGAACGCAGCGCGCGCTCGTCGAGGGCCGGGGCACCCTCGGCCGACTCGATCGTGGCCAGCTCGGGGCGCTTGATCGGGCCGATGCCCGACACGCGCAGGTTCACCCACTCGACCTGCTGCGAGTCGTCGCCGCGGAAGTCGTAGCCGTAGAGCTGCTTGTGCTCGGTGTGGAACAGGTCGGTGACCTGGTCGGCCCACTCGCGGGTGATCTCGCCCTCCGGGGCGGCGACGCGTACCTCGAAGGCCTGGCCGAAGTAGCGCAGGTCGGCGGTGCGCTGGAAGCGGTGCTGGTCGTCGGAGAAGCCCTCCGCCGCCAGCGCCTTCTTCGCAGACTCCTGGAGGTCGGCGTACACCGCGGAGATGGCGTCGAGGTCGAGGCCGATGTCCTTGGCGACGTGGGTCTGGACGTAGTCGTTCTTGACGTCGACGGTCAGCAGGCCGAAGGCGGAGACGTTGCCCGGGTTCTGCGGGACGACCACGCCGGCGAGGTCGAGGATGTCGACCAGGCGGCAGGCAAGCAGCGAGCCGGAGCCGCCGAACGTGGCGAGCATGAAGTCACGCACGTCGAGGCCGCGCTTGACCGAGATCTGACGCAGGGCATTGGCCTGGTTCCACGCGGAGATCTCGAGGATGCCGGTGGCGCAGTGCTCGGGTGACAGGCCGAGGCGGCCGGCGAGCTCGGTGATGCCATTCTTCGCGGCTTCGGCGTCGAGGGGGATCTCGCCACCCAGCAGGTGCGGGGGGATGCGACCGAGCATGACGTGGGCGTCGGTGATCGTGGGCTCGTTGCCGCCCTTGCCGTAGCAGAGGGGGCCGGGGTCGGCGCCGGCCGACTGCGGGCCGACCTTCAGCTGGCCCTCGGGCGTGGTCCAGGCGATGGAGCCGCCGCCGGCGCCGACGGTCACGACGTCGATCATCGGGATCTTCGACGGGTACGCGCCGACTGAGCCCTCGGTGGTGAGCGCGGGCTCGCCGTCCATGACGACGGTGACGTCGGTCGACGTGCCGCCTCCGTCACAGGTCAGGACCTTGCCGAAGCCGGCCTTCTGGGCGATGAGGCCCGCGCCGAGCGCACCGGCGGCGGGGCCGGACAGCACGGTGGTGATGGGCTGGTTGACGACTTCGTCGGCCGACAGCACGCCGCCGTTGGACTTCATGATGTAGAAGGGGATGGCCTCGCGGCCCCCCTGCTTCGCGCCGGTGAAGTCGTCGAGGCGCTCGTGGATGTTGGTCACGTAGCGCGAAACCTTCGGCTTGACCGCGGCATCGACGAGCGTGGTCATGGAGCGCTCGTACTCGCGGTATTCGCGCAGCACCTCCGAGCTCAGGGACACGACGGCATCCGGGTGCTCCTCGCGGAGGATCTCGCGCATGCGGATCTCGTGGTCGGGGTTGGCGTAGGCGTGGAGGAAGTTCACGCCGAGGGTGTTGATGCCACGGTTCTTGAACCAGCGGGCGACCTCGCGGGCGCCGTCCTCGTCGAACGGGCGGACCTCGTTGCCCTCGAAGTCGAAGCGACCCTCGACGGTCTTGACCAGGTCGGCCGGCACGATGCGCTCGGGCTTGACCCAGAAGTAGGAGTTGCCGTAGCCGTCCGGCACGGCCTGGCGGGCGATCTCGAGCACGAACTCGTAGCCCTCGGAGGTGATGAAGCCGAGCTCCTCGACCTTGCCCTCGAGCAGCTGGTTCGTGGCGACCGTGGTGCCGTGGCACACGGCGGTGACGTCGCCACCGTCGGCGCCGAGGATGTCGAGCACCTTCTGGACGCCGTTGATGAAGCCGTCCGCAGGGTTGGACGGCGTGGAGGGAGTCTTGGTGGTGGTGAGCGTTCCGGAGTCCTCATCGAAGGCGACCACGTCGGTGAACGTGCCACCGGTGTCGATGCCGATGCGGATGCGTCGAGGTGTGTTGGTCATGAGCGTCCTTCGTCAGCTTTGGCGATGGGTCGATTCAACTGCGGTGGGCGGCGAGGATCCCCGTCAACATGTGCCAAACAACGGCGCCGAATATTGGTCAGGTCATGCCCGGGGTGCGCGATCGTCGGCGGAATCCGCCGAACCATGGGATTCTCGGCGTCATGTGCACTCAGCAGGAGTGAGGGACAGGCTCGTCCACGAGTGCGACCGACTCACCGGGTTCTTGGCCCAGTTGCGGGAGGGCCGCGTCGACCCCACGGGCGCCGAACGCTTCCTGGGCCTGCTGTCGTCTCTCGACCTCGGCGATGGTCCGGTCGACAGGAAGCTCGTGCAGTTCCTCTGGTTCACCCCCGTGTTCCTGCAGTGGCAGGTGGACCGGCACAGGCTGACAGGGGATGGCTCCGACCACGTGTCGCAGTTGCTGGACAAGGTGGTCACCGCCCTGGAAGAGGTGGTGGGCCCCACCCCGAGCGAGTTCGACGCGCACGCCGGAGAACCGACGCGGTCCTGAGCTGCGGCAGTCCTGGTCCGCGTCCGTGGGCGCGTCCTTGCCGGTTGCTTGGACTTCCGCGTTGACCGATCCCGAGACGCGCCGCAGGCCCGGGAAGGTCAACACGAAACTCACTTACCGAGAGCCAGCATCGGTGTGCACCAGCCTGCCGACCCGCTCGATGGCTTCTGGCGAAGTGCTGTTAGGCGTCCTTGCAGGCAGTCAGGACTTGGTCGGCGGCCATTGGCTCCCGGCACGGGGCTGAACACTCCGCGCGTTTCTCGAACCGAACAGGGGGTACGCACCCTGCGGTGCGTACCCCCTGTTCGCCGTGTCGGTTCAGCCCTTGTACTGGTAGCCCGTCGGGTCGTCGCCCAGGTCGACGATCGCGGCGACGGGGCCGCCGCCCTCGGGACCCTGATGGGCGGCGGAGACGGACACGAAGACCGCCGGGTCGCCGGTGACGGCCGCAGTGACGCCGCCGACGCACGCCTTGATCTGGCGGTGCCAGTGGACGTCGGAGTCGTCGAGCATCGCGTTGCGGCGGCCGCGTACCTCGCCGCTCTGCGTGGCCTCGCACTTGAGGAACACGTTGACCAGGCGGCCCTTGAGGTCGCTGGTGTGGGGACGCTCCGGCAGGTCGAGGCCCGCGTCCTTGATCGCGTTCCAGATGCCGTCGGAGTCGAGCGCGTCGTTCATGACCGAGTGGCCGATGCGGTAGCGGCCACCGACGCCGGGGGCGTTGCCGACCACGACGACCTGCGCCTGGTCGAGCTCGACGCCCGAGGAGCACGAGGCGACCTTGGAGTACTTCTCGCGGTTGTGCATGACGTCGGCGTCGGTGATGTCGTGGGCCTCGCCCAGCGCCTTGGCGATGCCGAGCGCGGTGCAGCCGTTGGACAGGTCCATCGACTCGTGGGTGTGCTCGGTCCAGACCTTCTGGCCGCGCGACTTGGCGTCGCGGATCGTGTGGATCGTCAGCAGCGGCGTCTTGGTCTGCACGTAGTGCACGTCCGCCGGGTCGGTGATGCCGGCCTTCTCCATGGCCTCGGTGACCGCGGCGGCGACCTTGTCGACCATGCCCATGTAGCCGATCTCCTCGGGCAGGATCGCCTCGCTCATCGCGAAGCCCACCGTGAGGCGCGGCTCGTCGGTCTTCTCGGCCTTCGCCGGGTCCATCGACGCGAAGATCGTCGCGTGGGGGCTGATGACGCCGTCGGTGCCGCCCGACCAGACGATCGGGATGTTCTTCACCTTGTCCTTGTCGGCACCCTTCTCCACGAGGATCTCGCGGAAGGCCCGGTCGGCGATGATGCGCGTGTAGTCGTTCACGCCGCCGTTGCCCTCGGTCTTGCCGATGATGGCGATGACGCGGTCGGCGTCCATGACGCCTTCGTCGATGAGCTTGCCGAGCTCGGAGGCATCGCTGACGCTGTGCAGCGGAACCTTGCGTACCTCGATGGGATCTGGCATCTGACTGGCCTTCCTTCCTGGTGGACGACTCCGGTGTCGTCGCGGGTGACGGTCGTCGTCCCTGAGCCTAGGTGGGCTGCGGGGGCTGTGGGCATGGCATCCCTTGACGAGGTGGACGCCGGATTTCGTGTAGATCGGACAACGGGTCAGTGACGGCTCTCGCGGTCGTGGTTCTTGCCGAGGAACGCGGGGATGCGTACCCAGCGCATGGCGAACACCATGACCAGGAGCGTCGCGACGAACGGCAGCATCGAGATGAACTGGTGCGGGACGCCGAGTCCACCGACCTGGGCGCGCAGCGCGAGGACCTCCAGCCCGGCGAAGAACGCCGCGCCGGCCATGATGGTCGGGGGACGCCAGCCGCCGAAGAACGCCAGCGCGATGGCGAGCCAGCCGCGACCGCCCACGATGCCCTCGGTGTAGGTGCCGGTGAAGGCCATCGGCAGGTAGGCGCCCGCCATGCAGATCAGCGCACAACCGAGCGCCGTGCAGACCACGCGTACGCGCGGCACGTCGATGCCCAACGAGTCGGACGCCTTCGGGTTCTCACCGACCGAGCGCACCTTGAGGCCCAGGTTGGTGCGGTACAGCACCCAGTGGATGACCGCCGAGATGGCGAAGGCGAACCAGACCATCGCGTCCTGGGTGAGGATCGGTCCCAGCACCGGGATCGACGAGAGCAGCGGCAGCTCGATGCGGGGCAAGGTGTCCACCAGCGGCGGCTCCAGCGTGACGCCGACGGACACCTTGTACAGCAGCGTCGCCAGGCCGATGGCTGCGAAGAGCAGCGCCAGACCGATGACGAACTGGTCGAGCTTGAACCGGGTGGACACCCAACCGAGGACCAGGCCGAAGCACACACCCACCAGAGCCGCCACGGCGAGGCCGACGAGGGTCGAGCGGGTGGCCCAGGCGACGACGAAGCCCACCGAGGCCCCGAGCGTCATGAGGCCCTCCTGCGAGACCACGAAGATGCCCGCGCGCCCCGCGAGTGCGGTGCCCTGTGCGGCGAGGACGAACGGCACCATCGCCGTCAGCATGAGCTGGAGGAACGAGACGACCTCATTCATGGCGGCCTCCCAGGCGCGAGGCGACGATGTCGCTGAAGAGAAGGAACAGCAGGATGAGCGCCTCGACGATGAGGACCATCTCCAGCGGTACGCCGGCCACGCGCTGCATGGCGCTGGCCCCGACCTCCAGGACGGCGATGCCGAAGGCGACGAAGGGGACGACCATGACCTTGCCGCGCGAGATCAGGCCGATGATGATGCCGAGCAGCAGGTAGTTGGCCTGCATGCCCTCGATGAGCTTGCCGTGGACACCGGCGACCTCGATGGCACCGGCCAGGCCGCCGAGCGCACCACCGACCACGAGCGAGCCGACGGCGATGCGGGAGATGCGTACGCCGTGGACCTGGGCGGCGCGGGGGTTGGATCCGACCGCGCGGAGCTCGTAGCCGGGCAGGGACCGCAGCACGCCGTGGATGCAGAAGAAGCAGGCGATGACGGCGATGAGCACGCCGAGGTGGAGGCCTCCGATGTCGGGCAGCCGGCCTCCCGGCCCGATGGGCCAGGTTGTCGGGTGGCCGGCGGCCGGGTCGCTGTAGACCTCGCCCGCGACGTAGTCGACGACGAAGAACGATACGAAGTTCAGCAGCACCGTCGACAGGATCTCGTTGACGCCGAAGCGGTCCATGAGCCAGGCGGCGATCAGTGCGTAGACCGCGCCGGCGAACACCCCGACGAGGAGGACGAGCGGCAGCAGGACTGGCCACGGCGCCCCCTTCAGCAGGATGCCCGTGATGGCGCTGGCGGTCGCACCGATGAGCAGCTGGCCCTCACCGCCCATGTTGTTGCGCCCGGCGGCGAGCGGGATGACGAAGCCCATCGCGATGAGCACGAGCGGCACCCACTTGTGGATGGTCTCGATCAGGCCCCACTGGCTCTTGAACGAGGTCGTGAGGATCGCCTGGAACGCCAGGAACGGGTTCTGTCCCATGGCGGCGATCATGATGCCGGCGACGACGAAGGCGCCGGCGACAGCGATGACGTAGGGGAGCACCCGTCGGGCGAGGCTGCTGCCCTTCGGCGGGGCGACGGTGGCCATGGCGGTCATGCGGACACCTCCAGGCCGGCCATCATGCGGCCGAGCTCGTATTGGTCGTAGCTGCCGCGGGCACGCTCGCCGACGACGGACCCGGCGTACAGGACGGAGATCCGGTCGGACAGGACCGACAGCTCGTCGAGGTCCTCGGACAGGAGGAGGACGGCGGTGCCGTTGGCGGTGGCCTCGCGCACCTGGTCGTACACGAACTGGGTCGAGGCGATGTCCAGGCCGCGCGTGGGGTTGTGCAGGATCAGCAGGCGCGGCTCGTGGCCGAAGGCGCGGGCGAGGATGACGCGCTGGATGTTGCCGCCGGACAGCGTCGCCGCGAGGGCCTTGGGGCCGTTGGCCTTGACTTTGTACTTGTCGATGATCGCGCGGGTGTCCTCCTCGGCGAGCGCCCAGTTCACGAGCCCGTGTTTGCGGTAGCGCTGCGAGTGGTGGGCACCGAGCAGGACGTTCTCGGTCAGGGTGTTCGCGGGCATGATCCCGTCGCGGTGCCGGTCCTCGGGGACGTACGCCACGCCGCCGATCAGCCACTCGCGCGTCGGCCGGCCGGCGAGGTTCTCGCCGTCGACCTCGACGGAGCCGGCGGTGAGCGGGCGTACGCCGGCCACGGCCTCGGCGAGCTCGACCTGCCCGTTGCCGGCGACCCCGGCCACGCCGAGGACCTCGCCGCGGCCGATGGTCAGGGTGACGTCGTGCAGCGCGTCCACGCCGACGTCGTTGTGGGCGCGGACGCCGCGTACCTCGACCCGGGACTCGAAGGTCGTCTCCTGGGTCTGGGTGGAGGTGAGGTCACGCGAGACCATGCCCTCCTGCACGATCGCGGCGACACGGTCGTGGCCGTCGGAGTCGCCGACCATCATCGCGGCGAGCTCCTTGGCGTCGGTGTCGGCGCGCGCGACGGTGCCGATGCGGCGGCCCTCGCGCATGACGGTGAGCCGGTCGCAGACCGCCATCGTCTCCTTGATCTTGTGGGTGATGAACACCACCGACATGCCTTCGTCGACGATGGCGCGCAGCGACGCGAAGAGGGCGTCGACCTCCTGCGGGGTGAGGTTGGTCGTGGGCTCGTCGAGGGCGAGGATGCGGGCCCCGCGGTAGAGGGCCTTGAGGATCTCGACGCGCTGGCGGATGCCGACGGGCAGTCCTCCGACGACCGCGCGAGGGTCGACCTCGAGCCCGAAGTGCTGCGACAGGTCGGTGACCTTCTTCTCGGCCTCGCGCAGGTCGAGCCGTGGCCAGGTGGGCTGGTCGGTGCCGAGCACGATGTTCTCGACGACGGTATAGGTCTCAACCTGCAGGAAGTTCTGGTGGACCATGCCGATGCCGTGGCCGATGGCGTCGCGTGGCCCGTTCATGGTGACGGTCTGGCCGTCGACGCGGACGGTCCCCTCGTCGGGTCGGTAGAGCCCGTAGACGATGTTCATCAGCGTGGTCTTGCCGGCGCCGTTGCCGCCGAGCAGGCCGTGGACCTCGCTCGGGTGGAGCGTGAGGTCGATGCCGTCGAGCGCGGTGACCGGTCCGAAGCGCTTGACGATGTCGGTGAGCTCGAGCCTGGGTGTGGTGGTCGCCGGGGGCGTGGTGGTGGGGTCTGTCATGGTTCCTCCTCTCGGGAGTCACTTGGTGGGTGAGGTGTCCTTCTTGACGACGACGCGACCTGTGGTCACGTCGTCGATGGCCTTCTCTGTGGCAGCGCGGGCCTCGGCGGGTACGCGTTCGGGCATGGCGATGCGTACGCCGGTGTCGTAGCCCAGCGGCAGGTAGCCCGTACGGGTCCCAGCCAGGGTGGCGTCGATGATCTTGTTGAGCGGACCGACGAAGTCGTAGATGACCGACGCCCCGGCGTCGGCGGGGGAGTAGCGCGACTTGTCGGTGTACTTCCCAACGACCCACTGGGCTCGGGTGTCGGCCTTCGCGGCCTGGAAGACGCCGACCATGCCCATGTTCATCGAGCCGACGATGACGTCGTTGCCCTGGTCCGACAGCTGGCGTGTGACCTGCTGGGCTTTGGTCGGGTCGTTGAAGTCGCCCGTCCACACCGCCGTCAACTTCGCGTTCGAACCGGAGTCGACCAGTCCCTGACGCAGGGCGTGCACCTCGGAGTAGGAGAACGGCAGGGAAAGGCCGCCGAGATATCCGATCTGGCCGTGGGACGTGAGCTTTCCGGCGAGCACCCCCACGGGATAGAACGCATTGTGGAAATTGCGGTCGATGACCCACAGGTTCGGCGGGAGATCCTTCGGCTGCGCATCGAACTCGCCGATGAACGTGACGTGGGGGAATTCCTTCGCCAGCTTCAGTGTCTGCTGGTAGAACTGGCTGCCGTGCGACCACACGATCGTGTATCGATCGGCGACGTATTCCCGCATGACGCGTTCCACGTCGGGGACGGCCACGTTCTCGGAGAACGAGGTGTGGGCCTGGTACTTCTTGCCCGCCTCGTCGAGGGCCACCCAGCCCAGCGAGTTGTAGTCGGCGTCGGTGACCGCGCCGGAGAAGACCCCGGCGATGCGGATGGGGGAGCCGGGGTTGCCCGAGGGCGCGGAGCCGGAGCACCCCGTCACTGCCACCATCACGAAGATGGCGAGCATGACGCAGAGCCGGCGCAGCTGGGGATGCGGGGCCATGTCCGTCCTTTCTGGCTGTGACCCGGGTCACTGTCGATCGGGTTGCCCCATTAGGTCACGGGCGGGTGGGCCCCGCCTTCATCAACTCTTGTCGAAGAGCCAAGGGACGGGAAGTGAATCGTCGTTACTGACGCGTAGTTGTCACGCGGGTGAAACGAGAGCGTGACGCGAACCTCTCCCCGAACGCGAGGGACCGCCCCCGGCCGTGCTGGGGGCGGTCCGTCGCGCGTGGGTCAGCAGCTGGGCGTGGCGGGCCCCCCGGAGTGCGGGAACGACGTGCGGGCCTCGCCCTCGAGCTCGGCGCGGTGACCGCGGATCAGGTCGAGGTTGCGGTCGCGCAGGTGGTCGAAGCCCTGCCCGATGTTGCTGCCGGGCGTCAGCGAGGCGAGCGCCTCGTCGGGGTCGAGGCGGGCGCTGACCCAGCCCTCATGCGAGGCGGCGCGGGCCAGCACGTGCGCGTTCGGCGTCACGATGTGGGAGTTGCCGAAGTAGAGCACGCCCGCCGGGTCGATGCCCGTGGCGTTGGCGCCGACGACGAACACGTGGTTGTCGTACGCCCGGGCCCGCGAGGTGAGCTCCCAGATGTCGACGCTGCGCAGCAGCGCCGACGGGCGGCAGATGACCTCGGCCCCCTGCACGGCCTGGATGCGCGACAGCTCGGGATAGTCGCCGTCGAAGCAGATGATCATGCCGATCCGGCCGAGGTCGGTGTCCATGACGCACACCTCGTTGCCGGGCGTTACCCAGCCCCCGCCCGAGCTGGCCTCGGAGAAGAACGGGTGGGTCTTGTCATAGACACCGATCACTTCCCCGGCGGGTCCGACCATCGCGGCGGCGTTGTAGATGGTGCCCCGCTCGGGACCGCGACGGTAGGTGCCCACGCACAGGTAAATGCCCAGCTCGGCTGCGGCGGCCGTGTAGGGGTCCATGATCGGGCCCGGCACGTCGGTGACGAGGTCCCACAGCTCCTCGGGCGGGACGCCCGGGGTGAAGCCGGTGGTCACAGACTCGGGCAGCACGACAAGCTCCGCGCCCGTTGCGGCGACGCAGTCGCGCACCATGGCGACGGCGTTCTGGGCGTTGCGCTCGATGGACTCGGCCGTCAGCGGCCCCTGGTGGGGGTTGAGCTGGATTGCGGCGGCGGTGAAGGCGCGCATCATCGGCGTCCTGCCGCGATGCCGATCGCCACGCCGACCAGCGCGATGGTCGCGCCGAGCACGGCGCCCAGCGCGAGGTCGCGGGGAGACGACCCGCCCGTGGCGGCCGGGGCGGCGGGCTTCGACCAGACCTGGCCGGTCTGGCCCGCCGCGGCGGGCTCGCCGGACGTCTGCTCCGTGGGCCTCTGCTGCACGGACGCCTGCTCCCCGGTCTCGCCGGCGGCGGCCGATGGGGCCTGGCCCTTGCCGCCGGTGGCCGACGGGGCCTGGCCCTTGCCGCCGGTGGCGATGTCCCCGTCGATGGCGGCGAAGAACTGGGTGGCCATCTTGCGGGCGACACCCTGCAGCATGCGCTGACCGACGCCGCCGATGGCGCCGCCGACCGAGGCGTCGGCCCCCCAGGTGATGTCACTGCCGCCGTCATCGGCCTCGGTGAGGCGTACGCGGACGTCGGCCGAGATCGTGCCGGGGCCGCCCTGGCCGGACGCCTTGAGCAGGAACGACTCGTGCTCGACCTGCTCGGTCAGAGCGACGTTGCCGACGTAGGTGCCCTTGATCGACGCCACGCCGGCGCTGACCGACGCCTTGTATGCGTCTTCGCCCGTCTGCTCGAGGCTCTGCAGGCCGGGGATCGTGCGCGAGAGCACCCCCGGGTCGTGGAACGCCGCCCAGGCCTCGGGGATGGGGGCGTTCATGTGCGCGGTACCGGTGATCTGCATCAGTCGTCCTTCTTCGGTTCGTCGGAACGGATCTCTTCGGCCGTCTCCCTGGGGATCACGACGGCGTCGTAGTGGTCGGGGGTCTCGGACTTCTCCGGCACGTCGTCGCCAGTGCGGTCGGTGACACCGGAATCGCCGGACGTCGGCGTACCCCCGACGCGGCGCAGCGAGGGGATCTCGCCCGCGGCGTGGCGACGGCGCAGCTCCCACAGGTCGTGTGGCGAGATGGGCATCTTCGTGATCGGGAAGCCCTCCGCGTCCTCGATGGCGCTGGCGATGACCGCGGACGCGGGGATGGTGCCGGCCTCGCCGGCTCCCTTGATGCCGAGCGGGTTCATCGGCGACGGCGTCTCGAGGTGGTCGGTCTCGACGCGGGGGACCTCGGTCGCGAACGGCATGAGGAAGTCCATGAACGACGCGTTGAGCAGCTGGCCCGAGTCGTCGTACGCCATCTTCTCGTACAGCGCGCCGCCGACGCCCTGCGCGACGCCGCCGTGGACCTGACCCTCGACGATCATCGGGTTGATCATGTTGCCGCAGTCGTGGATGACGCAATAGCGCAGGATCTTGATGTCGGCGGTCTCGGGATCGGTCTCGACGATCGCGGCGTGCATGCCGTTGGCGAACGTCGCACCGGTGGGCGAGTAGTAGTCCTTGCCCTCCAGGCCCGGCTCCTCGCCGTCCGGGACTGGCGGCTTCGACAGGTCGATGGTCGGCGAGAACTGTGTGGCCGCGCGCGCGGTCTCGTCGAACGCGTACCGCAGCGGGTTCGACAGCACCGAGACCATGCCGAGCGACATCTTGTCCTCGGGATCGCCCTTGATGCGGATGAACCCGTCTACGATCTCGAGGTCAGCGGGGTCGGCCTCAAGCGCGTCGCCGGCCAGGCGGAGCGCCTTCTCCTTGACCTTCTTCGCGGCGAGGTGGACCGCCGAACCGCTGGTCACGGCGGCGCGGGAGGCGAAGGTGCCGACCGAGTAGCCGAAGCGGCGCGTGTCGCCTGTGGTCACGTGGACGTCCTCGATCGGTACGCCGAGCTCCTCGGCGACGATCTGTGCGAACGACGTCGCGTGGCCCTGGCCCTGGGTCGTCACACCGGTCGCGACGTTGACGCGTCCGTTGGTCTCGATCTGGATGTGGCCCCCCTCGTAGGGGCCGATGCCGGTGCCCTCGACGTAGCAGCCGATCCCCAGCCCGACGCGGCGTCCCTCGGCCTCGGCCTGCCGGCGGTATTCCTCGAAGTCGTCCCAGCCGACGAGCTGGCGCAGCTTCTCCAGGCTCGCGGGGAAGTCGCCCGAGTCGTACACGGTCGGCCGGCCGTCCTGGAACATCAGGCCGATGTCGTAGGGCATCTCCTCGGGCATGATGAAGTTCCGCTCGCGGACCACGTCGCGGGGCAGCCCCAGGTGGTCGGCGATGGCGTCCATCGTGCGCTCCATGATGAACACGCCCTGCGGGCGCCCGGCGCCGCGGTAGGGGGTGACGATGACGGTGTTGGTGTAGAGCGAGAAGTATTCGACCCGGTAGTTCTTCAGCTTGTAGGGGCCGACGAGCTGCACCGACGTGTTCAGCGGGACGATCACGCCGTACGGCAGGTAGGCGCCGTGGTCGTGCCAGAACGTCACGTCGAGGCCGAGCACGCGACCCTCGTCGTCGAAGCCGACGCGCGCCTTCTGCAGCTGGCCGCGTTCGTGGGCCGACGAGACGAAGTGCTCACGGCGGTCCTCGACCCACTTCACCGGGCGGCCCAGGCGAATCGCCGCGGAGGCGACGCACACCTCCTCGGGCCACGGGTGGTTGATCTTGACGCCGAAGCCGCCTCCGACGTCGGGGGTGATGACGTCGACCTTGGCCAGCGGCAGCCCGAGCTTGGCGGCGAGCGCGGCGCGCAGACCTGTCGAGGTCTGGGTGGACGAGTGGACGCGCAGCTTCTCGTCGGTCGGATCCCAGGACGCGAGGACGCCCTTGCCCTCCATCGGCATGCACGCGCTGCGCTCGAAATCGAGGTCGAGCTCAAGCACGTTCGGTGCCGACTCGATGGCCGCCGGCGCGTCGCCGACCTCTTGGACGAGGTGGGCGCCGACGTTGCCGGGGGCGGCGTCGTGGACGAGGTGCGTGGCCTCGCGGGCGGCGGCCACGCCGACGACGGGCTTGAGGACCTCGTAGGTCACGTCGATCAGCTGGGCGGCGTCCTCGGCGACGTAGCGGTCGGTGGCGACGACGAACGCGATGGCCTCCCCGACGTGGTTGACCTCGTCCTTCGCCAGCGCGTACGCCGTTACCGGGTGCTCGATGCTCGGGTGGGGCAGCAGCATGGGCAGCGGCTCGCCTGCCGGGCCGGTGAGGTCCTCGTGGGTCCACACCGCGATCACGCCGGGCACGTGGACCGCGGCGTCGACGTCGATGTGGGTGATCCGCGCGTGGGCGTGCGGGGAGCGGACGAACGCCGCGGCGAGCGCGTCGCGGCCGAGGTCGTCGACGTAGCGGCCGTGGCCGCTGACCAGGCGCGGGTCCTCGCGGCGCTGCACCTTCGCGCCCATCATCTTGCCACTCATGCGTGTCCCCCCTCAACGGCGGCGCGCTCGCGCCGGATCTCGGCGGCGCGGCACACGCTCTTCTCGATGTTCTGGTAGCCGGTGCAGCGGCACAGGTTGCCCGAGATCGCCTCGCGCGCCTCGTCGGGAGTCGGGTCGGGGTTCTCCTCGAGGAAGGCCGTCACCGTCGTCACGAAGCCCGGGGTGCAGAACCCGCACTGCAGGCCGTGGCACTCGACGAACGCCTGCTGGACCGGGCCGAGGTCGTCCGGCCCGTTGCCGCAGCCCTCGACGGTGGTGATTTCCATGCCCTGCGCGCTGACGGCGAACATCAGGCAGGAGCGCATCGGCTGGCCGTCGACCAGCACCGTGCACGCTCCGCAGACGCCGTGCTCGCAGCCGACGTGGGTGCCGGTGAGCCCCAGGTCGTGGCGCAGCGCGTCCGACAGCAGGCGACGGGCGGGGACCTCTACGTGGTGTCGGTTGCCGTTGACGACAAGCACCACTTCGGTGAGCGTCTCCGGCTCCGATCCCTCGAGCCCAAATGCGGGTGCGACCTCGGTCATCGTGCGTCCTCCTTCGTCTGCTGCGCCCGATCGAGGGCGGTGGTCACCACGCGGCGGCACAGGACCCCGCTGAGGTGGCGCCGGTAGTCGGCGCTGGCGTGGATGTCGTCGACCGGCTCGACGTGGTCGTGGGCGGCCCGCTCGACGGCCTCGAGCGCCTCGGTGGCCTCGTCGAGGCGTACTCCGGCCAGAGCGGGGGACAGGTCGAGCACGTCGGGGACCTCGGTCACCGACACGAACGAGGCCTTCGCCTCGGCGACCTGGCCACCGTCGGCGCGCAGCACGACCGCGACTCCGGCCAGCGCGTAGTCACCGCTGCGGCGCGCCATCTCGTGGTACTCGGTGACCGTGCCCGGCGCGAAGAGCGGGAAGTCGCAGCCGACGACGAGCTCGTGCGGCTCGATCGCCGGTTCCATGGGGCCGAGGAAGAAGTCCTTCGCCGCGATCTCACGCGTACCGTCACCCGATACGACGCGGACGGTGCCGCCGGTGATCGCGAGGATCGCCGGCATCTCGCCGGATGGGTCGGCGTGGACGATCGAGCCCACGGTGGTGCCGCGGTTGCGGATCGCCGGATGGGCCACCCACCGCAGCGCCTGACGCAGCAGCGGCAGGGCTGCGTAAGCGTCCTCGTGGCGCTCCAGCTCCGCGTGCCGCACGATCGCGCCCACACGCACCTTCGACCCGTCGACCTCGACCTGCGCCAGGTCGGCGATTCGGTTGATGTCGACCAGGTGCCCCGGGGAGGCCAGGCGCATGTTCATCACTGGGATGAGGCTCTGGCCGCCCGCGAGGACCTTGGCGTCGGCGCCCAGCTCGGTGAGCAGGGACACCGCCTCGTCGATGGTCGTCGGTGCGTGATGCGTGAATGGTGGTGGTTTCACGATGACCCTTCGTCGATGTGCAGTGGTGCTGTGGATGTCCGGCTGCTCCGGCGGTTCCCGGCTGCCGGGTCGCCCCCGACTACTGCGGCGGGATGTCCTCGTCGTGGCGACGACGTCCCAGCGCGCCGTGGTCGTGCTCGAGGCCCAGGCGTTCGAGGTCGTCGATGCCGGTGGTGTTGGCGACGATCGCCGTGCCGTCGGCCCGTTCGACGAGGTCGCGCGGGGCGACCAGACGGGCCAGGTGGTACATGCCGACGGTGACGATGGTGCCCAGCGAGATGCCCGAGAGCGAGAACTCGTCGCTGAACTGGAGCTTGGTGTCGCCGATCGCGATGATGATGCCGGCGGCGACGGGGACGAGGTTGACCGGGTTGGCGAAGTCGACCCGGTTCTCCTTCCAGATCTTCGCGCCGAGCAGGCCGATCATGCCGTAGAGCACGACGGTGATGCCGCCGAGGACTCCACCGGGGGTGGCGGAGATGACAGCGCCGAACTTCGGAGAGAAGCCGAACAGGATGGCCACGATCGCGGCCACGTAGTAGGCAGCGGTCGAGTAGACACGCGTCGAGGCCATGACGCCGATGTTCTCGGCGTACGTGGTGGTGGGGGAGCCGCCGAACAGGGTGGCCACGCCGGTGCCGATGCCGTCGGCGGCGATGGCGGAGCCCATCTTGTCGTCAAGATCCTGGCCGGTCATCTCGGCGACGGCCTTCACGTGGCCGACGTTCTCGGCGATGAGGGCGATCACGGCTGGCAGCACGAGGAGCACGAATGCCAGCTTGATGTCGGGCAGGTGCCAGCCGACGATGCCGGCGGCGTTGTCGGTCTGGGGCGGGAAACCGATCCAGTCGGCTTTCTGCACGTTGGTCCAGTCGACGCGCCAGTGGGTGTCGACCTTCTCGGTGGTGGCGTTGTACGCGGTGATCTGGCCGGTGGTGCGGTCGAGGATCCACGACAGCACGTAGCCGAAGATGAGGCCGAGGAAGACCGAGATGCGCCCGATGAAGCCGCGCAGGCCGACGCTCATGAGGATGACCGCGACCATCACGATGAATGCGACCCACTGGTCCTGCGGCCAGTAGATGGTCGCGACGACCGGGGCGAGGTTGAAGCCGATGAGCATGACGACGGCGCCGGTGACCACGGGCGGGAGCACCTTGGTCAGCACGGATGCGCCGACGAAGTGGATGAAGACGCCGACCGCGATGAGCACGAGCGCAGAGATGAAGATGGCGCCGGTGACCTGCTGCGGCGTACCGCCGTGGGCCTGGATGTTGACGATGCCGCCGACGAACGCTGCCGACGTGCCGAGGTAGGAGGGGATCTTCCCCTTCACGATCAGCAGGAACAGGATCGTCGCGATGCCGCTCATCATGATGGCGAGCTGCGGGTTGAGACCCATGATCAGCGGGAACACGAACGTCGCACCGAACATGGCGACGACGTGCTGGGCGCCCAGGCCGACGGTGCGGCCCCAGCTCAGGCGCTCGTCGGGCGCCACGACATCGTCGGGACCGAGCGTCTTCCCGTCTCCATGGAGTTTCCAGATGGCCATGTGTGCTCCTTCGGTGTCCAGCGTCGGCGTCGACGCGTTTGCTGAACGCTAGGCGAACCTGACGAATTGGAGGATTGGCGAATGTCACCGACAACCGACGGCCGCCGCTGGCAAGACTTGCTGACAGTTTTGGTCAATAACGCGATGACTAGGGGCTTTGTGGCCCAAGGCGCAGATGGTCGTTTGTTTCGGGCATGTGACGATTCCTCAGATTCCGCGCATCTGGACCACGTGCAGCGCCAGCGCGATGGAGAACCGCCGGTGGGGATCGGAGGTGAACGGGCCGAGCATTTGCTCGAGCTTGGTGATGCGGTAGCGCAGCGTGTTGTAGTGGAAGTGCAGCGCGCGAGAGGTCTCGGCGACGTTCAGGTTGTGGTCGAGCAGGGCGGTGAGGGTGCGTCGAAGATCCTCGGCCTCGGCGTTGTCGCGGGCGAGCGGCCCCAGCGTCTCGGCCGCGAAGTCGCGCAGCTCCTCGGGTGCGACGAGGGACAGCAGGCGGAACACGCCGAGCGACTCGAAGTGGGTCACCGCGCCGGGGCCGTGCAGGCGACGTCCGACAGCCACGGCCTTGCACGCCTCCGAGTACGCCCTGGGCAGCTCGTCGACGCTCGTCACCACGCTCGAGACACCCGTGGTGAACGGGCGACGGCCGCCCCCGCCGTCGCCGCGCACGGACCGGGCGTGGCCGGCCACCACGCGCTGCGCGTCCGCGGTGGCGATGTCGGCGTCGAGACCGACGACGGCCACGACCTCCTGCGAGTAGCCCGCCACGGGCGCCTGCGGGTCGGCCGCCAGGACGGTCTGCTGCCAGGCGCGCGCGAACCGTTCCTGAAGCGAGCGCTCCTCGTCGGTGTCGACCCGTCCGGAGGCGCCCTCGTCGATGTGCGCCACGACCACCGCCACGGGCCGGTCGAGGTCCCAGCCCAGCGAGCGTGCATGGCTGAGGACCCGCTCGGCGGGACCGGCGCGGCCGGCCAGCGCGTCGCGCAGGAAGTCGGCCCGGTACTTGTTCTCGACACCTGCGATGGCCTGCTCCTTGGCCATCACGAGCGCGGCCGAGGCCGCCGCCTGCTCGACGATGTGGACCTCGCCCGCCGTCAGGGGTGCGGCGCGGAAGACCACGAGCCGTCCCTCGTGGCGACCCCGGGCGCGTACGGGCACGGCGAGCCGGTGCAAGCCCTCGGCGTCGGTCGTGACGCGCCCCGTCGCCTCGGCCTCGACCCGGAAGCGGCCCGTGCGGTCGAAGCACTCGAGCCCCAGCAGGGACTCCGGCGTGCGCCCGGGGCCGGTCGCTGCGGCCAGGACGCGGCCGTCCATGGTCGTCACGACGGCGGCGTCTGTGACCGGGCCCACCAGACCGTGGCAGACCTGGTCGAGGTCACCGCCAGACAGCACGATGTCGACGAGGTGGGCGAGCATCTGCTCGCTGCGGGCGAGGTCCTCGGCGCGCCGGTCGAGCAGACGCGTCATGGCCTGGTTGAGGATCTCGTCGAAGCCGACGCCGTCGGGCAGCGACACCAGGGGGATGCCGAGCTCGTCGGCGACGGCCAGCGCCTCGCCCGGGACCTCGTCGAGGTAGCGGTTCAGCTTGATGCACAGACCGGCCAACCCGCGGTCGTCGAGCTCGCGGATGAACCGACCCAGCTCGTCGGCGTGACGGCGCAGGGGATAGCCGGTGGTCAGCAGGAGCTGGTCGGCCTGCACCCAGGGGAGGACGTCGGGGACCTCCATCACGTTGACCCGGCGGACGAGCCGGTCGAGGCCGAGCCCGCCGGCGAGGACATGAGCCCGTGAGAGCGCCGGGATCTCGAGCACCTTGGCGACGGACAGGCCGCTGGCTTCGGCGGACACCGGCCACGGGGTCGCGCCGTTTGTCAGGTCCTGACGGAGATCGCGCGTGACGTTGGCATCTTTACCCATGAACGAAGACTAGTGCGACGGCCTAGCGTCGCTGCCATGGTCTCAGTACGCAATCGTGCAGGGCGCCGTGTGGCCGGCCGCCCCGCCTCGGCGTGCGCCCGTGAGCTCGACGGGACCGTACGCCCCGCCCGCGTGCTGGCGGCGTTCCCGATGGCGGCGTACGTCGCGGTCGGCGACCGCCACGACGGCGTGGTCGCCCTGGTGCGCCCCGACGCACTGCGCCTGCCCAACGCCGTACGCCTGCCCGCGACGCTGCCCGACCTGCGCTCGCTCGTGCAGCCCGGTGACGTGGGGGAGACCGGACCGGGGTCGCTGCGCGTGGGCGACCTGGACGTCATCCTCGGCGATGCGTGGCAGCCCCTCAGCGTACGTCGGTGCCCCGACCCGGCGCCGACCCCCGGAGAGCTGTCGCTCCTGCGGGCCGAGCCGGCGCTGCGTACGCGTGCCCGCGACCTCGCCGCGGCCCTGGTGGCCGGCGACCGAGGGCCACTGCGCGACATCGTCGGCTCGGGCCCGGGCCTGACGCCCACCGGTGACGACGTGGTCTGCGGCGTCGCACTCGTGCTCCGCGCGGTCGGGGCCGTCGACCCCGACGACCTGACCGAGGCGCTGGTCGAGGCGGGGACCCGCACCACGAGCCTCTCGGCGAGCCTCCTGCGCTGCGCCGCGCAGGGGCTGGGCGTACCCCAGATCGTGTCGCTCGTCGACGAGCTGCTCGACCCCACCCGGGGGCTGGCGCCCGACACCGTCTCCGGTGTCCATGCGATCGGCCACAGCTCGGGACGTGACCACTGCGCCGGCATCGCCGGGGCGGCCGACCTGATATCTCCAACCGGAAGGGAACGATGATGACCGACCACGTCGAGGTGCGCCGCGGGGCGTACTACGACTCGGTGAGCCTCATGCAGGTCTCGCGCGAGGTGAAGGCCGCACCGGGCCTCACCGACGCCCAGATCGGCATGGCGACCGAGCTCAACGTCGCGCTGCTGAGGCAGTACGGGTTCGAGGTGCCCGCCGACGCCACGCCGAACGACGTCGTCGTGGCGCTGCGTGGCGACTCGGACGAGGCGATCGCCGCCGGGCTCGCCGAGCTCGACCGCTCGCTCGCCGCGCTGAAGGCCGCTTCGCGCAACGCCGGGACGGCCGCCGACCAGGTCGAACCGCGCACCACCGCGTCGGCCGCGGAGAACGCGCCGGACGCCCGCATGGTCGTCATCTCCGTGCCGGGCGACCGGGCCTTTGTCGAGGCGATGGACGCCATCGATCAGGGGCTGTCGGTCGTGCTGTTCTCCGACAACGTGCCGGTCGACCAGGAGATCGCCCTCAAGGACGCCGCCGCCCGCCGCGGTGTGCTCGTGATGGGGCCGGACTGCGGTACCGCGGTCGTCAACGGTGTCGCCCTCGGCTTCGCCAACCGCGTACGGCGCGGCCCCGTCGGCATGATCGCCGCCTCCGGCACCGGCGCGCAGCAGGTCATGTGCCTGCTGGACGCCGCCGGTGTCGGCATCTCCCACTGCTTGGGCCTGGGCGGCCGCGACCTCAGGGCGGAGGTCGGCGGGCGTTCGGCCAGCCAGGCGCTCGCCGCGCTCGCCGGTGACGAGGAGACCCAGCAGATCGTCCTCGTCTCGAAGCCCGCCGCGCCCGAGGTCGTCGAGCGGCTCGAGGACGAGGCGGCCGGCCTCGGCAAGACCGTGACGTGGGCGACCCTCGGCCAGGGCCTGCCTGACCTGACCGCCTCGGTGGAGGACGCGCTGCGCGCCGGCGGCCACGACGTGCCGCAGTGGCCGCACTGGCCGGGTGAGGACCCGGAGCAGCCCGTCGACGGCAGCCTGCGCGGCCTGTTCTGCGGTGGCACCCTGGCCGACGAAGCCATGTTCGTGGCCGGGGAGGCGCTGGGTGACATCCGCTCCAACATCCCGCTGCGCGACGACCTCGGTATCGACGCCCACGGCGCCTGGGAGGGCCACGTCGTCGTCGACTTCGGTGACGACGAGATGACCCAGGGCCGTCCCCACCCGATGATCGACCCCTCGCTGCGCCTCGAGCGCATCGTCGACCAGGGCTCCGACGCTGGCTGTGGCGTCCTGCTGCTCGATCTGGTGCTGGGCTACGCCGCCCATCCCGACCCGGCGGCCGAGCACGCCGAGGCCATCACGAAGGCTCGCGAGGCCGCCCGCGCGGCCGGACGCGAGCTGCCGGTCGTGGTCTCGCTCATCGGCACCGACGACGACCCGCAGGGCATGACCCGCACCGCCGAGGCACTCGCCGCGGCTGGCGCGTCGGTGTTCTGCTCCAACGCCCAGGCCACCCGCCACGCCATCGGCCTGCTGGCCGCCGCCGCAGAGAGGAAGAACTGATGACCGACACCACGCTGAACGGGTTGCTCGACGCGTCGCCCGCCGTGATCACCGCGGGCGTCGGGCTGTTCGCCGACGCGCTGCGCGAGCAGGACGTCACCGTCACCGAGGTCGACTGGCGGCCGCCGATGGACGGCGTCGACGCCGCCGCGCTGGCGGCCGTCATGGCCGACCCGCGCCGTGAGGCAGCCAACCGGCTGGCCGTGGAGCGCATCCAGGCCGCCGGTGCGGAGCTCGTCCGCATCCGCCCCGCCAGCGAGGTGCTCGGGCTCGAGAAGGGCCGGTTCCTCCATGCGGGTCCGCCGCTGGAGTGGGAGCGCGCCTCCGGCCCGATGAAGGGCGCGCTCATCGGCGCGATGATCTTCGAGGGCCTCGCGGAGACGCCGGAGGAGGCCGAGGAGTCGCTCGCCGCCGGACGGGCGACGTTCGAGCCGTGCCACCACCACGACGCGGTCGGTCCCATGGCCGGTGTCGTGTCGCCGTCGATGTGGATGTTCGAGCTCAAGGACCCCGTCCACGGCAACACGGCGTACTGCTCGCTGAACGAGGGCCTCGGCAAGGTGCTGCGCTACGGCGCGTACAACGACGAGGTGCAGAAGCGCCTGCGCTGGATGGCCGACGTGCTCGGCCCGGCGCTATCGAAGGCCGTCGACGCCCACGGGCCCATCGACACCAAGGCGTACGTGGCGCAGATGCTGCAGATGGGCGATGAGGGCCACAACCGCAACCGCTCGGGCACCCTGATGTTCCTGCGCGACATCATGCCCGAGCTGGTGACCGCCGACATCCCGCCTGCCGATCTCGCTGAGGTCATCCGCTTCGTGGGCGCCAACGACCACTTCGCGCTGAACCTCGTCATGCCGACGTGCAAGCTCGCCATGGCGGCCGCGAAGGACATCCCGGGCTCGACGGCCGTGGTCACGATGGCCCGCAACGGCACCGACTTCGGCATCCAGGTCTCGGGCACCGGCGATCAGTGGTTCACCGGGCCGGCCAACAAGCCGGAGGGCCTGTTCCTCGGCTCGTACGGTCCCGAGGACGCCAACCCCGACATCGGCGACTCGGCCATCACCGAGACCGCCGGTATCGGCGGCCTGGCCATGGCGACCGCCCCGGCGATCGTGAAGCTCGTCGGCGGCGACGTGCCGTTCGCACTGACGGCCAGCCGCACCATGTACGAGATCGCGCTCGACGAACACCCGATGTGGCAGATCCCGATTCTGGAGTTCCGCGGCGTGCCGAACCCGATCGACGTGACCAGAGTGGCCCGCACCGGCATCTTGCCGCAGATCAACACCGGTATGGCCGGCGCGGTCGCCGGCACCGGACAGGTCGGCGCCGGCCTGGTCAACCCGCCGGAGCGGTGCTTCACCGAGGCGCTGAAGGCGCTCGCGGAGCGGGCGGAGAAGCCCTGAGCGCGGCTGCGCAGCACAATGGAGCGATGAGGACGCACGGGATCCTGCTCGCCGCCGGGGCCGGCCGTCGCCTGGGTTCGCCCAAGGCCCTGGTGGCCGCCCCCGACGGCACCCCCTGGGTGGTCATCGGCGTCAGAAGGCTCCTTGCCGCCGGCTGTGCGCGGGTCACGGTCGTCGTCGGCGCCGAGGCCGAGCAGGTACGCCGCGTCCTCGCCGAAGGCATCGGCGACGACAGCCGGGTGTGGGTGCGCGTCGCCACCGACTGGGCCGAGGGGATGGGGCGGTCCCTCGGGTGGGGGCTGACCGCCATCGATCCGGCCGCAGATGCCGTCCTCATCACTCTCGTGGACCTGCCCGACGTCCCACATCTCGTCCACGAGCGGGTGCTCGATCGCGTCCGGTCCAGCAGCGCGCCGCGGCGCGCGATCGTGCGGGCGACCTACGAGGGAAGGCAGGGGCATCCGGTGGTCATCGGGGCCGACCACATCGGGCCGCTCCTGCAGCACCTCGCAACCCAGACCGACGCCGATCGCGGTGCGCGCGATTGGCTGGCGACCCAGGTCGTGGACCTCGTCGAGTGCGGGATGTGGGCGGACGGGGACGACATCGACGACGAGCGTGAGCTGCGCGCCCGCGGAGGCAGGAGGATGACAGTGCGTACCCCCGACGAGCTCAAGGGCGCCCTCGGTGATCACGGTTATCTCGCTGACACCCCGCTGGCGACCACCGCATGGCTGGCGCTCGCGATGGACAGACCGCTGTTCTGCGAGGGCGTACCCGGGGTCGGCAAGACCGCCCTGGCGTCGGCGATGGCCCAGGTGCTGGGTGGGCCGCTTGTCCGGCTGCAGTGCTATGAGGGCATCGAGGCCCATCAGGCGCTGTACGACTGGGACTTCCCCCGCCAGCTGCTCCACGTGCGCGCCCGCGAGGGCGATGCGGCGGCCGAGCGTGACCTGTGGGGCGAGGACTACCTGGTGGAGCGCCCCGTCCTGAAGGCGCTGAGGGCGTCGCGGCCCGGCGCGCGCGCCGTGCTGCTGATCGACGAGATCGACCGCGCCGACGACGAGTTCGAGGCGTTGCTGCTGGAGGTGCTGGCCGACTGGGCCATCACGATCCCCGAGTTCGGCCGCGTCGTCGCCGAGACCCCGCCGCTGGTCGTCATCACGTCCAACCGCACGCGCGACGTCCACGACGCGCTGAAGCGGCGTTGTCTCTATCACTTCGTCGACCTGCCCGACCGCGAGCGCGAGCGCGCCATCGTGCGCACCCACGTTCCCGAGGCCTCCGACGGGCTGACCGCACAGGTGCTCGACGCCGTCGCCCGCCTGCGGGAGATGACGCTGCTGAAGCCCCCGGGTGTCGCAGAGTCGATCGACTGGGTGCGGGCGCTCGCGCTGCTGGGCGTCGACGGGCTCGACGGCCACGTCGCTGTTGCGACGCTCGGCGCTGCCGTCAAGCACGCCGACGACCTCGCTGCTGCGCGTGAGCTGATCGTGGGCCCCGGCGGGGTGCTGTGACGTGACGACCTGGCGCGACGTGCTGGTGGGCTTCGCGGCCGAGCTCCGCGACGCCGGGCTCGCGCTTCCCCCCGACCGCGTCGTCACGATGGTGTCCGCCGCGGCGGCGGTCGACCTGCTCGACCGCGACCAGGTGTGCGCCGCGACCCGGGCCACCACCTGTGCGAGCCCGGAGGACGTGGCCGTCCACGACGCGGTGTTCGCCCGCTACTTCGGCCGGCGGGCGACGCCCTCGCACCTGCCGATGCAGGTCGAGGCCGAGACCCCGCGGGACGGCGACGGCGGCGGGGGAGCAGAGCCCGGTACGCCGCTGGAGGTCGCGCACGACGACGAGGCCCTGCGTACGCGACCGCTCGTCTCGCTGGCTCCTGACGAGCGTGCCGAGGCCCGGCGCCTGGTCGCCGCGCTGCGCCTCGACCCGCCCCGCCGGCGTACGCGCCGCCGCGAGATCGGTGGGCGCCGGCTCGACGCGCGCGCCACCAGCCGCGCCGCCCTCCGGCACGGGGGAGAGCCCACCCGGTTGGTACGCCGCGACCCCGCCGTCCGCCCGCGCCGCGTCGTCGCCGTCGTCGACGTGTCGGGCTCGATGCGGCCGTGGGCCGACGACTACCTGCGCTTCGCGTACGCCCTGCGGCACGCGCAGGACGCCGAGGTGTTCACCGTGGCGACCAGGCTGACGCGCGTGACCGCCGAGCTGGCGCTCCCCGACGTCGACCGGGCCGTCGCCGCCTGCTCGCGGACGATGCCCGACTGGACGAGCGGCACCCGGCTCGCCGACGGGATCGACGAGCTCGTGCTCGGCTGGGGACGCCGCGGACCGTTGCGCGGCTCGGTCGTCGTGCTCATGTCCGACGGGCTCGAACGCGGCGAGCCCGACGCGCTCGTCACGGCCGTCACCAGACTGTCGCGATTGGCCCGACGCGTGGTGTGGGTCCACCCGCGCGCCGGCGTTGACGGCTGGACCCCGGCCACCCGGTCGCTGGCGGCCTGCGTACCACTCGTCGACGAGCTCGTCCCCGGCGGGACCGTCGACGACCTAGCGGCGGTCGGCGCCGCCATCTCCCGCACCACACCACGCACAGGAAGGAGCCTGCAGCATGCGTGACATCGCCCATGAGGTGAGAGGGCTGCTCGACGGCGACCAGCCGTTCGCCCTCGCCGTCATCGCCCGCACGTGGCGCTCGTCGCCGCGTCCCATCGGCACCCACATGGCCGTGACCGCCGACGGGCGCGCCATCGGCTCCCTGTCGGGCGGCTGCATCGAGGGGGCGGTCTACGAGGCCGCGCTCGAGGTCATCGCCACCGGCCGACCGTCCTCGCACCACTACGGCGTGAGCGGCGAGGACGCGCTGCGCCTCGGCCTGACCTGCGGCGGTGAGATCGACGTGACCATCGGCCGCGTCGACCCGACCGACCCCCAGCAGGCCGAACCGCTGCGGCGTGCGCTCGCCGCGCTGGCCACCGACGAGCCGGTCGTGCTCGTCGAGGGCGTACGCGCGGATCCCGACCCGGACCCCGATCCCGCGGCACCGGTCGTGCCCGGGCTGGGGCGGCGGATGCTCGTGAGCGCGACCGAGGTCCTCGGGACGCTCGGTGACCCGGTGCGCGACGAGGAGGCCGTCGCCCGGGCGCGCGATGCCCTCGGCCTGGAGGCTGCCACGCTCACCCACGACGACCTGCAGTGCGCCTGGGCCCCGCCGTCACGCGTCGTCGTGTTCGGCGCGATCGACTTCGCCCGCGCGGTCGCCCGCCTGGCGAAGATGCTGGGCCACCGGGTGACCGTCTGCGACGCGCGGCCGGTGTTCGCCACGCCCGAGCGGTTCCCCGAGGCCGACGAGCTCGCCGTCGAGTGGCCGCACCGCTGGCTCGAACGTGAGACCGCCGCCGGGCGGATCACCCCGACCACGACGCTGCTGGTGCTCACCCACGACCCGAAGTTCGACGTGCCGCTGCTGGAGGTCGCCCTGCGCGGACCGGCCGGCTACATCGGCGCGATGGGCTCGCGGAAGACGACCCGCGACCGGGAGGCGGAGCTCCGGGCGCGAGGACTGTCCGACTCCGAGCTGGGCCGCCTGTGCGCGCCGATCGGGCTGGACCTGAACGCGCGTACGCCCGAGGAGACCGCCGTGTCGATCATGGCCGAGGTCATCGCCCTGCGCGAGGGCGGCACCGGCCGGAGGCTCAGTGCCATCGGGGACGCGATCCACCACGACTGAGCGAGCTGCGCGTCGAACCGCGGTGTCACGACCACAGCGTCCGCGCGGCCTCGGCCGCCTCCGCGGTGGCACCCCGGCGTACGGCGCCCAGCAGGTCCGCCAACCGTCCGGGCTCCGGCTCGGGCACTGGGCCCAGCGCGTCGAGCGTCGCGGTGAGCGCCGAGTCGCCCGCGAGGCGGCGTACGCGCGGCCACGCCCGTGCCCAGGTCTCGCGGATCCCGTCGGGGGCCAGCAGGGCGTCTCGCGTGGGTGCTGAGGAACGGCAGGCACGGTCGACGACCGCGGCGAGGATGGCCGCCGCGAGCTCGACCACCTCGGCGGCGGGGGAGCCGACCCACGGCAGGGGACCGACCGCTGCGGCTCCGGGATCGAGGACCACGGCACCGTTGCCGTGCTGGACATCGACGCGGCCGCGCACCTCCAAAGCGACCAGGGCGCGGCTCAGCGTGGTGCGGCTGACGCCGAGCTCGGCCGCGAGGGCACGCTCGGGCGGGAGCCGGTCTCCCGGACCGAGCCCCTGGGCCTCGATGAAGTCGGTGATGTGGTCGGCCAGCTGTTCGTAGAGCCGTGGGCGATGGAAGGCAGCAGGCGTCCCCTGGACGGACGACATGGGTCAAGCCTATTGACAGACGGGCAATTGGACTAGAGGCTGGGCCAATCCATCACCCGATCCCGAGGAGCATCGTCGCCCATGGGTCCCCAAGTCCTCTCCCTGCTCGTCCTCGTCGCGGTCTTCCTGATCGCGACCGTCCGGTCGGTCAACATGGGTGCCCTCGCGCTCGTGGCGGCCGCCCTCGTCGGCACGAACGTGTTCCACATGACGATCTCGAAGGTGCTCGGTCAGTTCCCGGCATCGCTGTTCGTCATCCTCGTCGGCGTGACCTACCTGTTCGCGCTGGCCAAGAACAACGGCACGGTCGACTGGATCGTCCACGCCGCGGTGCGGGCCGTACGCGGACGTGTCGTCCTCATCCCGTGGGCGATGTTCGTCGTGTGTGCGGTGATCACCGCGTTCGGCGCCGTCAGCCCCGCCGCCGTCGCCATCGTGGCGCCGATCGCGCTGGGCTTCGCGGTCCGCTATCAGATCCATCCCGTGCTCATGGGGATGATGGTCGTCCAGGGCGCCACCGCCGGCAGCTTCTCGCCGATGGGCATCTTCGGCTCCATCACCAACGGCGTCGTCGCGAAGTCGCACCTACCCGGCAACCCCACGATCCTGTTCGTCGTCACGTTCCTCGGCTCGCTGCTGTGCGCGTTCGTCGTGTTCCTCGCGTTCGGCGGTCTGCGCCTGGCCAAGGCCGGCCCCGCCAGCGAGGCCGACCTCGACGCGGGTGTCGAGCCCGCCGGGTCGTACACCCGGGCGGCGGTCAGCGGCACCGTCGAGTCGGTGGTGGAGGGCGTGGAGCGCACGCGGTCACCCGGGCACTGGACCGGCGGCTCCCACGCCGAGGCCGACGACACCCACCGCCTCAACCTCGAGCGGATCCTGACCCTCGTCGGACTCGTGGGGCTCGCCCTCGGCGCGCTGGTGCTCAAGCTCGACGTCGGGATCACAGCCCTGGCCATCGCGGTCGCGCTCACGCTCGTCTTCCCCGCGAGCGCGAAGGGTGCTGTCGACAAGATCGCGTGGGGGACCGTGCTGCTCATCGGCGGCATCGTCACCTATGTCGGAGTGCTCGAGACCAACGGCGTCGTGAAGTGGATGGGCGACGAGGTCGCCCACCTGTCCACGCCGCTCGTGGTGGCGCTGCTGATCTGCCTCATCGGTGCCGTCGTCTCGGCGTTCGCGTCGACCACCGGAATCCTCGGTGCACTCATCCCCCTCGCCGTGCCGTTCCTGTCCACGGGGCAGGTCGGAGCCGTCGGCCTGATCTGCGCGCTCGCGTTGTCTTCATCGGTGGTCGACTGCTCCCCGTTCTCGACAAACGGCGCGCTCGTCGTCGCCAACTCCGAGGCCAGCGAGCGTGACATCACCTTCAAGCGGCTCATGCAGTGGGGCATGGGCATCATGGTCGTCGCGCCCATCGTCTGCTGGGCCGCGCTCGTCCTTCCCGGCTGGCTCTGACCTCTAGGATCGGGGGCGTGCCGCGCCCCGTCCCCGATACGTCCCGTCGCGGGGTGTGGGGTGTGCGTGTCGCGGGGCTGCTGGCGCTGCTCGCGGGGCTGGTGATGCTGGCGTACCCGCTGCTGCCCGTGCGCGAGCACACCGCCACCTATCGCTGGGACTCCGCCGATCCCCACATGGCGCTGCCGCTGAACCCCTACCGGCCGGCGGCGATGCACGTCGAGCTCGACTGCCACCAGCGCGCAGCGACGATGCTGTGGACCGGGAACGGCCTGGACGAACAGCTGGCCTACCGCGAACTGAGGATCAACTTCTTCGGCTCAGACCTGCGGGTGGGGTCGAACCTGCACACCGTGCTGGTGCCGTTCCCCGCCGACTGCACCACCATCACCGTCGACCTCACCGGCGCGGGGATCCGCGCGGCCGCCGATGGGAGACCCCTCACGGAGCACGGAGGCGACTGGCGGCCCGTGGTGGACTCGTTGCACTCCGACACGGCCCACGGCGCGGTGCGCGTCACCGTGGTGCCGGACACGCAATGGGATTCCTCGCCGACGGGCCTGAAGACGGCTGCGGCGTGGGCGGCGGCCGTGCTCCTGATCGCGGCCTGGGTGCTGCTGTGGCGGGTGGATCGGCCGCGCAGTCCCGCCCGGCTCGGGTTCCGGGCCGTGACCGAGGACGCCGTCGTTCTGGCCGTCACCGCCTTCGGTGTGGTCGCGTCGGCGGGCACCGACGACGACGGGTTCATCGCCCAGATCGTGCGCGGGTCGTGGACCAACGGGTTCGTCGGCAACTATGTGCGCTGGAACAACGCACCCGAGGCGCCGTTCGGCTGGTTCTACGTCCTGTATGCCGCGTGGGCCCGGTTCTCCACCGAGCCGGTGTGGCTGCGACTCCTGCCGTGGGTGCTGTCGGTGAGCGCGTGGCTCGTGCTCCGGCACGCCCTGCTCCCGCGGCTGATGACCCGGCCGGGCGTCGGCGTACGGGTCGCCGTGACGGCCTGGTTCTTGGCGTTGTGGCAGGTGTACGCGAACTCCTTGCGCCCCGAGGTGTGGTTCGCGCTCGGCCTGGGCGTGGTGACCTGGCTCGTCGCCGACGCGCTCGAACGGCGGTCGGTGAGGCCGCTGCTGATCGCCGCCCTCGTGGCCGGCTGGACCGCCGGCACCGGGCCCACCGGCATCGTCGCCGTGGCACCGTTCATCGTGCGTGGGCCGTCGATCTGGCGGTTCCTGGGGGAGCGCGCGATCAGGCTGCCCGCAGGTGCCGCACTGCTTGCCACGTTCGGCTCGGTCGTGCTTGCGATGTTCAGTGACCAGACGCTGGCCTCGGTGATGGCCGCCAACGAGGCACGGAACGCCTACGGGCCCGTGTTCCCGTTCTGGTCGGACCCCCTGCGCTACGTGCGGCTTGTCGAATCGTTCCAGGACAAGCAGCTGGTCACCTATGTCGCCTTCGTCGCCGTCGTGTTCGCCGGAGCGGTGCTTGTACGTGGCACTCGGGGGCGGCTCAAGGGGCCAGCGCTGGTCGATCTCGTCGGTTCGGCGGCCGTCCTCGCCGTGGCCCTGATGCTCAGCCCCACGAAGCTCGCCCACCACTTCGGCGCCCTGCTGCTGCTCGGCCCGCTGGCTCTGGCCGTCGTGGTCGAGGGGGTACGCCGGTTTGCGGGGGCGGTTTCGTCGGCCGTGGTGGTGGGGACGATCGTCGCTGCGTACGGGCTGTCGCTGCGCGTGCCCGACAACTGGTGGGCGCTGGGGACCGTGGGCGTGTACTTCGATGGAACGCGCCTGAGTGTCGGTGGTGTTCCGGTCGCCTGGCTGGTGTGCGGGTTCGCGGTGGCCGTCGCCGTGGCTGTCGGGGTGGGCGTACGGACCGGACGGCGCCAGATGATCGCGACAGGGATGGCTGGGGTCCTCGCGATCGTCACCGCGGCCTCGTTCGCGGACTTCGCTGCTGCGCCGATGCGGCGTGCCCCCGGATACTCGCTGGCCGCGGCGAGCTGGGACGCAATTCAGGGCCGTGGTTGCTTCCTGGAAAGGACGCTCCTTGCCGAGGTCGACCCGTTGGCCGGGGCGCTCCGACCGGCCGCCGGTGACGAGGAGCAGTTCGGTCCCGGCGGTCCGTTCGGGCTGGGCATGTGGATCGCTCGTGAGCAGCGGTCGCTGATCACACCCTGGTATGACCTCCCCGAGCCTGCACGGGCCGGCGAGCTGCCGGTCGTGGTCGCCGTCCAGGGGATCGACGCGCGGCATCGCGTACGGGTCGAGTTCTCCGATGGCGGGAGCGTCGAGCCGCAGGCGACGGACAAGACCGTGGACGGGAGCGCGTTCGTCGACGTGCGGGCCTGGAACCTCCGTGGCGCCCAGCAGGTCCGCGTCGTCGCCGAAGGGGATGGTCGGGACGGCACCGACCTGTATGGCCGACCCGTCGAGTTCGCGGTCAGCCGGCCTCGGGTGCCGACGGGGACCGTCCCTGTGCAGGAGCTCGTCGGGTCGGGGCGCATGGCAGTCGCCTGGAACCTGGCGTACTTCTTCCCGTGCTGGGGGCAGCCCACGCTCGTCGACGGGCGCGCCCAGCCGGCGGACTGGGTGGTCTCCAACAGCGCCGACACGGGCAACGTCGGGTATCGGCCGCGGCACGGCGGTCCCTTCTCCGGCGTGCTCGACAACGCCGCGCGTCGCCGCGTACCGATCTATTCTCCGTACGGTGCCGGCGAGCTGGAGCTCGATCTGCTCGACCTCGTGCGGCTCGAGCACCACATGCCACAGCTTCCCGATCCCGAGCGCAGCGATCGCGTCCGCTGGGGCTGGGAAGCCACTCCTGCCGTTCCCTGATGGCTTGGCTCGTCGGGCGCGGGGTGTGCCGCGTGAAGGCGTACGCCACCGCATGCGCGCGAGGCTGCCCGCGGCCGTGGCGAGGAGCGTGCTGACCACGTCCACCACCCCGGGCAAGACTCCCCGCCGGGCGTCGCCCGTGGTCGATCAGCCCTCGAGCTGCTGGGTCTCCATTTCTGCGGCGACCTGGGCGTCGTGGTCCTCGTCGACGGGACGTACGCCACCTTGGGCGCGCGCCGCCTCGTCGAGGTCGAGCTCGGCGGTGGTCGCCAGGTTCGGGCTGCCGGCGGGAGGCTCCGTGACACCGGTCTCGACCTCGGCCTGCAGCAGGACGACGGTGCGGCCGGGGATGTGGAGCATCGAGCCGGCCTCGAGGACCTGGTCGGCCGGCGGGAACTCACCGTCGAAGCCGGAGTGGACGACGACGCGCCACGACTTCGCCCAGGGGGCGGACGGGAGCTCGGCCTCGATCGGGTAGTCGCCGGCGTGGAACCAGGCCAGGAAGGCGGTGGTCGCGTCGGAGGAATACATGCCGAGGGTGCGGCGGCCGCCGTCGTGCCAGTCGTCCTCGCCCATCTCGCCACCGGTGTGGTCGAACCAGGTGAGGTCGACACGGCCGAGGCCGTTGCCGGCGGCGTCAGTGACCTCCTGGTGGTAGCGGAACCTCTCCGAGCGCAGCACGGGGAACTCGCCACGCAGGCGGAGGATCTCTCTGGTCATGCCCATCAGGTCGCCCCAGGTCTCCTGCGTGTCCCAGTGGACCCAGGAGATCGGCGTGTCCTGACAGTAGGCGTTGTTGTTGCCGCCCTGCGTACGCCCCATCTCGTCACCCGCGGTGATCATGGGGACGCCGGTCGACAGCAGCAGCGTCGCCATCATGTTCTTGACCTGGCGGTGGCGCAGCGCGTTGATGCCGGGGTCGTCCGTCTCACCCTCGACGCCGCAGTTCCAGGAGCGGTTGTCGTCGGCGCCGTCGCGGTTGTCCTCGCCGTTGGCCTCGTTGTGCTTGCCGTTGTAGGTGACGAGGTCGCGCAGCGTGAAGCCGTCGTGGGCGGTGATGAAGTTGACCGAGCTCGTCAGCGGGCGGCCGTCGTGGTCGAAGATGTCGGGCGAGCCGGCGAGGCGGGCGGCGAGCTCCTGGACGCCGCTGACCTGGCCGCGCCAGAAGTCGCGCATGAAGTTGCGGAACCGGTCGTTCCACTCGCTCCAGCCGTGGCCCCAGTTGCCGACCTGGTAGCCATAGGGGCCCATGTCCCAGGGCTCGGCGATCATCTTGATGCCCTCGAAGGCGGGGTCGGCGGCGACGCGACGCTTGAACTCATGGTTCTGGTCGACGTGGTGGAGCTCGTCGCGGATGAGCTCGGAGGCGAGGTCGAAACGGAAGCCGTCGACGCCCATCTCGGTCACCCAGTAGCGCATCGAGTCGAGGATCATGTCGAGGACCCCGGCGCGGGAGGTGTCGACCGAGTTTCCACAGCCAGTGACGTCGTAGTCGTTGCGCAGGTCTTCGGTGAGGCGGTAGTAACCGCCGTGGTCGATGCCGCGGAACGACAGCGTCGGGCCTTCGTGGCCGCCCTCGCCGGTGTGGTTGTAGACGACGTCGAGGATGACCTCGATGCCGGCCTCGTGCAGCGCGGAGACCATCTCCTTCCACTCGGCGACCTGCTGGCCAAGCGTGCCGACCGAGCAGTACGCCGCGTGCGGCGCGAAGAAGCCGAGCGAGTTGTAGCCCCAGTAGTTCGACAGGCCGCGGCCCACGATGAACGGCTCGGAGACGAAGTGATGGCAGGGGAGCAGCTCGACGGCGGTCACGCCGATCGACTTCAGGTGTTCGATCACGGCGGGGTACGCCATGCCCGCGTACGTGCCGCGCAGGTGCTCGGGGACCGACGGGTGGAGCTGCGTGTAGCCCTTGAGGTGGGTCTCGTAGATGACCGATTGGGCCATCGGGGTGCGGTGGGCGATCGGCGTCGGCGGGGGAGTGTCGGCGACGACGACCGACAGCGGCACAGCCTCGAACGAGTCGGTCGGGTCGAGCTCGTAGTAGTCGTCGGCGGGGTGGTCGAGGATCGGGCCGTTGTAGTCGACCCCGGCGGTGATGGCTCGGGCGTAGGGGTCGAGGAGGAGGCGGGCCGGGTTGAAGCGGGCACCGTTGGTGGGGTCCCACTCGCCGTGGACGCGGAAGCCGTAGCGCTGCTCGGCCTCGACGCCCTCCACGAAGACGGTCCACACGCCGTCGGCGTCGGAGCGGACCATGTCCACGTTGTGCTGGGAGCGGTCCTCGGCGACGAGCGCGAGCTCGACGCGGTTCGCGCGGGGTGCCCACAGGGCGAAGCGGCATCCGCCTTCCTCGAGACGTGCCCCCAGTACGGTCGAATCGATCGGTGCGGGCAGGGCCTGCGTCATGTGTCTCCTCCAGTGTGGGGTCCTTGTTGCCGGACGTACCCATCGGCGTCGTCGGGCAGCGCTCCATTGTGCCCCACGCCCGGACAATCCACGACTCGCCCGGCGCGTCGTGGCGTAGGCCGCTAGAGTCGGCTCATGGCTGAGAACACCATCGAGTCCGGGTCCGACCACGTCCTCGTGGAGGTGGCCGACGGCGTCGGCACCATCCGCATCGACAAGCCGAAGATGAACCCCCTGAACACCGAGATCCAGCTGGCCATCGGCCACGCGGCCCGGTGGCTCGCCCAGAACGACGAGGTGGCCGCCGTCGTCGTGACCGGTGGCGAGAAGGTCTTCGCCGCCGGCGCCGACATCAAGGAGATGATCGACTACAGCGGTGCCGACATGGCCCGGATCGGCCGAGAGATCCATGCGGCGTTCGAAGACCTCGCCCATCTGCCCAAGCCTGTCGTCGCCGCCATCAACGGGTACGCGCTGGGCGGCGGCTTCGAGCTCGCCATGTGCGCCGACTGGCGCATCTGTGCCGACGACGCGAAGGTCGGTCAGCCCGAGACGACGCTCGGGGTCGTGCCCGGCCTCGGTGGCTCGCAGCGCCTCCCGCGTCTGGTGGGCCCGTCCCGCGCCAAGGAGCTGCTGTTCACTGGCCGAATGGTCGGCGCCGAGGAGGCACTGCGCATCGGCATGGTCGACCAGGTCGTCCCCGCGGCCGAGGTCCAGGATGCGGCGAAGAACTGGGCTGCCCAGTTCGTCGGCGGGCCGGCGCGCGCGATCGCCGCGTGCAAGGAACTGGTCGACGCCGGTCTCGACGGCAGCCTCGAGTCGGGTCTCGCGCTCGAGCGCTCATACTTCGCCGGGCTGTTCGACTCCGAGGACAAGGACCGCGGCATGCGTGCCTTCGCCAACAAGGAGAAGCCGACTTTCACCGGTCGCTGAACAGCGCCCCGAACCACGCGCCCAGCGTCTAGGCTGGGCGGGTAGACACCCTGCTGTTACTCGTGGGTAATATTGGTTTCCCGCGCCCCCTTCAGAGTGGAGAGAGATGAAGATCGCAGCCCTGGTCAAGCACGTGCCCGATGCAACGGGCGACCGCGGATTCAGCGACGACGGCACCGTTGACCGCGACGCGGCCGACGGCATCCTGTCGGAACTGGACGAGTACGCCGTCGAGCAGGCCCTGCAGGTCGCCGAGGCGGGCTCGGACGTCGAGGTCGTCGCCGTGACGATGGGCCCCGACGACGCCGCCGGAGCGCTGAAGAAGGCGCTCCAGATGGGCGCCTCGTCGGCCATCCACATCAACGACGAGGCCATCGCCGGTTCCGACGCGCTGGCGTCCTCCAAGGTCCTCGCCGCCGCCATCGAGAAGATCGCGCCCGACCTCGTGCTCTGCGGCATGGCGTCGACCGACGGCGCCATGGGCGTCCTCCCGGCGATGCTTGCCGAGCGTCTCGGCTGGCCGGGCGTCACCTTCGGTGTCGACCTCAAGGTCACCGACGGCTCGGTCTCCATCCGCCGTGACGGGGACGTCGCGTCCCAGACGATCGAGGCCTCGCTGCCCGCCGTCGTCTCGGTGACCGACCAGTCCGGCGAGGCCCGCTACCCGACGATGAAGGGCATCGTCGCGGCCAAGAAGAAGCCGGTCGAGACCTGGTCGCTCGCCGACCTGGGCGTCGACGCCTCCGAGGTCGGCCTCGGTGCCGCGGCGACCAAGGTCGTCGACACGACGCCGCGTCCGCCCAAGGAGGCCGGCAAGGTCGTCACGGACGAGGACGGCTCGGGCGCCGACGCGCTGGTCGAGTTCCTCACCGCCGGCAAGTACATCTGATCGCGACGGACCCAGGAGGAACTGACATGTCGAACGTTGTTGTAGTCGCTGAGGTCGTCGACGGCGAGGTCACCAAGCCCACGCTGGAGGTCATGACCCTCGCCCGCCGTCTGGGTGACCCGATGGCCGTCGTCTTCGGCCCCGCCGCCGAGGTCGGCCCGGTGCTGGGTGAGTACGGCGCAGCCATGGTCATCGAGCTGCAGGACCCGGCCTTCGACGAATATCTCGTGGCGCCCAAGGCCGAGGCCGTCGCCCAGGTCGCCCAGGCCCTTGAGGCCACGGCCGTCCTGTTCGCCTCGAACATGGAGTCGAAGGAGGTCGCGGCCCGGGTCGCGGTCAAGCTCGACTCCGGCCTGATCACCGATGCCGTCGACGTCACCGCCGAGGGCACCGTCCAGTCGGTGTTCGCCGGCAACTGGACCGTCGGGGCCCAGGTCACCCGTGGCATCCCCGTCGTCACGGTGAAGCCGAACTCGTGCGCCCCCGAGGCAGCCCCCGCAGGCGGTGCCGTCCAGCCGGTCGAGATCGAGGTCTCGGACGCGGCCAAGAACGCGCGCGTCGCCGAGTCGAAGGAGAAGCAGGCCTCGGGTCGCCCCGAGCTCACCGAGGCGGCCATCGTCGTCTCCGGTGGCCGTGGCACCAACGGCGACTTCTCCGCCGTCGAGAACCTGGCCGATGCGCTCGGGGGTGCCGTGGGCGCCTCGCGCGCGGCGGTCGACTCGGGCTGGTACCCGCACGCCTACCAGGTGGGCCAGACCGGCAAGACCGTCTCGCCGCAGCTCTACATCGCCGCCGGCATCTCCGGTGCCATCCAGCACCGCGCCGGCATGCAGACCTCGAAGGCCATCGTCGCGGTCAACAAGGACGACGAGGCGCCGATCTTCGAGCTGGTTGACCTCGGCGTGGTGGGCGACCTCCACACCGTGCTCCCGGCCGTCACGGAGCAGGTCAAGAAATAACGCAGGACCGCGTACGCCGGCCCCGTCCCCGCCTCAGCGCGGAGGCGGGGCCGTCGTCGTCCCTTCGACGACGACGGTGGGCTGGACCCGGTCGGCGACCGGTGCGCCGCCGTGGGCTGCGGCCTTGTGGTCTTCGGTGGCCGGGAGTAGGTTGCGCAGCACATCCGTCGATCAGGAGAGCGCGATGACCGACCACCTCGTGACCACCCTCGATCAGCTCCTCGAGGCTTACCCGACGCGCCCGGCCGGTGCTTCGCTGGCCAAGGAGGCCGACCGCCTCACCCCCGCGTACGCGGAGCTGATCGGCGCCTCGCCCTTCTGTGTCGTGTCGACCACCCACGAGGGCTCCATCGACTGCTCCCCGCGCGGTGACGAGCCGGGCTTCGTGCGCGTACGCGACGAGCACACCCTCGAGATGGCTGACCGGCGCGGCAACAACCGCATCGACACACTGCGCAACCTGCTCGTCGACCCGCGCATCGGCCTGATCTTCCTCATCCCGGGCGTCGGCGAGTGCATCCGGGTGCGCGGCACCGCCGAGATCTCCGTCGATCCCGAGCTGCTCGCGGCCCACGCGGTCAAGGGCAAGCAGCCGGCGGCCGTGCTCGTCATCCACGTCGAGCGCGTGTTCTTCCAGTGCTCGCGGGCGATCCTGCGCTCCCACCTGTGGGACCCGGCCGCCCAGGTCGATCGTGCGTCCCTGCCGAAGCCCGGCCAGATCGTGGCCGAGCTCGACGGGTTCACCGCCGAGGAGGGCCGCGCCTATGACGAGGCCCTGCCGGGGCGGCTGGCCGCGTCGCTGTACTGATGCGCTGCTACCTCGACCACGCGGCATCCTCGCCGATGGTCCCCGAGGCCGTCGAGGCGATGGCGGCCGAACTGGGGCTGCCCGGCAACGCCTCGTCGCTGCACGCCTCCGGTCGCCGGGCCCGCGCCGTGGTCGAGGACGCGCGCGAGTCGCTGGCCGCCGACCTGGGCTGCGACCCGGTCGAGGTGGTGATGACCTCCGGCGGCACGGAGGCCGACAACCTCGCGCTGCAGGGCGCGTGGCTGGCCCGTCCCCGCGGCGTGATCGGACAGCGTGACCGCGTCGTCACGTCCGCGGTGGAACACCCGGCCGTCGCCGAGACCGTCGTTGCGCTCGGCCGTCGGGGGGCCGACGCGCACGTGGTCGGCGTCGATGCCGACGGCGTGCTCGACCTGGACGCGCTCGACGAGGCCCTGCGTACGCCGACCATGATCGTGTCGGTCATGGGGGTCAACAACGAGACGGGCACGGCCCAGGACATCGCCACGATCGTCGACCGGGCACGCGCGGCCGGCGCCTGGGCCCACTCCGACGCCGTGCAGGCTCTCGGCCACGTGCCGCTGTCGTTCCGCGACCTCGCCCTCGACCTGATGGGCGTGTCGGCCCACAAGGTCGGGGGACCGGTCGGCATCGGCGCGCTTGTCGTACGCCGGGGGCTGCCGCTGCGCGCGTTCGCGTACGGCGGGGGACAGGAGCGTGACCTCCGCTCGGGCACGGTCGCGCCCGCGCTGGCGGCCGGGTTCGCCGCCGCCGTACGCCGCGCCGTGCGCGACCGGGAGGCCGAGGCCGGCCGCCTGGGTGCCCTGCGTGCGCGCATCGTCGAGGCCGCCGGGCGGGTCGACGGGACGCGCGTGAACGGCGCGCCCGGGAGCCCTGGGATCGTGAACATCGGCATCGACCGCACCCGCGCCGACGACGTGCTCATGCTGCTCGACGCGGCGGGCATCGACTGCTCGACGGGCTCGGCCTGCACCGCGGGCGTCCACCAGCCCAGCGAGGTGCTGCTCGCGATGGGACGCACCGAGGCCGAGGCGTCGCAGGCGATCCGCCTGTCGCTCGGCTGGTCGACGACCGACGCCGACATCGACCGCCTCGTCGCGGCCCTGCCCGACGCCGTCGCGCGGGCGCGCACCGCCTACGGCGCCTAGACTGGGCCAGCGACCACCGACCGTCCTGAAGGAGCACCGTGCGCGTACTCGCAGCCATGTCCGGCGGCGTCGACTCCGCCGTCGCCGCGGCGCGGATGGTCGACGCCGGCCACGACGTCACCGGCGTCCACCTCGCGCTGTCGAAGAACCCGCAGTCGTTCCGTTCGGGTGCCCGCGGCTGCTGCTCCAAGGAGGACGCCCACGACGCGCGCCGCGCCGCCGACCGGCTGGGCATCCCGTTCTATGTCTGGGACCTGTCCGACCGCTTCGTCGAGGACGTCATCGACGACTTCGTCACCGAGTACGCGGCCGGCCGCACACCCAACCCCTGCCTGCGCTGCAACGAGAAGATCAAGTTCGCCGCCGTCCTCGAGCGCGGCATGGCGCTGGGCTTCGACCTCGTCGCCACGGGTCACTACGCGCAGCTGACGACCACCGCCGATGGCACGGTCGAGCTGCGCCGTGCGGTCGACCCGGCCAAGGATCAGTCCTACGTGCTGGGCGTGCTCGACCACGACCAGCTCCGCCACAGCGCTTTCCCGTTGGGCGACACGACCAAGCCCGACGTCCGCGTCGAGGCCAACCGCCGCGGTCTGGCGGTCGCCGCCAAGCCCGACTCCCACGACATCTGCTTCATCCCCGACGGCGACACCGCTGGGTTCCTCGATCGTCGGCTGGGCCGGCGTCCGGGCGCGATCGTCGACGAGTCCGGCGCCGAGGTCGGTGCCCACGAAGGCACCCACCACTTCACGGTCGGGCAGCGCCGCGGGCTGCGCCTGGGCACGCCCGCCGCGGACGGACGCCCCCGCTTCGTCCTCTCCGTCGAGCCCGTCACCAACCGCGTCACCGTCGGCCCCAAGGAGTCGCTGCGCGTCGCCACCCTCACCGCGATCCGGCCCACGTGGGCGGGTGTGCGCGTCGACGGCACGTGGGAGGCGTACGCCCAGGTCCGCGCCCACGGCGCCCCGATGCCCGCACGCGTCACCACGACCGACGAGGGGGTCGTCGTCGAGCTGGACGAGCCCGCGAGCGGCATCGCGCCCGGGCAGGCGGTCGTCCTGTACGACGGCGACCGCGTCGTCGGCTCGGCGACCATCTCCGTCACCACCCCCGCGAGGGCGACCGCGTGAGCGGCGTACGCGTCACCGGGCTGGGCTCCATGCCGGGCACCGAATTCGCCGCCACCCAGCGCATGGTGCTGGGGGAGGGGTTCGACCTGCCGTGGCTCGTCGAGCTGCCCGCCCGCGGCGTCGGCTCCCAGCTCGTTGGCCGCACCGGGGCGCTGCTCGAAGGCGTGTCCCTCGACCTGCAGCCCGCCGGCTGGCGGCTCACCGACGCCCCTGGCGCCGACGCCCGCCGCGCCCGCACCGACCTGCGCCGCGACCTCGACCTGCTCGAGGAGGAGGGCCACGCGTACGCCGGGCCTCTGAAGCTGCAGCTCGCCGGCCCCTGGACCCTGGCCGCGCTCGTCGAGAAGCCCAGGGGCGACAAGGTGGTCAGCGACCACGGCGCTCGCCGCGACCTCGCCGAGGCACTGGCCGCCGGAACTGCCGACCTCGTCGCCGAGGTGGGTCGTCGCCTGCCCACAGCCGAGGTCGTCGTGCAGGTCGACGAGCCGCTGCTTCCCGCGGTGCTCGACGGCCGGGTCCGCACCGCCAGCGGGTTCTCCCGGCACCGCCGCGTCGACGTGCCCGAGGCAAGCGAGACGCTGCGCCGTGTGGTCGAGGCCGCCGGCGTGCCCGTCGCCCTGCACTGCTGCGCCCCGGGGCTCGACCCGCGCCTCCCGGCCGGCGCGGGCTTTGGCGGCGTCGCCCTCGACGCACGCCACCTCGGGCGCCGCGAGCTCGACGCGCTTGGCCCGCTGGTCGAGGGCGGCCTCGACCTGTGGCTCGGCATCGCCCCCACCCACGTCCCCGACGTGGTGCCGCGCCCCGATCGCCTCGCCGATGCCGCACTGGCCCGCGTACGCCCCCTCGAGCTCGGCGCCGCGTTGACCGAACGGCTGTGGCTGACCCCGGCGTGCGGGCTCGTGGGCTGGTCGCCACGGTCAACCGTGGCGCTGCTGCGCACCCTGCGCGAGGCCGCGGGGCTCATGACGGAGTCCCTCACCGGGTGAGCGTTCGGGCGCTGTCGGAGACGCTCGCTAGATTTGTTCTGTGACCGACCAGGACCTGCCCACCGACACCTCCGCCGCCCAGGCCGAGCCCACCAAGGAGGCGCGCGAGCGCCACGCCGAGCTCAGCGAGGTCCTCAACGAGGCGCGCTGGCGCTATCACGTGCTCGACGCGCCGACCATGAGCGACGGTGAGTTCGACCGGCTCCTGCGCGAGGTCAACGACCTCGAGGACGCCTTTCCAGGGCTGCGTACGCCCGACTCGCCGACCCAGCAGGTCGGTGGCCCCCCGTCGGCGACGTTCGCGGCGGTCGAACACCTGCAGCCGATGCAGTCGCTCGACAACGCGTTCTCCCACGACGAGCTGCTCAAGTGGGGCGACCGCGTCCTCAAGGGGGTCGACGACCTCGGGGGGTTCCTGTGCGAGCTGAAGATCGACGGGCTGGCGGTCGACCTCGTCTATGAGCAGGGACGCCTCGCGCGCGCCGCCACGCGCGGCGACGGGCGCGTCGGCGAAGACGTCACGGCCAACGTGCGCACCATCCGCGGCATCCCGAACCAGCTCACCTCCGACGACGCCGCGGGCGACGTGCCGGCGCTGCTCGAGGTCCGCGGCGAGGTCTTCCTCGGCATCGAGCGCTTCCGCGAGCTGAACGAGTCGCTCGTCGAGCAGGGCAAGGCCCCCTTCGCCAACCCGCGCAACGCCGCGGCGGGCTCCCTGCGCCAGAAGGACCCGCGCATCACCGCGACGCGTCCGCTCGCGTTCATCGCCCACGGCATCGGCGCGACCGAGGGCATCGAGCTCGACCGGCTCAGCCGCGCGTACGACCTGCTCGAGGGGTTCGGCATCCCGACGACGGCCCATGCGCGCGTGGTCGACGACATGGCCGGGGTGTGGGCGTTCGTCGAGGAGGTCGCGGCCCGCCGCCACGACTACGAGCACGAGATCGACGGCGTCGTCGTCAAGGTCGACCGCCGCGACCAGCAGCAGCGCCTGGGCTCGACCAGCCGCGCCCCACGCTGGGCGATCGCCTATAAATACCCGCCCGAGGAGGTCACGACCAAGCTCCTCGACATCCGCGTCAACGTCGGCCGCACCGGCCGTGTGACGCCGTACGCGGTGATGGAGCCAGTGCTCGTGGCCGGATCGACCGTCGCGATGGCGACGCTCCACAACTCCTACGAGGTCGTGCGCAAGGGCGTGCTCATCGGGGACACCGTCGTGCTCCGCAAGGCGGGCGACGTCATCCCCGAGGTGCTTGGCCCGGTCGTCGACCTGCGCGACGGCACCGAGACCGAGTTCGTCATGCCGACCACGTGCCCGGCGTGCGGCACCGAGCTGCGCCCCGAGAAGGAGGGCGAGAAGGACATCCGCTGCCCCAACCAGCGCTCGTGCCCGAGCCAGCTGCGCGAGCGGCTGTTCCACCTGGCGTCGCGCCAGGGGCTCGACATCGAGGTGCTGGGCTGGCAGGCCGCCGACGCCATCCTCGCCGCCGGGTTGATCACCGACGAGGGCGACCTGTTCGACCTCACCGAGGACGACCTGCTCAGGACCGAGCTGTTCACGCGTACGGCGAAGAAGGCCGAGCTGGCCGCCGGCAGCGGGCCGCGCGTGCTCACGGCCAACGGCACGAAACTGCTGAAGAACCTCGACGAGGCCAAGACACGCCCGTTCGCGAAGTTCCTCGTCGCCCTGTCGATCCGCCACGTCGGCAAGGGCGTCGCCCCCGACGTTGCCGCGGCGTTCCCCGACATCGACAAGCTCGCGGCCGCCACCTTCGAGGAGCTGTCCGCGGTCGAGGGCATCGGCCCCACGATCGCCACGTCCATCCGCGAGTGGTTCGACACCGACTGGCGCCGTGACATCGTCACCCGCTGGAAGGCCGCCGGTTGCCGGATGGCCGACGAGCCGGGGGAGACCACCGCCGACGTGCCGCAGACGCTGACCGGGCTGTCGATCGTCGTCACGGGTTCGATCGAGGGCTACACGCGCGACGGTGTCTCCGAGGCCATCGTGTCGCGCGGCGGGAAGGTCGCCTCGTCGGTGTCGAAGAAGACAGACTTCGTCGTGGTGGGTGACTCGCCCGGCTCGAAATACGACAAGGCCGTCGCCCTCCGGCGACCCATCCTCGACGCCGAGGGCTTCGCCGTCCTCCTCGACGAGGGGCCGGAGGCCGCGGTCGCGCTGGCTAGGGTAAAGGAGTGACCTCCCAACCCGACGAATCCGCCGACACCACCCCGCGCAAGCGCGCGTGGGGTCAGGCATCGGCGTCCGCGCCCGATCAGGGCACCGTCCACCTGCCGCGGCGCGGCCTTCCGGAGACGGGAGGTGCGAGCCCGCCGCCGTACGCGGGGGCCACCGCGCTGGCCCCGCGGGACCGCGGGCCCGTGCCGGCCACGCTGCCTCCGCAGCCGCCCGCCCCGCCGGCGCCCGCGGTGCCGGTCGAGGAGCCGAGGAAGGGGATGGTCTCCGACCTCGATCTCAACGGCACGGTGCCGCCCCGCGCGGTCCCGGTGCTCGGCGACTGGGGCCCCGACGAGGTCGTCTCGACGCGGGCCAAGCGGCGTCAGCGGTGGGTAGTCCCGGTGCTGTTCGTGGTGGCACTGGTCGTAGTCGGCGTGGCCTGGCGCTACTTCTGGTTGCGGCTGGGCTGAGCGGGGTCAGCCGACGGGCACGAGCGCCGCCAGGTGACGCAGGCGTGCGACCTCCGAGGCGAGGAACGTGGGCCCACCGTTTCGGCCCAGCAGGAGGGCGCGGCCGCCGCGTACGGGTGTGGCGACGAGGATGGTCTCGGGCCACTCCGGCACCCAGCCCTTCTCGAGCTCGGCCGTGCGCGTGAAGTCGAATGGGCCGATCGCGTCGATCTCCTCAGGGGACAGGTCGGGCGCGAGCGGGGTCGCGTGCAGCGTACGCCGCTCCTTCTTGTTGAGCAGCACGGCCCAGTGGCAGTGGAAGACCGATGGCGCCGACTGGCACAGGATCTCGGCGGCGTTCTCGGGTTCGGCGAGCATGCGCTCCAGCACCTCGATATCGAGATCGAGGCTGCCGCCGCCCGGGTAGCGCGCGCACCACATGACGTTGACCCCGTCGACCTGGGTGCAGGCGCTGACGGCGTTGTCGGGCATCACCCCGTCGGGGAGGGTGAACATGAAGTCGTCGACGACCCGGCCGTCCTCGAGACGGCCCACGATCTCGACGGCACGGATGTCCGCGCCGACCTCGCCCATGGCCGCCGCCACGCCCCCCAGCGAGCCGGGGCGGTCGGGCAGGGCCACTCGAATCAGGAACACGTCGACATCTTTGCGCACCAGGCGGCGACATTCCAGCGGCCCAGGTCGCGGACACCCCTAGGATGGGCACGATGCGGGGACCTTGCCCCGAGACACGAACCGACCGAGAATCGCGAACGAGGAGTCATCCGTGGCGCTGAGCGTGGAGGATGTGGCCCGCCTGGGAAGGCTGGCGCGCATCGACCTGACCGACGAGGAGCTCACGAGGCTCGCCCCCCAGCTCGAGGTGATCCTCGAGTCGGTGGCGCGGGTCTCCGAGCTCGACACCGCCGACGTGCGGCCGACCTCCCACGCCCTGCCGCTGACCAACGTGTTCCGCCCCGACGCGGTCCACGAGTCGCTGCCGGCGGAGAAGGCCCTCGACCAGGCCCCGGCGGCCGAGGACGAGCGCTTCCGCGTCCCACGCATCCTGGGGGAGTCCGCATGAGCGACCGCACCGCCACCATCCTGCGCTCGGCCGCCCACGAGATCGCGGCCAACATCGCCGACGGCACCTGGACGGCCGTCGAGGTCACTCAGGCCTTTCTCGACCAGATCGCCGCTGTCGACGGCGCGGTCCACGCGTTCCTCCACGTCGACGCCGAGCGTGCGCTGGAGACTGCCCGCTGCGTCGACGCCAAGCGCGAGGCCGGCGAGGAGCTCGGCCCGCTCGCCGGCGTACCCCTGGCGCTCAAGGACGTCTTCACCATGCAGGGCGCGCCCACGACGGCCGGCTCGAAGATGCTCGAGGGCTGGCACCCGCCCTACGACGCGACGGTGACGAAGCGGCTCATGGAAGCCGACATCGTCATCCTCGGCAAGACCAACATGGACGAGTTCGCCATGGGCAGCTCGACCGAGAACTCGGCGTACGGCCCCACCCACAACCCATGGGACCTCGACCGCATCCCGGGCGGCTCCGGCGGCGGCTCGGCCGCGGCCGTCGCCGCCTTCGAGGCACCGCTGGCCATCGGCACCGACACCGGAGGCTCGATCCGCCAGCCGGGCGCCGTCACCGGCACCGTGGGGGTCAAGCCCACCTACGGCGGCACATCGCGCTTCGGCATGATCGCGCTGGCCTCGTCGCTCGACCAGCCGGGCCCGGTCACCCGCAACGTCCTCGATGCGGCACTGCTCCACGAGGTCATCGGCGGCCACGACCCGGCCGACTCGACGTCGATCGACGCGCCCGTCCCGCCGGTGGTCGAGGCGGCGTGCCACGGTGACGTGCGGGGCATGCGGATCGGCGTGGTCCGCGAGCTCGGCGGCGAGGGGTACGCGCCCGGCGTCGAGCAACGGTTCCACGAGACCGTCGAGCTCCTCACCGAGCTCGGCGCAGAAGTCGTGGAGGTCTCGTGCCCCCACTTCGAATACGCGCTGGCCGCCTATTACCTGATCCTGCCCGCCGAGTGCTCATCGAACCTCGCCCGCATGGATGCGATGCGCTTCGGCCTGCGCGTCGGTGACGACGGCACGCGCTCGACCGAGGAAGTCATGGCGATGACGCGCGGCCAAGGCTTCGGCGACGAGGTCAAGCGCCGCATCATCATCGGTACGTACGCCCTGTCGTCGGGCTACTACGACGCCTACTACGGCTCGGCCCAAAAGGTCCGCACGCTCATCAAGCAGGACTTCGACGCCGCGTTCGAGAAGGCCGACGTCCTCGTGTCGCCGACGACGCCGACCACCGCGTTCCGCCTCGGTGAGCGCGTCGACGACCCGCTCGCGATGTACAAGAACGACCTGTGCACCATCCCGTCGAACCTCGCCGGCAACGCGTCGGCGTCGTTCCCGGTCGGCCTGTCGCCCGACGACGACCAGCCTGTCGGCTTCCACGTCATGGCTCCGCCAATGGCCGACGACCGGCTCTACCGCGTCGGTGCGGCGCTCGAGAAGGCGTACGCCGAGCGCGTCGGCGGCACGTTGCTCGACCGCATCCCCGACCTGCCGGGAACCCTGGCGCCGTCGGCGTCCGTGCCGACTGCGTCCGTGAAGGAGGCCCAGCGATGAGCGAACCCGTCGTCGACTACGACCAGGCGATCGCGACCTATGACCCCGTGATGGGCCTCGAGGTCCACGTGGAGCTCAACACCGCCTCGAAGATGTTCTGCGGCTGCTCGACCGCGTTCGGGGCCGCGCCGAACACCCAGACGTGCCCCGTCTGCCTCGGCCTGCCCGGGGCCATGCCGACGGTCAACGGCACGGCCATCGAGTCGGCCATCCGCATCGGCCTCGCGTTGGGCTGCTCGATCGCACCCGAGTGCCGCTTCGCCCGGAAGAACTACTTCTACCCGGACATGCCGAAGAACTACCAGATCTCGCAGTACGACGAGCCGATCGCGTTCGACGGCCACCTCGACGTGGAGCTCGACGACGGCACGATCTTCCGCGTCGACATCGAGCGCGCGCACATGGAGGAGGACACGGGCAAGTCGAACCACGTCGGCGGTGCGACGGGCCGCATCCAGGGCGCCGACTACACGCTGATGGACTTCAACCGCTGCGGCGTCCCGCTCATCGAGATCGTCACCAGGCCCATCACTGGCGCCGGCCAGCGGGCGCCGGAGGTGGCGCGGGCGTACGTGAAGGCGCTGCGGGAGATCGTCAAGGCGCTGGGCGTCTCGGAGGCCCGGATGGAGCAGGGCAACCTGCGCTGCGACGCGAACGTGTCGCTGCGCCCCTCGCCCGACGCGCCTCTGGGCACCCGCACCGAGACGAAGAACGTGAACTCGCTGCGTTCGGTCGAGAACGCCGTCCGCTACGAGATCACCCGCCAGGCGGCGATCCTCGGCGCCGGTGACAAGGTCCACCAGGAGACCCGCATGTGGCACGAGGACTCCGGCATCACGACGCCGGGGCGCTCGAAGGAGACCGCGGAGGACTACCGCTACTTCCCCGAGCCCGACCTCGTGCCTGTCGTCGCCGACGCCGAGTGGGTCGAGGGCCTGCGCGCCACGCTCCCCGAGCCGCCCGCCGAGCGCCTGCGCCGCGTGACCGCCGAGTGGGGCTTCTCCGAGGCCGAGATGCGTGACGTGCTCAACGCCGACGCGCTCGACGTCATCGAGCAGACCGTACGCGCGGGGGCGAACCCGGCGAGCGCCCGCAAGTGGTGGCTGGGCGAGCTGGCCCGGCGCGCCAAAGAGCAGGGTGTCGAGCTGGCCGGCCTCGCGATCTCTCCGGCCCAGGTCGCTGGCGTCCAGGAGCTGGTCGACGCCGGCACCGTCAACGACAAGCTCGCCCGCCAGGTCATCGAGGGCGTCCTCGCCGGCGAGGGCGAGCCGGCCGAGGTGGTCGAGTCCCGGGGCCTGGCCGTGGTGTCCGACGACGGCGCGCTGTCGGCCGCCGTCGACAAGGCAATCGAGGCCAACCCCGACGTCGCCGACAAGATCCGCGCGGGCAAGGTCCAGGCCGCCGGCGCCCTCATCGGTGCAGTCATGAAAGAGATGCGGGGCCAGGCCGACGCGGGTCGCGTACGCGAGCTGATCCTGGAGAAGCTGGGCTGACGTGACCAACGACCCGGACGAGACTTTGCTGCGCCCGCGCGGGGGAGAGCCCGCGCGGCCCGGCCCGGTCGTGCCCGCGGACGCATGGAACAACATCGACGCGTGGAACAACACCGCCGCCTGGCGGGGTCCGGACACCGCGCCGCACCAGCCGTCCCAGCCCTCACCGCCGGCCGAGGGCGACGTCCGCCCGCCCTCGGCCGATGACCAGCCCCGCCCGCGGACGACCGTCGTGGAGGCCGAAGACAGGGTGCACCGCCCCCACGCCGCCCAAGGGCCGCTGCGGCGCACCGCGCCCGAGCGGCCGGCGCCCATCGTCCCCGTCGAGGAGGAGCCCTCGAAGACCCAACGGGTCGGTCTGGCGCTGCTGACCACCACGCTGCTGTCGGTCGTCGCGATGGTGATCCCCACCCTGCTGGTGCCGACCGAGGCGTCGACGAGCCGGGCCGTGAGCGTGGCCCACGGCCCCCTGCCGCGCAAGGCCGAGATCGCGAAGCTGCCCGACGCCGTGGGTGACCTGCGCCGTGACGCGAGGGCCAACACGTCCCCGCTGCCGTACAACCACGTCGATCGCGGGGTGTATGCCGACTCCCAGGGCGCGCGTGCCCTCGTGCTCCACACCCAGAAGGCGAAGGTCGACGACCTCGAGGACCTCGACCGCCGGATGGGCCTGCAGGCGGCGCGGTTCGGGCGCATCTCGTGCGGGCGCCGCTACGACGGGCTGCAGTGCACGATGCTGCTCGATGGCGGGACGCTCACGGCGAGCACCAACGACCGGGCGTGGGAGCCCGAGACGCTGGCCGCGGTGGTGCGTCAGGCGTACGCGTCGCTGCCGCAGGACTGAGGCGGGCTCAGATCCCGAGGTCGGCGGTGCTGATACGGCTGACGGCTTCGTCTGGACCGACGAGGCGGACGTCGGCGGCCGCCTGGCGGCCGTAACCGAACAGGAACAGCTCCGACGGGCGGCCGATGACGGTGACGATCTCGCTGCCGGTCATGACGCGCACCGACTCGGGCTCGCCGACGGCACCCTCGGCGGGCTGGGCGCGCTCGAGGACCAGTCCGACGGGGGAGCGCCGGAACATGGCGCGACCCATCAGCTTCATGCGCCGCCACAGCCAGTCCTCGAACTCGCCGGGCAGGTCGCGCGGGCCGAACGGGCCGCCTCCGGCGCGGCGCACGTCCTCGTGGTGGACGAAGTATTCGACGGTGTTGGCCTCCTCGTCGACGCCCGGGAAGGCGAAGACCGACAGGCGCGCGGGGCCGCGGCGTACGCGGTCGACGAGCTCGGCGTACGGGTAGCGGCCTTTCGCCTCGGCGAGGCGGCGCTCGGTGAGGCCGGCAAGCGGACGCGCCACGAGGCCGGGCGCGGCCAGGGGGTCGGTCTCCCGGATCCACAGGTGGGCGGCGAGGTCGTGGGTCTTCCACCCCTCGCAGAGCGTGGGCGCATCGGGGCCGACGCGGTCGAGGAGGTCGCACAGCTCGGCACGTTCTGTCTTGGCCTGGTTCACGCGTCCAGCCTAGTCGTCGTGCCACGGGGCGTCGATGGCGTCCCCGGGCCCGCACGTGGGCCAGAATGGTCCGGTGACCGATGCGACCACCCTCGATCCCGCCGTCGCGGCCCTGCTGCGCCGCAACGCCGACGGACTCGTCCCCGCCGTCGTTCAGGACGCCACCAGCGGCCGCGTGCTGATGATGGCCTGGATGAACGACGAGGCCCTCCACCTCACGCTGACCACGGGGCGGGGGACCTACTGGTCGCGCAGCCGCCGGCAACTGTGGGTCAAGGGTGAGGAGTCGGGCCACGTGCAGTGGGTGCGCCGGGTCGAGCTCGACTGCGACGGCGACACGCTGCTGGTGCAGGTCGACCAGCTCGGGGCGGCCTGCCACCTCAACACCACGAGCTGCTTCGACACCCACACGCTGGAATCCCGCACCGTCCCCGAGGACCTCCGATGAGCCTCGCCGTCACCCCGTCGCTGGAGGAGTTCCGGGAGCTTGCCCGCGACCGGCGGGTCGTCACGGTCGCTGCGCGCCTGGTCAGCGACGCCGACAACCCGGTGAGCCTCTACCAACGCCTGGCGCAGGCGCGGCCCGGCACTTTCCTGCTGGAGTCGGTCGAGCAGGGGGTGCGGTCGCGCTGGTCGTTCGTGGGCGTACGCACGGCCGCGACGCTGACGACGATCGACGGGCAGGCCGCGTGGACGGGCACGGTGCCCGTCGGCCTCCCCGACGGCGGCGACCCCCTGCAGGTCCTGCGCGAGACGCTCCAGCTGTTGGCCTGCGACCGGCAGGAAGGCCTTCCGCCGCTCGCTTCGGGTTTCGTCGGCTACCTGGGCTACGACGTCGTACGCCGCCTCGAGCGGCTGCCGCGCACCACCGACGACGACCTCGGCATCCCCGAGCTGGGCATGATGCTCGTCACCGACATCGCCGCGCTCGACCACCGAACCGGCGAGGTGTGGCTGCTCGCCAACGCGGTGAACTTCGACGCGTCCGACGAGCGGGTGGACGAGGCGTACGCCGACGCGGTCTCCCGCGTGCAGGAGATGGCCCGCGACCTCGCCGCGCCCCGCGAGCCGCTGGTACGCGTTGCCTCGCCCGCTGCCGTGGACCCGCAGGTCGAGCGGGGCACGACCGACGAGGAGTTCGAGGCGCTCGTGCGCGAGGCCATCGAGGAGATCCGCGCCGGTGAGATCTTCCAGGTCGTTCCGTCGCAGCGGTTCGAGGTCGCCACGAGCGCCGACGCGTTCGAGATCTACCGGCGGCTGCGGCTGATCAACCCGAGCCCGTACCTCTTCCTGCTCCGCATGCCCGATCCACGGGGCGGGCACGCGTTCGACATCGTCGGCGGGTCGCCGGAGGCGCTGGTCACCGTCGGCGACGGCCGTGCCGTCACTCACCCGATCGCCGGCACGCGCCCGCGTGGGGCCGACGAGGAGGCCGACCTGGTGCTGGAGCGCGAGCTTGTCGCCGACGAGAAGGAGCGGGCCGAGCACGTCATGCTCGTCGACCTGGGCCGCAACGACCTGGGGCGGGTCTGCACCCCCGGGACCGTCGAGGTGCTGGAGTTCCTGCAGGTCCACCGCTACTCCCACGTGATGCACCTGGAGGCGATGGTGGCCGGCGAGCTGGCGCCCGGGCGTACAGCGCTCGACACGACGCTGTCGTGCTTTCCCGCCGGCACGTTGTCGGGGGCGCCGAAGGTGCGGGCCATGGAGATCATCGAGCGGCTCGAGAAGACCTCCCGGGGCATCTACGGGGGAGTGGTCGGCTGGTTCGACCTCGCCGGGAGCTCCGACTGCGCCATCGCGATCCGCACGGCGCTGGTGAAGGACGGGCGCGCGTACGTGCAGGCGGGTGCGGGCATCGTGGCCGACTCAGACCCGGCCGCCGAGAACCAGGAGACCAAGAACAAGGCTGCGGCGGTCCTGCGGGCGATCGCGGCCGCAGAGAGGCTGAGCGAGCTTGACTGAGCCCCGACCCGAGATTCCCCAGACCCTCGATGACCACGACCACACCGCCATGGAGCGTTTCCGCGAGGCGGTGGCGCTGGCGAACCTGAGCGCGCGCAGGGCGCGGGCCACCGCGTACTCACTGCTGGTGGCGGGGACGCTCGGTGGGGTCGCCGCGGCGAACGCCCGCTGGCGACGCACCACCGGCGACCTCGGCCAGGAGATCACGCGTACGGGCGTCGAGGCCACCGGCACGCTCGCGCTGGTGCTGGTCGGGGTGCTCGCGGCCGGGACGCTGCTGATGCTGACGCTGCGCACCCGCGGCCGCCGGCTCATGACGCTGCCGCTGGCGATCGTGACCATCTCGATGGTCATGACGGGAATCGCCCAGGTCGGCGAGCCGGGCGGCACGAAGGTCCCCATCGCGTACGCCCTTGTGGGCCTGGTCGGTCTGGGTGGCGTGGTCGTCACCGCGCTGACCGTGCACCGCTGGCCGACGGGTGCCGACAGGTACGCTCGGCGCGGCGACAGGTCCGAGACCGACGCCGCCGACGACCCCGCCGAGGTCTGGAAGGCCATGGACGACGGATACGACCCGACCGATCCTTCGGGTTCGGCTGGCACCCCGGCCGAGGATCGGCCAGAATGACCCCGAGCAACCGACCGGAAGAGGACTGATGAACGCCACCGCCACGAGCCGTCGCCGCCCGATGGGCAAGGAGATCCACCACGGCCGCACGCCCGCCGCCTGGGCCGGTTCGATGATCGCTCTGGTGGGCTTCGTCGTCGGCGCCCTTGGCATGGTTCTGGGTCCCGACGGGATACCGTCGATCAACCTCACGCTCGTGGTCGCCGGCGGTGTGCTGCTGCTGCTCGCGCCGATCGTCGGCGGCGTCATGAACAAGATCGGGATGGGCCAGGACTGATGACCCCCGGCCCCGAACCGACGGTCCTGGACGGCATCGTCGCCGGGGCCCGCGAGGACCTCGAGTCCCGGCGTGCGCGCATGCCGCTCGCCGAGCTGCGTGAGCGGCTGGCCGACGCCCCCGCCGCGCTCGACCCGCGGCCCGCGTTCCGGGCGCCCGGGATCGCGGTCATCGCCGAGGTGAAGCGCTCCAGCCCGTCGAAGGGTGCGCTCGCCGACATCCCCGACCCCGCCGCCCTCGCAGCGCTCTACGAGGCCGGTGGCGCGGCGGCGGTGTCGGTGCTGACCGAGCCGCGGCGTTTCGGCGGTTCGATGGCCGACCTCGAAGCCGTCCGGGCCCGAGTCGACATCCCGGTGCTCCGCAAGGACTTCGTCGTCGACGAATACCAGCTGGTCGAGGCCCGCGTCGCCGGCGCCGACCTCGCCCTGCTGATCGTCGCCGCGCTCGACGACGCCCAGCTCGCCGACCTCCACGCCACCGCGCTCGAGCTGGGCCTCACCCCGCTGGTCGAGACCCACGACGAGGCCGAGGTCGAGCGCGCGCTGGCCGTCGACGCCGAGGTGATCGGTGTGAACAACCGCAACCTCAAGACCCTCGAGGTCGACATCCACCGCTTCGCGCGCATCGCCGCGTCCGTCCCCGACGACCGCATCAAGGTCGCCGAGTCGGGCATCACGGGCCCCGTCGACGTCCCCGGCCTGGTCGAGGCCGGTGCCGACGTCGTCCTGGTCGGCGAGGCGCTCGTGCGCGGTTCCGATCCGCGCGGCGCCGTCGCCGCGATGATCGCCGCCGCCCAGCACTGACCCGGGTCCCGGCGGCGTACGCTGGCCCACGGCCCACGAACGAAAGGGGAAGCCGCGTGCCCGAGAACACGTCTCCCGAGAACACCTCGTCCGAGAACCTGCCCGACGCCTCGGGTCACTTCGAGCGTTTCGGCGGCAAGTTCGTGCCCGAAGCGCTGTTCGCCGCGCTGGCCCAGCTCGAGGAGGCGTTCGAGTCCGCGCTCGCCGACGACGAGTTCATCGCCGAGCTCGACGACCTGCGCCGCCACTACACCGGGCGGCCCAGCCCGCTGACGGAGGTGGCGCGGTTCTCCGCCCACGCCGGACGCGCGCGCATCGTCCTCAAGCGGGAGGACCTCAACCACACCGGCTCTCACAAGATCAACAACGTGCTCGGCCAGGCGATGCTCGCCCGCAGCATGGGCAAGACCCGCCTCATCGCCGAGACCGGCGCCGGCCAGCACGGCGTCGCCACCGCCACCGCCGCCGCCCTGTTCGGCATGGAGTGCCGCGTCTACATGGGCAAGGTCGACACCGACCGCCAGGCCCTCAACGTGGCCCGCATGCAGATGCTGGGAGCGGAGGTCGTGGCCGTCCAGTCCGGCTCCCAGACGCTGAAGGACGCGATGAACGAGGCGCTGCGCGACTGGGTGGCCAGCGTCGACCAGACCCACTACCTGATCGGCTCGGTTGGCGGGCCCCACCCGTTCCCGAAGATCGTCCGGGAATACCAGCGCATCATCTCCACCGAGGCCCGCGCCCAGAGCCTGGAGCGCTTCGGGCGGTTGCCGGACGCCGTGGCCGCGTGCGTCGGCGGTGGCTCGAACGCGATGGGCATCTTCGCCGACTTCTTGCCCGACACCGAGGTCGCCCTGTACGGCTTCGAGGCCGGAGGCGACGGCGTCGAGACCGGCCGCCACGCCGCAACCATCACCGCCGGCAAGCTGGGCGTCCTGCACGGCATGCGTACCTTCGTGCTCCAGGACGAGGACGGCCAGACCATCGAGTCACACTCCATCTCGGCGGGCCTCGACTACCCGGGGGTCGGACCTGAGCACGCCTGGCTGGCCGATACCGGCCGCGCCGTCTACGAGCCCGTCACCGACTCCGAGGCCATGGAGGCGCTGCGTCTGCTCACCCAGACCGAGGGCATCATGCCGGCCATCGAGTCGGCCCACGCCCTCGCTGGCGCGCTGCGCCTGGGCCAGCGGTGGGCGAGCGAGCGTCCCGACGACGAGCCGATCATCCTGGTCAACCTCTCGGGACGTGGCGACAAGGACGTCGAGACGGCCATCGCCTGGTTCGGCCTCGACGGATCGGTCGACGCGACCACCGGTGGTGTACCCGACCACGCGCCGGCCGAGCCCGCCGACCCCACCGGAAGCAAGGAGCTGTGATGGCCTACGAGACCGGGATCACCGGACAGATCCTCCAGCGGTCTGCGGCCGAAGGGCGCAAGGCGCTCGTCGGCTACCTGCCCGTCGGCTACCCGACCGTCGACGGGTCGCTGGACGCGCTGCGCGTCCTCGCCGAGGGCTGCGACCTCGTGGAGGTCGGCATGCCCTACAGCGATCCCGTCATGGACGGCCCGACCGTCGAGCTGGCGGGCACGCGCGCGCTGCAGCGTGGCGTACGCACCCGGGACCTGTTCCGCGCCACCCAGGCCGTGGCCGACGCCGGTGGGCACGCGGTCGTCATGACCTACTGGAACATCGTCGAGCGCTACGGTGTCGACGCGTTCGCCCGCGACCTCGCCGCCGCCGGTGGCGCGGGGCTCATCACCCCCGACCTGACGCCCGACGAGGCCGACGAGTGGGTCGCCGCGTCCGACGCGCACGGGCTCGACCGCATCTTCCTCGTGTCGCCCAGCTCGACCGACGACCGCATCCGGTCCACGGTGGCGGCCTGCCGCGGCTGGCTGTACGCGACCGCGGTCATGGGCGTGACGGGCGTACGCTCGACCACGTCGGCCGCCGCCCCCGTCCTCGTGGACCGCATCCGTACTCTGTGCCCCGACGTGCTCGTCGGGATCGGCCTGGGCGTCTCCAACGGCGACCAGGCCCGCGAGACCGCTGGGTTCGCCGATGCGGTGATCGTCGGCAGCGCGCTGGTCCGCACGCTGCTCGACGCCGACGACGCCGGCCGGCCCGACGACCTGTCGGCGCTGCGGGCGCTCGTCGACGAGCTCGCCGCCGGCGTACGCGCCTGAGAGGTCCGGTCCGAGGAGGGGAGTGACGTGCGACGCCTCGTGGTGGCGCTGGTCGCGGCGGCGACGCTGCTGACCGCCTGCGGTGCGCAGTCGTCGTCCGGCGGGGTCGTCGTGCCCCGCTCCGACGCCCGGGCGGACGAGCCCGGGTTGCGCGGCGGAGTGCTGCCGCAGCCCTTCGACGTGCCCGACGTGACGCTGGTCGACACGGCGGGGCAGCGTTACAACCTGCGTACGTCGCCGTCGCGGCCGGTCACGCTGGTCTTCTTCGGCTACACGCACTGCCCCGACGTGTGCATCGCCCAGCTGTCCGACGTCGCGAGCGCGTTGACGAAGGTTCCCGACCCCGAGCGGGCCGACATCCAGGTTGTCTTCGTCTCGACCGACCCGGCGCGGGACACGCCGACGGTGGTGCGGGACTACCTGGCGCGCTTCGACCCGTCGTTCCTGGGGCTCACCGGGGAGCCGGCCGACATCCGCCGCGCCGCCGAGGGGTTGGGCGTCTCCATCGAGCACGCGACCCCGTTGCCCGGGGGAGGGTACGAGGTCGGCCACGGGGCGCAGGTCATAGGTGTCGGTCGCGGTGCCCGGGCCTTCGTGGTGTGGACCCCCGGCACGTCGATCAACGACCTGGCCCACGACTTCACCCTGTTCGCGAGGCAGCAGCGATGAACGGGGTCGCCGGGTCACGGTCGCGATGGGCCACCGTGGTGGTCTTCTGCGTGGCCACCCTCGTGGTCGCCGCGCCCCTGTCGCTGCTCCAGGAGCGCCTCGGCGTCGAGTGGTGGGTCGTCGACCTGCCCGCGCTGGCCCCCGCGGTGGCCGCCGCGGTCACGCTGGCGCTCTGCCGGCCGCTGCGGCTGACGGTCGACTGGCGCCCCGGCGTACGCCCGACCCCGCAGGCGCTGGGCCGGACGCTGGTCCTGGCGGCGCTCGGCGCCGGTGTCGTGCTCGGCTGCGTGCAGTTCTCGGCGACGATGCGGTGGCCGCGCGAGGCCGTCGACCTGGGCACGCTGGCCTATCCGTTGGCGATGCCGGGGGACAGGTCGACGATCCTGTGCATGATGGCGCTGACCCTCCTCATCACCTGCACGGCCCAGGAGCTCGGCTGGCGTTCGCTCGTACAGCCGACGCTGGGGGAGGCGTACGCCCCGGTGGTGAGCGGCACGGTGACGGGTGCGGCCTGGGCGCTGACCCAGCCGCTGCTGGCCGCGCGCGTGCTCGAGCGCTGGGGCGTACGCCACTCGGCGGCCGAGGTGGTGCTGTACGTCGCGGCGTTCGTCGTGGCCCACGTCGCGATGTCGGTGCTGCTGGCGTGCGTGCAGCAGGACATGGAGCAGGGGCGACTGCTCTCGGCGGTCGCGTTCCGCTGGGTGGTCGCGATGGGGCTGTTCCTGATGCTCGACGAGGAGGCCGGGCGCTGGCAGCCGATGGGGGCGATCGCCCTGGTCACGATGGTGTTCGCCGCCTCGACCATGGCCTACCGCTGGTATACGGGAAGGGTGCTCCGATCGACCCGGTAGACCCGACCCCGAGTCGGGGTGAGACATGTATCACAGTCCAGATCCGTGGACAGTGCTGTTTGTCACGGTTGTCTCGCGCCATCCTTCGAACCAGATGGAAAGTCCGTTTGGCCCTATTTTGGGGCTCGCCAGTAACCAACAGGCAGGAGACACCATGGTTCAGCAGCGCCGCGTCGAGGGGCTCTACGACCCCGCCTTCGAGCACGACGCCTGCGGTGTGGCCTTCGTGGCCACCCTCTCCGGCGAGCCCAACCACGACATCGTCGAGAAGGGCCTCGAGGCCCTGCGCAACCTCGACCACCGCGGCGCCACGGGCGCCGACACCGCGGCCGGCGACGGCGCCGGCATCCTGATCCAGGTCCCCGACGCGTTCCTGCGCGAAGCCTGCGACTTCGACCTGCCGGCCAAGGGGGCGTACGCCGTGGGTGCGGCCTTCCTCGACCGCGAGGACGGGGCCGCCGCGCGCGAGAAGATCGCGAAGATCGCTGCCGAGGAGGGCCTGACCGTCCTCGGCTGGCGTGACATCCCGACCGATCCCGCGACGCTCAGCCACGTGTCGGCCGAGGTCATGCCCGACTTCGCCCACCTGGTCGTCGCGGGCGCGAACGGCGAGACCGATCTGGAGCTCGAGCGGCGCGCGTTCTGCCTGCGCCGGCGCGCCGAGCGGGAGGCCGGCACCTACTTCGGTTCCCTGTCCTGCCGCACGCTGGTCTACAAGGGGATGCTCACCACCGACCAGCTCGAGGAGGTTTTTCCCGAGCTGCACGACGAGCGGATGGCTTCGGCGCTCGCCCTGGTCCACTCGCGGTTCTCGACCAATACCTTCCCGAGCTGGGAGCTGGCCCACCCGTTCCGCCTGATCGCGCACAACGGCGAGATCAACACGGTCAAGGGCAACCGCAACTGGATGCGCGCCCGCGAGGAGCTGCTCGTCAGCGACGCCTTCGGCGGCAACCTCGACCGGCTGTTCCCGATCTGTACGCCCGGCCACTCCGACTCGGCGTCGTTCGACGAGGTGCTCGAGCTGCTTCACCTCGGTGGTCGCTCCCTGCCGCACGCGGTGCTGATGATGATCCCCGAGGCGTGGGAGAACAACCCCCACATGGATCCGAGGCGGCGGGACTTCTACCGCTTCCACTCGTGCCTGATGGAGCCGTGGGACGGACCGGCGGCGGTCTGCTTCACCGACGGTACGCAGATCGGCGCCGTCCTCGACCGCAACGGCCTGCGCCCGGGGCGCTACTGGATCACCGACGACGGCCTCGTCGTCCTGGCCTCGGAGTCGGGCGTGCTCGACATCCCGCAGGAGAAGGTCGTCCAGAAAGGCCGCATGCAGCCCGGCCAGATGTTCCTCGCCGACCTCGCCGAGCACCGCATCGTGCCCGACGACGAGATCAAGGACCAGCTGGCCGCCGAGCAGCCGTACGGCGAGTGGCTCGCCGGCGGCCTCATCGAGCTCGACGACCTGCCCGAGCGGGAGCACACCGTCCACGGCCACTCGTCGGTGACGCGCCGCCAGCAGGTGTTCGGCTACACCGAGGAGGAGCTGCGTCTCATCCTCACGCCGATGGCCAACTCAGGGGCCGAGTCGATCGGGTCGATGGGCACCGACACCCCGATCGCCGCGATCTCCGAGCGCCCGCGCCTGCTGTTCGACTACTTCACCCAGCTCTTCGCCCAGGTGACGAACCCGCCGCTGGACGCCATCCGCGAGGAGCTCGTCACGTCGCTGGCCGGATCGATCGGCCCCGAGCACAACCTGCTCGAGCCCGGGCCCGCGTCGTGCCGTCAGATCAACATCCCGTTCCCGATCCTCGACAACGACCAGCTGGCGAAGATCGTGGCGCTGAACCGGCGCGGCGACATGCCCGGGTTCAAGCCCCACGTCGTCCGCGGGCTCTACCGCGTCGAGGAGGGCGGCATGGGCCTGCGCCACGCGCTCGACCGCGCCTGTGCCGAGGTGTCGAAGGCCATCAAGGACGGAGCACGGACCATCATCCTGTCCGACCGCCACTCCAACGCCGAGCTCGCGCCCATCCCGTCGCTGCTGCTGACCGCGGCCATCCACCACCACCTGGTGCGTGAGAAGTCGCGTACGAAGGCCGGCCTGATCGTGGAGGCCGGCGACGTGCGCGAGGTCCACCACGTGGCGACGCTCATCGGTTTCGGCGCGGCCGCCGTGAACCCCTACCTGGCGTTCGAGGGCGCCGAGGACCTGGCCCGCGAGGAGGTCTACGTCACCGTCGAGCCCGAGCAGGCCGTCAAGAACGTCAAGAAGGCGCTCGGCAAGGGCGTGCTCAAGGTCATGTCGAAGATGGGCGTGTCCACGGTGGCGTCCTACACCGGTGCGCAGATTTTCGAGTGCCTCGGCCTGTCGCAGGAGGTCGTCGACCAGTACTTCACCGGTACGCCGTCGCGGCTGGGCGGGCTCGGCCTCGACGAGATCGCCGAGGAGATCCGCCGCCGCCACCAGATGGCCTACCCGGCCGACGGCATCCCGCTGCCGCACCGCGAGCTCGAGGTCGGCGGCGAGTACCAGTGGCGCCGCGAGGGGGAGCCCCACCTGTTCGACCCCGAGACGGTCTTCCGCCTCCAGCACTCCACGCGGTCGGGTCGCTACGACATCTTCAAGCAGTACACCGCGCACGTGGACGACCAGTCCAAGCGCCTGATGACGCTGCGCGGCCTGCTGGAGCTGAGGAGCGACCGCGAGCCGATCGACATCGACGAGGTTGAGCCCGTCTCCGAGATCGTCAAGCGCTTCTCGACCGGCGCCATGTCGTACGGATCGATCAGCCGCGAGGCCCACGAGACCCTGGCGGTCGCGATGAACCGCCTCGGTGGCAAGTCGAACACCGGCGAGGGTGGCGAGGACGCCGAGCGCCTCTACGACCCGACGCGTCGCTCCGCGATCAAGCAGGTCGCATCGGGCCGCTTCGGGGTCACGTCGGACTACCTGTCGAACGCCGACGACATCCAGATCAAGATGGCCCAGGGCGCCAAGCCCGGCGAGGGCGGCCAGCTGCCCGGCCAGAAGGTCTACCCGTGGGTGGCGAAGACCCGTCACTCGACGCCGGGCGTGGGCCTCATCTCGCCGCCGCCGCACCACGACATCTATTCGATCGAGGACCTCAAGCAGCTCATTCACGACCTCAAGTGCGCCAACCCGTCGGCGCGCGTCCACGTCAAGCTCGTGGGGGAGGTTGGCGTGGGTACGGTTGCCGCGGGCGTGTCGAAGGCCAAGGCCGACGTCGTGCTCATCTCGGGGCACGACGGCGGCACGGGTGCCGCGCCCCTGACCTCGCTCAAGCACGCCGGCGGACCCTGGGAGCTCGGCCTGGCCGAGGCCCAGCAGACGCTGATCGTCAATGGCCTGCGCGACCGGATCGTCGTGCAGGTCGACGGCCAGCTCAAGACCGGCCGCGACGTCGTCATCGGCGCCCTGCTCGGCGCCGAGGAGTACGGGTTCGCGACCGCTCCGCTGGTCGTCTCGGGCTGCGTGATGATGCGCGTGTGCCACCTCGACACCTGCCCGGTCGGCATCGCGACCCAGAACCCCGTCCTGCGCGAGCGCTACACGGGCAAGGCGGAGTACGTGGTGAACTTCTTCGAGTTCATCGCGCAGGAGGTCAGGGAATACCTGGCCCAGCTGGGCTTCCGCAGCCTCGACGAGGCGATCGGCCACGTGGAGTGCCTCGACGTCCGCAGCGCCGAGGCGTACTGGAAGGCCCACGGCCTCGACCTCAGCCCGATCCTGCACCGCCCCGAGGGCGGGTTCTCGGAGACCTCGCCTCTGAAGTCGGTCACGACCCAGGACCACGGGCTCGACGACAGCCTCGACCGCACCGTGCTCATCCCGCGGGCCCGGGCCGCGCTCGAGTCGGGCGAGAAGGTCGCGTTCGACGTGGAGGTGCGCAACATCCACCGGACCGTCGGCACCATCCTCGGTCACGAGGTCACGCGCGCGACCCGCGGCAAGGGCTTCGACGACGACACGATCGACATCAGCCTGACCGGCACCGGCGGCCAGAGCTTCGGGGCTTTCCTTCCCCGCGGCGTCACGCTGCGCCTCACGGGCGACTCGAACGACTACCTCGGCAAGGGCCTGTCGGGTGGGCGCATCGTCGTCCGCCCCGCCATCGACGCCGGGTTCGAGGCCCGCGAGCAGATCATCGCCGGCAACGTCATCGGCTACGGCGCCACCTCCGGTGAGATCTTCCTCCGCGGTCAGGTCGGCGAGCGCTTCTGCGTCCGCAACTCCGGCGCCACCGCCGTCGTGGAGGGAGTCGGCGACCACGCCTGCGAATACATGACCGGCGGCCGTGTCCTCGTCATCGGCGGGACCGGACGCAACTTCGCAGCGGGCATGTCGGGCGGCGTCGCGTACGTGACGGACCTGGTCGAGGACAACCTGAACCGCGAGCTGGTCGACGTCGTCGAGATGACCGACGACGACATCGCCCAGGTCTCGGACCTGCTGCGGCGCCACCACGAGGAGACCGGATCCGCCTCGGCGAAGCGGCTCCTCGACTCCGGCGCCGAGGGCCTGCGTACGCAGGTCACCAAGGTGCTCCCGCGCGACTACGCGCGGGTGCTCGCCGCCCGTGCCGAGGCCGAGGCCGAGGGCCTCGACGAGGCCACGACCACTGCCCGCATGATGGAGGCCGCCCATGCGTGAGACCTCGATCCTGCCCCGGACCACCACGACCGCGAACCACACCAGCCTGGAAGGGAACGACTGACATGGCCGACCCCCGCGGATTCCTCAAGCACGGACGCGAGGTGGCCCCGCGCCGCCCGGTCACCGAGCGCATCAACGACTGGGAGGAGGTGTACGAGGGCAACCCGGCACGACCGCTGCTCCCGATCATCTCCACCCAGGCCGGCCGCTGCATGGACTGCGGCATCCCGTTCTGTCACTCGGGCTGCCCCCTGGGCAACCTGATCCCCGAGTGGAACGACCTCGCCTACCGGGACGACTGGATGGACGCGCTCGACCGCCTCCACGCCACGAACAACTTCCCTGAGTTCACCGGCCGGCTGTGCCCGGCCCCGTGCGAGACGGCCTGCGTCGTCGGCATCTCCGGCGAACCCGTGACCATCAAGAACGTCGAGGTCTCGATCATCGAGCGCGGCTTCGCCAACCGCGCCGTCAAGCCCCAGCTGCCGCAGTGGCACACCAGCAAGACCGTCGCTGTCATCGGCTCGGGCCCGGCCGGTCTGGCGGTCGCCCAGCAGCTGACGCGCGAGGGCCACACGGTCGCCGTCTACGAGCGCGCCGACGCGCCCGGCGGCCTCCTGCGCTACGGCATCCCCGAGTTCAAGATGGAGAAGTCGGTGCTCGACCGGCGCATCCGCCAGATGCGCAACGAGGGCACGATCTTCCGCTCGGGCGTCGACGTCGGCACCGACATCACGGCCGACGAGCTGCTGGACCGCTACGACGCCGTCGTGATCGCCACGGGCTCGACCGTCGCGCGCGACCTGCCGATCCCCGGGCGCGAGCTGGGCGGCATCCACCAAGCCATGGAGTTCCTGCCCCAGGCCAACCGCGTCGCCCTCGGCCAGGAGGTCGACGACCAGATCCTCGCCACCGACAAGGACGTCGTCATCATCGGCGGCGGCGACACCGGCGCCGACTGCCTGGGCACCTCGATCCGCCAGAAGGCGCGGTCGATCACCCAGCTGGAGATCCTGCCGCGCCCCACCGAGGCGCGTCCCGACAACCAGCCGTGGCCGACCTACCCGATGCTCTACCGCGTGTCGTCGGCCCACGAGGAGGGCGGCGACCGCGTGTACGCCGTCTCCACCTCGGAGTTCGTCGGCGACGACGAGGGCAACGTGAAGGCGCTCAAGCTGTCGGAGGTCGAGATGGTCGACGGCCGCTTCCAGCCGGTGGAGGGCACCGAGCGGGAGATCCCCGCCCAGCTGGTGCTGCTGGCCATGGGCTTCACAGGTCCCGAGCGCACCGGCCTGGTCGAGCAGCTCGGACTCGAGCTCGACGAGCGGGGCAACATCGCCCGTTCGGAGACCTTCGAAACCTCGCGACCGGGCGTGTTCGTCTGCGGCGATGCCGGGCGCGGCCAGTCGCTCATCGTGTGGGCGATCGCCGAGGGGCGGTCCTGCGCCCACGGCGTGGACGCCTATCTGGGCGCGGGGCAGAGCAAGCTGCCGCGGCCCATCGAGCCGACCGATCGCCCGCTGATGGTCTGACCGGCCCGACCACCCACGCGGCCGCTTGCGGTGGCCCGGCCGGGGCGTGACCTTCGGGGCGACCACGGCCGGCGCTCCCGCATGCCCGAGGTGGCCGTCGGCGAGTTCATGGAGATGCCCGAGGCGGGCCAGACGCGCTGTGCTCGACGGCCCGACCGCCGGGTTGTCAGCAGTGTCCGGCCATGCCCTGCGCGTGGGACCCCAGCCAGCGCGCAGCGGCATCGAGCTCGGCCTGCCCGGCTTCGTCCGACGGCGCCTCAGCAGCGATGGCCACGGCCACCGGCCCATGCCCGAGGTCGACCACACCCATCTGGCGGTGGAGGTAGCCGCCGCCCTCGAGCGGACCCCAGCCACCCTTGAACCGGGCGCCCTGGAGCCGACCCAGCCCCCAGCGCTGGTCGTCGACGACCTGGCCCATCAGCGCCAGCGTGGGCCGGGCCGACGGGTCGCAGGTCATCCCCGCCATGAACCGGGCCTGGGCGATGGTGGACCACTCGGTCTGGCCGAATGGCGTGAAACCGGCGCGGACCGTGCGGGCCTGCGTGTGCAGGTCGACCGAGTACGCACGGGCGACGCGGTCGACCTGTGCGGCGGCGGACTGCGGCTGACCGAGCGCGGACCACATCCGGGTCGCCGCCGCGTTGTCGGAGTAGGTGAGTGCTGCCATTTCGAGGGAGGCCGCGGCGGGTCTGTCTGCGCGGCGATGGGCCAGCACCAGGGGAACCTTGATGGTCGACCACGCGACGCCGGTGGTCCACGGGCCCGCCGCGACCGGCTCGCCCCCGACCGGCTGGACGACGATGCCGACCGGCACGGGGCGGCTCTCGGCGTACTCCTTCATGGCGGCGGCCAGCCCGCCGTCCGGAGTCGGTGCCGGCCGCGGTGACGGCGTCGCGAGCGGGGGAGCGGGGGTTCCCGGCTTCGTCGTCCGGGAGGCCGTACGCGGCCCCGTCGGCGGGGTGGAGGTCACCGCGACCGGTGCGGGCGCGACCGGGGCAGGAGCGCACGCGGTGGCGAGCACGGCTACGGCCGCGAGGGATGCCGGCAGCGTCCTCACAGCAGATACACCACGGCGTTGTTGCCGCCGGTGCACATCACCACCGGGCCGGCGGAGCACGACATCGCGTACGTCCTGCCCGTGACGGGTGAGCGCGCCTCCACCGTCACGGACGCATCGCGCACCGGTTGGGCGGCGTACGCGGCCCTGACCTCCTCCGCGAACGGGCACGAGGTGACGCCGTTGCCGACGCCGGACCGCGCCGGGTTGGCGGCCGACCCGCTCGCGGGGCAGGGGGCGACCCCGGCCGGGAAGGCCGCGGGCGGCGGGCTGGGCGTCGGTGTCGCTTCTGGAGTCGGCGAGGCGCTCGGCGTGGGGGTCGCCTCGGGCGTGGGAGTCGCTTCCGGGGTGGGGGTGGCCCCGGCCGGCGTCTCGGTCACCGGTGGCGGCTGGGTGGCCGGCTGGGGCGCCACGGACTCGCCGCCGCTCAGCATCGTGTACGCGACCCCGGCTCCTGCCGCCACGATCAGGACCGCCAGCAGCATCATCAGGACCGGTACGAGTCCGCCCCGGGGCTCGAGCCGGGGCGGGACGGGCTGCACCGGAGGCTGGTGGTGGGGCGCGGGGCCCTGGACGGGGCCGCGGGGCTGCTGCGGGTACGCCGCGGTCGGCTCGGGATCGCGAGCGGACGGGCCGAAGGGCTGGGTCGACCCGTTCGTGGGAGCGCCGGACGTCGGCGGGGGTGCCCCGAATGTCGGCGGCGGGGGCTGGGGCCGCCCGCCGTGGGGGCCGCCGGTGATCATCGTGGGCCCCCGTCACCCAGGCCCGGCGGGGGTGCGGGCGGGCGCGGCTCGCCGTCGTGTCGGTTCATCGCATCTCCCTCATTGCCCGATCATAAAGGCGGCCGTGGCGGGGTCTTCGGGGGCGTGGATCCTGCTGCGCCGTCACCCGGTGTCGGTGGACCGTTCCGCTTGGGCCGTGGCGGGATCGAACACGTTGGCATTCCGGGTTAGGGTGGGGGCTCTCAAGAGTCGGACGGCGGAGGTGCGTTGGCGGAATGACGGGTTCGTCGTCGGATGGTTTCGTCCACCTCCACGTCCACTCCGAGTACTCGATGCTCGACGGTGCGGCGCGTGTGGGTGACCTGTTCTCGGGCTGCGAGCAGATGGGCATGCCCGCCATCGCGATGACCGACCACGGCAACCTGTTCGGCGCCTACGAGTTCTACAAGAAGGCCAAGGGCACCGGCGTGAAGCCGATCATCGGCCTCGAGGCCTACCTGACGCCCAAGACCCACCGCTCCGAGCGCAAGCGCGTCCGCTTCGGCGACGGCACCGGCGACGACGTCGCCGCCTCGGGCGCGTACACCCACATGACGATGTGGGCCGAGAACACCGCCGGCATGCACAACCTGTTCCGCCTGTCGACGCGGTCGTCGCTCGAGGGTTTCTTCTACAAGCCGCGCGCCGACCGCGAGCTCCTGAACACATACGCCGAAGGGCTGCTCGCCACGACCGGCTGCCCCTCGGGTGAGGTGCAGACCCACCTGCGCCTGGGGCAGTACAAGGAGGCGCTGGAGTCGGCGGCGCAGTTCCGTGACATCTTCGGCAAGGACAACTTCTTCGTCGAGCTGATGGACCACGGGCTCGACATCGAGACGTCCGTACGCCAGGGCCTGCTCGACATCGCGAAGGACCTGAACCTTCCGCTGGTGGCGACCAACGACCTCCATTACGTGCACAAGGAGGACGCGGACGCCCACGACGACCTCCTGTGCGTGTCGGCCGGGTCGACCAAGATGAACCCGAACCGGTTCCGGTTCAACGGCGACGGCTACTACCTGAAGTCTCCGCAGGAGATGCGACACCTCTTCCGTGAGCTGCCGGAGGCGTGCGACACGACGCTCGACATCGCCGAGCGCTGCCAGATCGAGTTCACCGAGGGCGAGGGCCGGTTCATGCCGCGCTTCCCGTGCCCCGAGGGCGAGAACGAGGAGTCGTGGTTCGTCAAGGAGGTCGAGCGAGGCCTCCAGGAGCGGTTCCCCGACGGCGTGCCCGAATACGCCCACAAGCAGGCGAAGTACGAGACCGAGGTCATCCTCGGCAAGGGGTACGCGGGCTACTTCCTCGTCGTGTCCGACTTCATCAAGTGGGCCAAGGCCAACGGCATCCACGTGGGCCCCGGCCGCGGCTCGGGCGCGGGGTCGATGTGCGCGTACGCGATGCGCATCACCGACCTCGACCCCATCCCGCACGGCCTGATCTTCGAGCGCTTCCTCAACCCGGAGCGCAAGTCGATGCCCGACTTCGACGTCGACTTCGACGACCGCCGCCGGCCCGAGGTGATCCGCTACGTCACCGAGAAATACGGCGCCGACAAGGTCGCCATGATCGTCACCTACGGCACCATCAAGGCCAAGCAGGCCGTGAAGGACGCCGCACGCCTGCTCGACAAGCCGTTCTCGATGGGCGACCGCATCACCAAGGCGATGCCGCCGGCGATCATGGGCAAGGACGTCCCGCTGAAGGACCTGTTCGACTCCAACCACAAGCGTTATTCGGAGGGCAACGAGTTCCGTGAGCTCTACGAGCAGGAGCCCGAGGTCAAGCAGGTCGTGGACACGGGCATCGGCATCGAGGGGCTGAAGCGCCAGTGGGGCGTCCACGCCGCCGGCGTCATCATGTCGAGCGAGCCGCTGATCGACATCATCCCGCTCATGAAGCGCGAGGCCGACGGCGCGATCATCACCCAGTTCGACTATCCGACGTGCGAGACGCTGGGCCTGGTCAAGATGGACTTCCTGGGCCTGCGCAACCTGACGATCATGGGCGACGCGCTGGAGAACATCAAGCTCAACCAAGGCATCGACGTCGACCTCGACGAGCTCGCGAAGGACCTGACCGACCGCAAGACCTACGAGCTGCTGTCGAGGGGCGACACCCTGGGCGTGTTCCAGCTCGACGGCGGCGGCATGCGCGAGCTCCTACGGCTGATGCAACCGGACAACTTCGAGGACATCTCGGCCGCCCTCGCGCTCTACCGTCCCGGCCCGATGGGCGCCAACGCCCACACGAACTTCGCACTGCGCAAGAACGGCAAGCAGGAGATCTCGCCGATCCATCCGGAGCTCGAAGAGGCGCTCGACCCGATCCTCAACACCACCTACGGCCTGATCATCTACCAGGAGCAGGTGATGGCCATCGCCCAGCAGCTGGCGGGTTACACCCTCGGCAACGCCGACCTGCTTCGCCGCGCCATGGGCAAGAAGAAGCGCGAGGTCCTCGACGCCGAGTTCGTGAACTTCGAGCAGGGCATGCTCGACAACGGCTTCTCGAAAGAGTCGGTCAAGGCGCTGTGGGACGTGCTCCTGCCGTTCTCCGACTACGCCTTCAACAAGGCCCACACGGCCGCGTACGGGCTGGTGTCCTACTGGACGGGCTACCTGAAGGCCCACTATCCCACCGAATACATGGCCGCCCTCCTCACCTCGGTGAAGGACGACAAGGACAAGATGGCGGTCTACCTCGGCGAGTGCCGTCACATGGGCATCAAGGTGCTGCCGCCCGACGTCAACGAGTCGGAGATGAACTTCACCCCGGTGGGCAAGGACATCCGCTTCGGGCTGTCGGCCGTACGCAACGTCGGCGCGGCGGTCGTCGGGCTGATGTCGGCCGAACGCGAGGAGCGGGGCAAGGCCACCTCGTTCAACGACTTCCTTGACAAGGCCCCGCTGCAGGCCTGCAACAAGCGTCTGGTCGAGTCGCTGATCAAGGCCGGCGCGTTCGACTCGCTGGGCCATCCGCGCCGCGCGCTGATGGAGATCTTCGAGAACAACATCGACCAGGTCATCGACGTCAAGCGCAACCAGGCCAACGGCCAGGACGACCTCTTCGCCGGCTTCGGCGACGAGGGCAGCAGCAGCTCTGCGCTGTCGACGCTCGCGCCGGTCCCCGACATCGGCGACTGGGACAAGCGGACGAAGCTGGCGTTCGAGCGCGAGATGCTCGGCCTCTACGTCTCCGACCACCCGCTGCAGGGTCTGGAGCACATCCTCGACAACGAGCGTGACATCTCCATCGGCCGCCTCATGGCCGAGGACGGGCCGCGCGACACCCAGGTCGCGGTGGCGGGCATGATCACCTCGATCGTCCGCAAGACGACCAAGACCGGCGACTACATGGCGATCGTGACGCTGGAGGACCTCGAGGCGTCGATGGAGGTCGTGCTGTTCCCGAAGGTCTACAACCTCGTCTCGACGTCGCTGGCGACCGACGTCGTCGTCCGCATCCGAGGCACCGTGCGTGCTCGCGAGGACTCCGTGTCGATGATGGCCCAGGAGGTCACGGTCCCCGACGTGACCGAGGGCCCGTCGAAGCCCGTGGTGATCACGCTGCCGGCCACGCGGTGCACGCCGCCGGTCGTCGAGGAGCTTCGCCACGTCCTCAAGGCCCATCCCGGCATGACCGAGGTCCAGCTGCGGCTGCAGACCCAGAACAAGGTGTCGGTCTGGCGGGTCGACCAGGCCCTGCGGGTGACGCCCTCACCGCCGCTCATGGCCGACCTCAAGGCGCTGCTGGGGCCGTCATGTCTCAGCTGATCCCGCCTCAGGAGCCGCAGGGCACCACGTCCCCGCCGGCCCACGACCCCGCCCAGCCCTCGATCCAGCACGTGGGCGACTCGGTGACCACCGGCACGCTGCCGATCGTCGTCCTCACGAGCCAGTCGCCGCAGGCCAACCGTCGCCCCGTGAAGGAGCCCGTGGGGCTGTGGATGGGCGTGCTCGGGGTCATCTCCGTTCTCGGCGGCGTTCCTGCCGGCTTCGTGTGGAAGCTTCTGGTGCCGCTCACCCAGTACGTGGTGACGCCCGACTCGTGGGTCGAGACCAGCGAGCGCGGGCTGGCCACTTACGTCGCAGGCGACGCCTGGTTCACCGCGATCGGCGTGGTCGTGGGGCTGGGGATCGGCTACCTGGTGTGGAGATGGTTCGCCGGCCTGGGCTGGCCGGTGGTCTTCATCGCGGCGTTCGCGGCGCTGGTCATGGCGCTGGCGACGTGGCAGTTCGGCTGGTGGCTGGGGCCCAACGGGTTCAACGAGCGCATGGGTCAGGCTCCACCGGGTGCCCACGTGCCCATCGACCTCACCCTGCGCGCCCACGTCGCCCTGCTGGCCTGGCCGCTCGGCGCGGTCCTGCCCATCATGCTGTCCAGCTCGCTGCTGCGCGACCCCGAGGAGGGCACGGCCCGCGTGCCGGTGCAGTGAGCCCTGTCAGCGGCGACCGATGGGGGCGACGAGCGCCGAGGTGACGGCGACGAGGTCGGCCGGCGCGAGCTCGACCTGAAGACCGCGGCGGCCCGCCGACACGTGGATCGTGGCGTGGTCGAGCGCGGAGGCGTCGACCACGGTGCGGTGGCGGGTGCGCTGCCCGATGGGGGAGATCCCGCCCACGACCATGCCGGTCACCCGTTCGGCGACGGCGGGGTCGGCCATGATGGCCCGCTTGGCCCCCACGGCGGCCGCGAGTGCCTTGAGGTGGAGCTGGCCCGAGACCGGGACCACGGCGACGACCAGCTCGCCGCCGGCATCGGCCAGCAACGTCTTGAAGATCCGGTCGTGGGGGAGGCCCAGCGCGTCGGCGGCCTCCTCGCCGAAGTTCACGGCGGAGGGGTCGTGGGCATAGGGGTGGAGCGTGTACGCGACCTTGGCCCGGCCCAGCGCGACGGTGGCCGGCGTACCGGCCGATGCCTTGTCCTTCTTCGCCATGTCAGCCCAGGGAGATGACGAGCTGCACGAGCAGCGGGGCGACGACGAGGGCGGGCAGCATGTTGCCGACCGGCACCTGGCGGATGTTGAGCAGGCGCAGCGCGACACCGAGCAGGAGCAGGCCGCCGGTGGCGGTGAGCGCGAGCAGGTGGGGCTCGGGCAGGAAGGTGCCGAACAGGGCCCCAAGCACGGTCAGGCCGCCCTGGACGACGGCGACCACGATCGCCGAGGCCATCACGCCGACGCCGAGGGAGGCGGCGAACGCGATGGAGGCGAAGCCGTCGAGCACGGCCTTCAGAAGGAGCTGGTCGGCGCCGCGGCCCAGTCCCTCGTTGAGCGAGCCGAGGATGGTCAGCGGGCCGATGCAGAACAGCAGGGAGGTTGAGACGAACGCCTGGATGAACCGTTCGCGGGCCGACAGGTGGGCCGCGCCGGTCTCGGGGTCGATCCCGGTGTCGCTCGCATCGGCTGCGGCCGCGTCGGACGTGCGCATGAGGCGTCGGCGCAGCCAACCGCCGAGCCCCTCGAGTCGGGCCTCGAGGTCGATCAGAGAGCCGATGATGCCGCCGACGAGCATCGAGCCGAGGACGATCAGCACGGGGGCGTTGTTTCCGACGGCGTCGCTGAGCACCTTGCTGGTCACGTCCATCGTGGTGAGGGCGCCGATGAGCAGGGTGACCAGACCGAGCGCGTCGGTCACGGTGTCTCGCGTACGCACCGGCAGCCGGTGCCCGAGGAGGAGGCCGATCGCCGCCCCGACCACGACGGTCAGGACGTTGACGACGGTGCCGAAGCCGATGAACATGGCGGCGATTCTTGCACGCCGAGAAGGGGCGGCCCCACAGTCCGTGAGACGACTAGGATCGGTCCGTGCTTCGAACCATCGACCTTCGTGGCCGGCTCGCCGCCGGTGAGACCCTCGACTACGCGCGACTCGTGCCGCGCGCGGCGTTCGACGTGGACTCCGCCCTCGCGGCCGTGCGTCCCGTGTGTGACGACGTCGCCGCCCGTGGCGCCGACGCGCTGCGCGACCTGTCGCAGCGGTTCGACGGCGTGGTGCCGGAACACCTGCGGGTGCCCGCCGACGTGCTCGCGCGCTGCGAGCGCGAGCTCGAGGCCGACGTGCGCGCCGCGTTCGAGGTGGCCATCGAGCGCCGCCGTGCGGTCAGCAGCGCCGAGCTCGGCGGGCAGTCGGTGGACGTCCAGGTCGCGCCCGGCGCCGTCGTCACCCAGAAGATGATCCCGGTCAACCGCGTCGGCCTGTACGTGCCGGGCGGCCTGGCGCCCCTGGCGTCCTCGGTCATCATGAACGTCGTCCCGGCCCAGGTCGCCGGCGTACGCTCCCTCGCCGTCACGTCACCGCCCCAGAAGGAGTTCGGTGGCCTGCCCCACCCGAACATCCTGGCGCTGTGCCACATGCTCGGCATCGACGAGGTGTACGCGGTGGGTGGCGCGCAGGCGGTCGCGATGTTCGCGTACGGCGTGGACGACCTGTGCGCGAAGGTCGACCTGGTGACCGGGCCGGGCAACATCTACGTCGTGGCCGCCAAGCGCCTGCTGAGGGGACACGTCGGCATCGACTCAGAGGCCGGCCCCACCGAGATCGCGATCCTCGCCGACGACTCGGCCGATCCCGTCCATGTCGCGGCCGACCTGATCTCCCAGGCCGAGCACGACCCGCTGGCCGGCTCCGTGCTCGTCACCGACTCGGAAGACCTGGCCCGTGCCGTCGACGCCGCGCTGGAGCCCCAGATCGCCGTGACGCGGCACGCCGACCGCATCCGCAGCGCGCTCGGGGGCGAGCAGTCGGGCATCGTGCTGGTCGACGACGTGGAGCAGGGCATCGAGGTGGTGGACGCGTACGCCGCGGAGCACCTGGAGATCCACACGCGAGAGTCGGCCGAGGTCGCCCAGCGCATCACCAACGCGGGCGCGATCTTCGTGGGCACGTGGTCGCCGGTGTCGCTGGGCGACTACTGCGCCGGCTCGACGCACGTGCTGCCGACCGCCGGTTGCGCCTGCCACAGCTCGGGGTTGAACGTGAAGTCGTTCCTGAAGGCCGTCCACGTCATCCACTACGACGAGCAGGCGCTCGACGAGGTCCGGCGCACCGTGGAGGTGTTCGCCGAGGCGGAGAACCTGCCGGCCCACGGTGCCGCGGTGACGCTGCGCTTCGACACGTCGTCGATCGAGGGCCGATGACGGGGCTGGCCGATCTGCCGCTGCGTCCGGAGCTGGTGGGGGAGGAGCCCTACGGCGCGCCCCAGCTCGACGTGCCGGTGATGCTCAACGTCAACGAGAACCCGTACGCGCCGTCGGCCGCGGTCGCCGACCAGGTCGCGCGCGCGGCGGCTGAGGCGGCGACGGGCTTGAACCGCTACCCTGACCGCGAGGCGACGGTGCTGCGGACGAAGCTGGCCGCCTATCTGGGCCACGGGCTCGGTCCCGACCAGGTGTGGGCGGCGAACGGGTCGAACGAGGTGATGACCCAGGTGCTCCAGGCGTTCGGCGGGCCGGGGCGCACGATGATGACGTTCACCCCGACCTATTCCATGTATCCGGAGTATGCGCGCAACACCCACACCGCGCTGCTGCCGGTGCCGCGGGCGGCCGATCACACCATCGACGTCGACGCCGCTGTGGCCGCCATCACCGAGCGTCGTCCCGACGTGGTCGTGGTGACCACGCCCAACAACCCGACGGGCACCGCGACCGACCTCGACACCCTCCGCGCGATCTGCGCGACGGCGACGGGTGTGGTCGTCGTCGACGAGGCCTACCAGGAGTTCGCGCGCCCGGGCACCCCGAGCGCGCTCGAGCTGCTGCCGCAGTTCCCGCGACTGGTGGTCAGCCGCACGATGTCGAAGGCGTTCGCGTTCGCCGGCGGCCGCCTCGGCTACTGCGCCGCTTCGGCCGCGCTGGTCGATGCCCTGCGCATCGTGCGCCTGCCCTACCACCTGTCGGCGGTGACGCAGGCCGTGGCGTGCGTCGCCCTCGACAATGCCGCCGAGATGATGGGTCATGTCGACCAGCTGCGCGCCGAGCGCGACGCGCTGGTGGGGTGGCTGCGCGAGCACGACCTGGAGGTCGTCGACTCCGACGCCAACTTCGTGCTGTTCGGCCGCTTCGCCGACCGCCACGCGCTCTGGCAGGGTCTGCTCGACCGGGGGGTCCTGATCCGCGAGACGGGTCCAGCGGGCATGCTGCGCGTGTCGGTCGGCGCGCCCGAAGAGAACGCCGCCTTCCGCGACGCGCTGCTGCGTACGCTCGACGATCTGGGCGCCGACGCCCGCACGACCAAGGAGTGACCATGACCGGACGCACCGCCACCATCGAACGCACGACGTCGGAGTCGTCGGTCCGCGTGACCGTCGACCTCGACGGCACGGGCACCTCGGAGGTCTCCACCGGGGTGGGGTTCTACGACCACATGCTCACGGCGCTGTCGCGCCACTCGCTGATCGACCTGACGGTCGAGACGACCGGTGACGTGTGGATCGACGGTCACCACACGGTCGAGGACACGGCGATCGCCCTGGGCGACGCGCTGCGCGAGGCGCTGGGCGACAAGAGGGGCATCCGCCGCTTCGGCGACGCGATCGTGCCGCTCGACGAGGCGTTGGCTCAGTGTGTGGTCGACGTGTCAGGCAGGCCTTACGCGGTGGTCACCGGCGAGCCGGACGCCCAGGCGTACGCGCTGATCGGTGGGGGTCCGATGCTCGACGGGCGCCCGGGCACCCCGTATGCCGGTTCGATGACCCAGCACGTCGTCGAGACGCTGGCCCACCACGCGGGGATCTGCGTCCACCTGACGCTGGTGTCCGGGCGCGACCCCCACCACATCGTCGAGGCGCAGTTCAAGGCGTTGGCGCGCGCGCTGCGCACGGCCGTCGAGCCCGATCCGCGCGTGGACGGCGTCCCTTCGACCAAGGGCGCCCTGTGAGCCCGAGGGTCGCCCTGCTCGACTACGGCTCGGGCAACCTGCGGTCGGCGTTCCGCGCGCTGGTGCGCACGGGCGCGGACGTCACGCTCACCTCCGACGTCGACGAGGCGTACGCGGCCGACGGCCTGGTGGTCCCGGGCGTGGGCGCGTTCGCCGCGTGCATGGACGGGCTTGCCGCGGTCGGCGGTGTCGAGCTCGTACGCAGCCGCGTGGCCGATGGGCGTCCGGTGCTGGGCATCTGCGTGGGGCACCAGGTGTTGTTCGAGCATGGCATCGAGCACGGTGTGGACGCGCCCGGCATCGGGGTTCTCCCGGGTGTGGTCGAGCGGCTGGCTGCCCGCCGGCTCCCGCACATGGGCTGGAACACCGTCCAAGCGGCGCCGGGCTCGACGCTGTTCGCCGACGCGGGGGAGGAGCGGTTCTATTTCGTCCACTCCTACGGCGTGCGGTCGTTGGAGGAGTCCGATGACGTACGCGTGACCTGGACCGAGCACGAAGGTGAACGTTTCGTGGCGGCGGTGGAGCGCGGCGCCCTGTCGTCCACGCAGTTCCACCCGGAGAAGTCGGGGGAGGCGGGCGCCCGCCTGCTGGGCGGATGGGTCGCCTCGCTCACGTCCTGACCGCCCTGTCGTGACCGCGCCGTGACAAGGAGTTCACCGTCTGTTCACGTCTAGACGACGAATCCGGAGACATCCGGTGACAACTCGCTCAAACACCCCTCGTTCCGGTGTGGCGTGCGGCCCTTCGTCGGTTACAGTACGGGCGTTTGGGGCGGTCGATCGACAGCTCCGGGGATCGAGCGCGAGGGGACCATCGCAATGTCCGAGATGACTGAAGTTCCGGGTGATCCGAACGATGAGGACCGGAAGCGCCGGGGCCTCGCCCTGTGGACGCTGTCGGGCACCACTGCCCTGATCCTGCTGGTGGGTGGCACGGTCGCCTTCACCGGTTCCCAGAAGACCGAGTCGGGCAATCCCCAGGCCCAGCAGTCGATCAAGCCGTCGACGAGCAAGAACAGCTCGAACCAGCCCTCCGGCCAGCCCTCCGCCTCGGTGCCCCCCGGCGCGCCCGCACCGCAGACCGAGCCGACGTCCGACCCGGGGTCCTCCGGTGACGACACTGGCATCGAGTCCGGCAACAACGTCCCCGGCACCAGCGAGCAGCCCGGCGCCAACCCCGGCCAGACCCCCGGCGCCGATGCGACCGACTCCACCACGACCGTGACCGAGCCCGGCCGTAACCCGGGCGACCCCACCGCCTCGACGCAGCCCGGCACAAACGGCACGCCCGCGCCCGAGGGGACCCTGCCCGCGCCGGTCGAGTCGCCCGCGCCGGGCAACGCCAGCAACACCGGCGGGAACCAGACGACCGAACCCGGCGTTGCGACCACCCCGGTGCCCACGGCCACTGGGGGGACCGGGACCTCGCCCCAGCCGGATGGGACCGGTACGCCCGGACCGACGCCCCCGCCCGGACCGACGCCCCCGCCCGGACCGACGCCCCCGCCCGGACCGACGCCCCCGCCTGACAAGGACGGTTCCGACGAGAACGCCGAGCCCCGGTTCACGGTTTCCGACCCCCCTGTGTGGGCGCCGATCTACAACGACAAGGGTGAACTCGTCGAGTATGCGCTGCGCTTCGAGTACGAGGTCCCCAAGGTGCCCGGCGAGTACACGGTCGCGGTGAAAACCCTCCGGGGAACGCGTGAGTTCAAGGTGATCGTCAAGGAGGACGGCAACGCGCATCTTGAAGGGGAAGACTTCGCCGCCTACCCCAATGGCCTCCCGGCCGTCGTGAATGGGAAGGTCTCATTCGACTACTACCGCGGCGACTTCCCGGTCTGGATTTTCGACGACCCCAAGTCGTGGGACATTGATCCGCAAGGATTTGTCGACGGCGACAAGAAGGGCTACAAGCCGAAGGATCCGGTCCCGACAATCCCGGATCCGACTCCCACGCCGGATCCGAGTCCTACGCCGGATCCGAGTCCTACGCCGGATCCGAGTCCGACGCCGGATGCGACTCCGACGCCGGATGCGACTCCGACGCCGGATGCGACTCCGACGCCGGATGCGACTCCGACGGCGACTCCGACGCCGACGGCGACTGCCACACCGACGGCGACTGCCACACCGACGCTCGTGGATGAGGCACCGGAGGCGAAGAAGCAAGCGGCCAGCCCCAGGACCATCGTCGCTCCCACGGTGTCTCCCTCGCAGACCTCGACCCCCACCAAGGCCGCGAACAGCCCCACCACGGTTTCGACAGAGAAGGCTGGCCCGGTGACCACTGCGGGCTCGACCACGGCCTCGACCACACGTGCCGTAGCGGCGCCCAAGGCGACGACCCAGGCCACCACCAGGTCGGCCACGCCGAAGCAGGCCGCGACCACGACGAAGAAGGCCACGACGACCGACCCGACGTCGACCACGTCCGACCAGAAGGCGCCCGCCGCGCCGTCGGTCTCGCAGCAGCGTCCGCTGGCCGTCCAGGGACCGCGTCGCGTCGCCGTCCGCAACACGCGGGTGCAGACCCGTTCGTGACCCACAACCACGGAGCTGAAGGCTGGCATCAGCAGGAACCGGGGCTGGGTGGGGGATACCCCTCCCAGCCCCCGCACCCGTCGGACGATGTCAGCCCCCGCGTCGACCAGGTCCCCCAGCTCGACCCCCCGCGCGACATCGATGTGACACGCCCCGCCTCCGTGTGGTCCGCTCATCCCCACTGGCACCACGGCGACGACGAGACGGCTGCCTGGGCCCCGGGCGCCGACGGCGAGAAACCGACCCGGACCCACGACATCTCGTCCCTCCTGCCCGGCCAAGACGGCTCGGCCCCGGCCGACGACCGCAGCAACACCGATCCCGGCATCAGCCAGCACCACGCCCACGCCTACGGGGCCGACCACGCCTACGGGGCCGACCACGCCCACGGGAATGCGCATTCCTACGTCGCCGGCCACTCCTATGAGGCGTACGGGGCCGAGCAGTCGTACGCGACCGGTCAGGACGACACCGGCCGCCGTCCCCGCACCGACAACGGCCAGCACGCCCCGCACGGGTACGGCCATGACCAGCGGGGGTACGGGCAGCACGGATACGACCAGCAAGGCCACGGGCAGCACGGCTACGACCAGGGCTATGGTCACGCCGCCGGCCAGCCGGGCGGCTACGGCCCCGACGCGGGCCAGCACGGCTTCGCGCAGGACCCCCAGGCCCAGCAGGCCGCCTACCCCCACCAGCAGGGGTGGGGAGAGCCCGCCATGCCCCAGTCGGCCAACGTCCCCGCGGCACCCGTGCTTCCGGCGAGTGCGGCACAGTACCCGGGCTCGGCCGGCCACCCGCTGTCGACCTCCAGCGCCGGCTACCCGGTCTCGGCCCAGAGCGCCGGCTACCCGCCGTCGGTGACCTACCCGATGTCGCAGTCGAGCGCGTCCCACCCGGTGTCGCAGACGTCCGCGCCGTTCCCGGTCTCGCAGGCGTCCGCCGGCTACCCGGTGTCCCAGGCGTCGGCGTACGAGACCGACCAGCGCCGCAACCAGAAGACGTTCCCGCTCAAGTGGCTCGCCGCCGGAGCGATCGTCCTCGCGCTGATCACCGGCATCGCCCTCATCGCCGTCAGCGAATACCGCAGCTCGACCGCCGCGGTCGCCCAGGCGCCGAAGACGCTGACCCAGCGTGACGCCCCGCCGTCGTGGAGCCGTGACTACGAATGGTCCAACCTGATCAGCCAGACCGCCACGGTCGTGGTCGGCGAGAATCGCGTCGCCTACGTCGACAACAAGGGCGCGCTGAACGTCCTCAACGCCGACACCGGCAAGCCAGTGTTCACCTCGACCGGTGCGCGCCTGTCCGGCGCCGCCCGCACGGTCCTCGCTCAGGTCCAGGGCGCGAACATGGTCGCCGTCGTCGACGGGCAGAGCCTGTTCCTGTGGCCGCTCGACGGCGCCCAGAACAACGAGCCCAAGGTGATCGTGCTGCCGACCGGCGCGAAGGTCTTCGCCCAGGGAGGCGGCCTCATGGTCATGGCCGGCAAGGAGCAGTGGACCGTCACCGGATCCGCCACGCTCGCGCCCGTTGCGCTGCCGGGCGACCACATCGCCCTCGGCGTCGCGCCGGACGGCTTCCTCGTCTCGGCCCCCCAGCGGGGCAAGTGGGTCTACAACCCCTCCGACGCCGGCCAGGCATCCCGCGAAGTACGCCCCCAGCGGACCCCCGACGGCACCGTCGGCGAGATGCAGCCCGGCCGTTTCTCCCGCGGCGTCATCGCCGCGTGGGGCGACACCGCCGACCCCACCAAGAAGACGATCGGCCTCTACAAGGCGGCCGACGGCGCGCTGCTGGCCTCCGCCACCGTCGCCGACGATCTCGTCAAGGACGTCACCCTCACGGTCTCGCCCAACATGGAGCTGGCCTCGGCCGGCCCCGTCCTCGCCCGCCTCACCGACGGCCGCACCGAGCTGATGGAGCGATGGTCGTCGCAGATGTCCGACGCCAAGCACCTCTACGGCTCGCGCGATGGCACGAAGTATGTGTGGAACGGCCAGGGTGCCCCGCAGCCGCTCGACGCGCGCGTCACCACCCCGTGGGGAACCTCGGGATCGGGCCTGGCGATCGTCATGGAACCCGCCGAGAACGGTCAGTTCGTGCTCGGGGGCCTGCGGCCCCTCTGAGGGGCGCGCGGCGGCGTACGTCAGCTCAGGCGCACGCCGCGCGCGTCGACGCTGAAGTCGTGCGCCAGCTCGGTCTCGCCCGTCCACGTCGTCGCCAGACGACCGGTCCAGCGCAGGTCGAACAGGTTGGCGCCCGTACGCGTCAGCTCGATCGTGTGGTCGCCGACGACGCTCGTGCCGATGACGAACGCGCCGAACGCGCGCTCCTCGAGCGGGACCGACGGGTCGTAGTCGCCCTCGTCGACCCGGTAGGTGCCGGTGAGGTCGATCTCGTCGAAGCCGAGCCGGTCGTCGACGTCGACCTGCACGCCACGGTTGTCCCAGGCCGTCGACGAGATGATCGACGAACCGCTGCCGATCCAGTCGGCGGGATCGTCCCAGCCGTGCCGGCTGCCGCCGGTCGCCGGACGTCCCGGCCCCTCCGCGTCGTACGCCGCGGACTCCACGTGGAGGTGCAGGCGCACGCCCGAACCGTCCTCGTCACCCCGCAGGGTCATCGTGAGGTCGCTGATGGCGTGGCCCAGCGGCCAGGGGTTGCCGGTGAACGTGATGCGTCCGCTCGTCATGTACCCGATCGTAACGAGGGCGTTCACTGCATCCGGATGGACCCCATGAACCGCTCCTCGAGGCGCCGCTCCGTCGCGTACGCCTGCCGCGCGACCCGCCGCAGCGTCGGCGCCACCCGCGTACGCAGGGTCTTGCGACCGCCCGGCAGGTCGAGCTGGCCCAGCCGCTCGGCGGGGAAGTAGCGCGACTCGTCGGCCCCGTGGCGCTCGAGCCACGCTGTCACCCGGCCGCGCCGGTCGGCCAGGATCTCGGGCTGCATCACGAAGCCCACCGCCTCCACGAGCTCGCGCAGCTCGGGCACGTCGAGCCGGGCGGGGGAGTCGGGGCCGTCGACGTGGGTGTCGACGACGACCAGCGGCACACGGTTGCTGTTCGGGTAGGGCTTCAGCGTCTTCAGCACGGCCTCCGTGCCCACCCGGACGGCGTCGATGCCGTAGAGCGCGCTCGCGGTCATCAGGCCGGTGGAGAAGCAGCTGACCACCAGCCGCACGTCGAGCCGCTCGAACAACGTCTCGGCCAGCACGGGCTCGGCGTAGACTGTCACCACGGCGCCCAGTTCGGCCGCCCGCTCCAGCAGGCGCGACGTCAGCGACGCCGGAGCCGACGGGTGGGGCTTGAACACAATGGTGCGTACGCCGCGGGCGACCGCGGCCGACACCATGTCGGCGTGGAGCCGCTCCTCGTCCTCGACCGAGATGAGCTTCAGCGCCGACAAATACTGCCCCAGCAAGACCGCGCACGGGCCCTCGACGTCGGGCAGCGTCGACGTGGGCGCGACTCGGCGCAGGACCGCGCGCATGCGCTCGGAGTCGATGACGTGGCCGCGCACGCCGAACTCCGACAGCAGCAGCGGCTCCAGCCCCGGCACCAGGTCGAGGTGCAGCACCCGGTCGATGCGGATGCCGACGTCGGACACGATGCGGTTGCGGGTCGGGGAGTAGGTCATCAGGCCGTCGGCGTACACGTCGATGGAGGCCTGCGCGAAGATCGCCGCCAGCGTCGCCGACGGCGGCGTCTGGATCGACTCCATCACCAGATGGACGGGCTCGTCGCCCAGCCCCCACTGGCCGCGCAGGTAGCGCTCCCACAGCGGCAGCTCCGCCTCGCCGGGCGTGAACTGGCGCGGGTGCAGCGGATGGAGGGCCTCGTTGTAGGACACCACGCCGTGGAACGGTGCGCACAGGTCGGCGAACGCCGGGCTCGAGCGCAGCGCGTCCCCGGTCTCGGGGTTGTCGACGTTGTTCGACGTCACGAGCACGCGACGCGGCGCGTCACCGAGCAGGCCCTGGTCGATGATCGCGTTCAACGTCGCCAGCCCGTACAGGGTCGAGACCTCGAAGACCTGCGTACGCCGGGCCACGTCGGGATGGACGGGCGCATCGGGCTGGACGGGCGCATCGGGCTGGACGGGTGCGGGGCGGGGCTGGTCGCTCATGGGCGCTCCTTCGGCATGATCCGCAGCAGGCGGCCGCGGCGGTCGGGGGTCAGGTCGGCCAGCACGGCATCGCGCTCGGCGGCGGGCAGGTCGGCCAGCGCCTGTCCCAGCAGGCGCGTGAACGTGGTGCGTACGCCGGGCTCGAACCGGTCCATGAGCCCCAGGTGGTGCAGCGTCAGCTCGCACTGGCGGCGGATGGCCTTCGGCAGGAACCGGTCGGCCTCCGGGTCGGCCCGCACGATGTCGATGACCCGCGCCATCGCGGGCACGAAGTCGAGCTGGGTCGACGTCGCGCGCTGCGACAGCGAACCGGCCACGCCACGCCGATAGCCCAGCCCGAGCAGGTCGGGCACGGTGAAGCGCCCGCCGGCGAGGTGGAGCCGCCAGATCCACGGGCGGTCCTCAGCGGTTCGCAACGACTCGTCGAACTCCAGCAGGCCGTCGGCGGCGAGCTCACGGCGATAGGCGCCGGCCCACGCGTACGGGTGGTCGACCGACGTGCGCTGCCCGGCGGGCAGGATCGCGTCCCGGCCGTCGACGAGCCGCCCCTGACGGGCGCGCGAGGGGACCCGGACGGCGGTGCGCTCGATGCCGCGGACGTCGACGTGGTCGGTCCGCACGAAGTCGGCGCCGGACGCCTCGCACGCGGCCAGCAGCGCCGGGAAGTAGCCAGGCTCGACCAGGTCGTCGCCGTCGAAGAACGTGACCCAGTCGGCGCCCTCGGCGGCGACCACGCCCCGGTTGCGTGCGCCGGACAGCCCGGTGTTGCTCGGCAGGCGCAGCAGCTCGGCGTCGCCGAGCGTGGGAAGCGCAGCCTGCAGGAGGTCGGGCGTCGCGTCGGTGGACGCGTCGTCGACCAGCACCAGGCGTACGCCGGGGCCGGTCGCGGCGGCCAGAGAGCGGAGCGTCACCGGGGCGAGCGCGGCCAGGTCGAAGAACGGGACCACCACGGCGAGGGTGCTCATCGGACGGCCTCCCACAGGTACCCGGTGCGCAGGAGATCCTCCAGCGCCTGTCGGCGGGACTCGATCATGGTGTCGAGGTTGGCCTGCAGCATCGCCGGGTCGACGGTGTCGAGCAGGTGCAGCGCCTCGACGGCGAAACGGCGCCGCAGCGCCGGCGTGAGCCGGGACCGCAGCATCCAGTGGGCGGCCAGCAGGCCGCACCACGTGCGGACGACCTTCGGCATGAACCGATCGGCCTCGCGGTCGGCCAGCACCTCCTCGCGCATGAGCCGCAGCGACTCGATGATCGCGAGCTGGCGTACGTCACCGGTCTGGGTCAGCGAGCCGGCGACGCCGCGGCGGTAGAACAACCCCATCGTTCGGGCGATGGTGAACCGGTCCACGTTGAGGTGGAGACGCCAGATGCCCGGCCGGTCCTCGGCGGTGCGCAGCTGCTCCGGATAGAACACGAGCCCCTCGTCGCGCAGACGCCGGTGGTAGACACCCGACCAGGCGTGTGCGAAGTCGACCGACGTCGTGCGGGCGGCGAGGATCGACTCGCGGGGGCTGCCGATGCGCTTGGCACGGTTGCGGTCGGGGATGCGGATCGGCGTACGCGTCGTGCCGACGACCTCGATGTGATCGGTGCGCACCCACTCGCACCCCGACGCGAGGACCTCGTCGAACAGGGTGGGGTAGTAGCCGGGCTCGACCCAGTCGTCACCGTCGAGGAAGGTGAACCAGTCGGTCTCGACCCGTTCCATGCCGCGGTGGCGGGCCGCGGCCAGGCCCTGGTTGTGGTCGAGGTGGAGCACGTCGGCGCCCGGGATGGACCGTGCGGCGTCCTCGAGCAGGTTCGGTGTGTCGTCGGTCGACGCGTCGTCGACGAGCAGGAAGCGTACGCCGGGGGAGGCGGAGCCACGCAGGGACGCGAGGGCCTGGGGGGCCAGGCGCTGCAGGTTGTAGAAGTTCACCACCACGGTGAGCTCGGGGTGGGTGCGGCGCGCGGGCGTCATGGCCACCACCCTAGCCGGGGCACACCGGTGTAGCCTGCTTGTGCTTTCTGTCGCGAGCCCCCGCCCGCGTCGCCCAGGTGAAAGGACGTCATGACCACTCCGACCGCGAACACCCCCGTGCGGCTGATCGGCACCCGGCCCGTCGGCCTCGGCAACCCGGTCTACGTCACCGGCGAGATCGGCATCAACCACAACGGTGACGTCGACAACGCGCTGCGGCTGATCGACGCCGCGGTCCAGGCCGGCTGCGACGGAGTGAAGTTCCAGAAGCGCACGCCCGAGGTGTGCACCCCGCGCGACCAGTGGGACCTCGAGCGCGACACGCCGTGGGGCCGCATGAAATACATCGACTACCGCCACCGCGTCGAGTTCGGTGAGCAGGAGTACGCGCAGATCGACGCGTACTGCAAGGAGAAGGGCATCGACTGGTTCGCCTCCCCGTGGGACACCGGCTCGGTCGACTTCCTCGAGAAGTTCGACGTCCCCGCCCACAAGGTGGCCTCCGCGTCGTTGACCGACGACGAGCTGCTGCGCCGCATGCGCGAGACCGGCAAGACGATCATCTTGTCGACCGGCATGTCCACGCCCGCCCAGATCCGCCACGCCGTCGAGGTCCTCGGCAGCGAGAACACGATCATGTGCCACGCCACGTCGACCTACCCGGCCAAGGCCGAGGAGCTCAACCTGCGCATGATCCACACGCTGCAGCGCGAGTTCCCGAACGTGCCGATCGGCTACTCGGGCCACGAGACCGGGCTGCAGACCACGCTCGCCGCGGTCGCGCTCGGCGCCGTGTTCATCGAGCGCCACATCACGCTCGACCGCGCCATGTGGGGCTCCGACCAGGCCGCGTCGGTCGAGCCGGGCGGGCTGGAGCGCCTCGTGCGCGACATCCGCGTCATCGAGACCGCGCTGGGTGACGGCGTCAAGAAGGTCTACGAGGGCGAGCTCGCCGCGATGAAGAAGCTCCGTCGCGTCCCCGGCGTCGTTGCCGAGTTCGATGACGTTTCGGGCGGGCCGGTCGCCTGACCCGTGGCTGACGCCGTCGCGCTGGTCGACTCGCCCGCGCAGACCCTGAACGCGGTCGAGTGGGCGTACGCGACCGGCACGCCGACGCGCATCGTCCAGCTGGCGCCCACCGACCTGCGCACGCGGCTGCAGATGCACCGTGTCGCCGAGCTGGCGCGTGCCCACGGCTTCACCGTCGACTGGGTGGAGGCACGGTTGTCGCCCCGTCACCAGGCCGCGGCCGTCGCCCGGCTCGCGCCGGTGGTGCGCGCGGCCGACACGGTCGTCCTCGGCGACCCGTACGCGGGTCTCGCCCACCTCCTGCTCGCCACGACGCGCAACCCCCGCGTCGTCGTCGTCGACGACGGCACGGCCACGATCCGTTACGCGGAGCAGTGGGCCTCCGGCGCCCCGCTGGTCCGGTGGCACGAGGCCGCCCCGCCGCGGCTCAACCGGATGGTCGCCGGGCCGGCGTACAGGGTCCTGGGCGGCGGCTCCCCGGCCGTCTCGCTGTTCACCGCCATGCCGCTCACGGTCGACATGCCGCACGAGACCAACGCGTACGCCTGGGCTCGCTCGCTGTGGGGAGAGCCCGAGCGTCTGCCCGCCTCCGACCTGATGGGCACCTCGCTCGTCGAGACAGGGGTCGTCGACGAGAACGCCTACCTGGCGGGCGTACGCCGCCTCGTCGCCGGGCGTGCGGTGGGCCGCTACCTGCCCCACCGGCACGAGTCGGGGGCCAAGCTGCAGGCGATCGAGGACATGGGCGTACGCATCGTCCGGCCCGACCTGCCGATGGAGCTGTGGGCGCGTCGCGGCCCGATCGGGGGTCACGTGCTGAGCTTCCCGTCGACGGTGCTGCACACGCTGCCGCTGGTGCTCGGCGGCGTCGCGGTCGAGTCGCTGTCGGTCGAGGACGCCTGGTTCACCGAGAACACCGACGAGGGCTCGCGCAGCTTCGTACGCGGCATCTAGGCGCCACACCCGAACGGGGGACTTCCCGCCGCGCCCGACCAGTGGTTCGATGCGTCCAACGACTCGATGAGGAGCACGACCGTGAACGACAACCCCGCCGTCCAGGACCACTACGACTCCGCCTTCGCCGCCTGCTACGGCTGTGGCGCCGAGAACGAGGCCGGCCACCAGCTGAAAACCCGCTGGGACGGCGACTCGCATACCGACACCATCACCCGCTTCACGCCGAAGCCGGAACACACGGCGCTGCCCGGGTTCGTGTACGGCGGCCTGGTCGCCTCGGTCATCGACTGCTCCGGCACCGGCTCCGCCGCGCTGGCCGGCAACCACGCCGCCGGCCGGGACTTCGAGGCCGAGGGCTCGCTCCGCTTCGTCACCGGCACGCTGGAGGTGCGCTACCTCAAGCCCACGCCCATGGGCGTCGAGCTGGTGTGCCGCGGGCACATCGACGAGGTGAAGGGCCGCAAGATCACCGTCTCGCTGACCCTGTCCGCCGACGGCGTCGACGTCGCCACCGGCAAGGTCATCGCCCTCGAGGCGCCCGACTCGATGAGCGCCTGACCTCTCCCCACAACAGGCCGAAGACTCCACAACGGGTGAAGCAACGCCTGTTGTGGAGTTTTCGGCCTGTTGCGTGGGTGGTGAGGTGGCGTCAGTCGGTCACGTGGTGTCGCTCGGCGAGGGCCAGGGTGGTCGGGCCGGCGTGGTCGAGGATGCCGGCGTCGAGGTCGAGGGCGGTACGCAGGCTCGTCACCGCCGCGTCCTCTTCCCCGGGCCTCACCAGCGCCTCGGCGAGCCGCAGGGGTGGGTAGGGGTTCTCCGGATTCTGTAGCATCGAGGGGTGCACTCACTCACGCTTCTTCCCGCTGTCGACGTCAAGGACGGCCAGGCCGTCCAGCTCGTGCAGGGGGTGGACGGCACGGAGAAGACCTTCGGTGATCCGCTGGCCGCGGCCCGGCGGTGGCAGGACGCCGGCGCCGAGTGGCTCCATCTCGTCGACCTCGACGCGGCCTTCGGCAAGGGCTCGAACGCCGAGGTCATCGCCGAGGTAGTGTCGGCAATGAAGCTCGACGTCGAGCTGTCCGGCGGCATCCGCGACGACGCCTCGCTCGAGCGGGCGGTGGCCACCGGCTGCCGCCGGGTCAACATAGGGACTGCCGCCCTCGAGAGCCCCGAGTGGTGCGAGGAGATCATCGCCGAGCACGGTGACCGCATCGCCATCGGCCTCGACGTCAAGGGGGACAAGCTCGCTGCGCGCGGCTGGACCCGCGAGGGCGGAAACGTCTTCGAGACCCTCGAACGCCTCGACGCCGCCGGCTGCTCGCGCTACGTCGTCACCGACGTCGCCTCCGACGGCATGCTGTCGGGCCCCAACTTCGAGCTGCTGGGCGCCATCTGCGCCCGCACCGAGGCCCCCGTCATCGCCTCGGGCGGTGTCTCGTCGCTGGAAGACCTACGCCAGCTCCGCGGGCTGGTCCCGATCGGCGTGGAGGGCGCGATCATCGGCACCGCCCTCTATGTCGGCAATTTCACGCTCGAGGAGGCCCTCGAAGTCTCCCGCACAGCCTGAGCAGCGTCGCTGGTTGTAGGGTTCGGCCAATGCAGTCCGTCGGACGATTCCGATAGCCTGCCCGGGTGCTGAACACGGTCGACGTCCCCGCCCTCGACGGGCCCCTCGCAGAACTCCTCGACGGAAAGTTCGTCGTGATGACCGGCGTCACCGGTTTCATCGGCGAGCAGCTGCTCTGGAAGATCCTCTCCGAGCTCCCCACGACCAGGGTCGGCGTGCTCGTGCGTCGCAAGGGGGACGCGTCGGCGTACGACCGCATGGTCAAGGTCGTCAAGAAGCGCATCTTCGCCGACCTGCGCGAGGCCGCCGGTGGGGCCGAGGCCCTGCTGGACGCCCGCGTCACCGTCATCGAGGGTGACCTGCCGAACGTGCCCGACCTGCCAAGCGACATGGATGTGCTCGTCCACTGCGCCGGTGACGTGTCGTTCGACCCGCCGATCGATCAGGCGTTCAAGACCAACGTGCTCGGCACGCGGGCACTCATGGAGAAGATGCTCGAGGCGGTGCCGCCGGCCGAGGGCCGTGTACCCCACTACGTCCACATCTCCACCGCCTACACCGCCGGTCGCCGCCGCGGCCCGATCACCGAGTCCGCCCACGAGCACGACGTCGACTACGCCGTCGAGACCGAGTGGGCGCTCAAGCTCGCCGAGCAGATCGAGATCGAGTCGCGTACGCCGGAGCGCCTGGCCGTCCTGCGCCGCCAGGCCGAGCGCGAGCACAACCGCGCCGGACACCTGACCACGGCCGCCGACACCGAGCGTCGCCGCCAGGAGTGGGTCGCCGAGGCGCTGGTCACCGCCGGCACCGAGCGTGCCCGCAGCCTGGGCTGGACCGACGCGTACACCTTCGCCAAAGCGATGGGTGAGCGGATCGTCGCCGACCTCGGCCGCGACATCCGCGTGTCGATCGTGCGGCCAGCCATCGTCGAGTCGTCCCTGAAGCACCCCTACCCGGGCTGGATCGAAGGCTACAAGATGGCCGAGCCGCTGATCATGGCCTACGGCAAGGGCGCGCTGCCCGAGCTGCCCGCCACGCCCGACTCGGTCATCGACATCGTGCCGTGCGACCACGTCGTGAACGCGATCGTCGCCGTGTGCGCGACCGAGCCCGCGATCGGCCGGCCGGAGTTCTACCACGTGAGCTCGGGCACCCGTAACCCGCTGACGTTCCGCGATCTCTACCTGCACGTGCGCCAGTACTTCACCGACCACCCGTTCGACCCCGATGCGCCGAAGAAGCTCCCGAGCTGGAGCTTCCCCGGCGCCGGGCGGATCGAGCGCGTGCTGGCCGCGACCGAGCTCGGCTACGACCTCGCCGGCCGGGCCCTGTCGGTGGCGCCGCGCTCGGACCGGACGCGCCGCGCGGCGAAGAGGCTCGACCGCAGCAAGGACCAGATGGGCGGGCTGAAGCGCTACCTCGCCCTCTACGGCGAGTACCTGCGCTCCGAGCTCTATTTCGTCGACGACCGCACGCTTGCGCTCCACAACAGCCTCGCCGAGCAGGACAGGGAGTCGTTCGGGTTCGACACCGCGGCGGTGGACTGGACCGAATACATCGAGCGCATCCACTGCCCGTCGGTGACGCAGTCGACGCGCGACCGCATCGCGATCCGCAAGCGCCGCGGGTCGCGCCCGGCGCCGGCGGTGCTGCCGGCCATCGAGAAGGCCGCCGCGCCCGACGTCGTGGCGGTCTTCGATCTCCACGGCACCGTCGTGGGCGCCAACGTGATCGAGACCTACGTGTGGGCACAGCTGCGCGACCGCTCCGTACGCCACCGCGCCGGCGAGCTCGTCTCGCTGACCTCCGCGCTGCCCGACCTGATCCGCACCGAGCGCGATGACCGCAGCTCGTTCCTGCGTGCGTCCTACCGTCGCTACTCCGGCACCGAGCTCGCCGAGCTGGAGCGCGCGGTCGACGAAGGGCTGGGGGAGCGCATCACGTCGCGTCTCATCCCCGACGCCGTGCGCCGCATCGAGGAGCATCGCGCCGCGGGTCACCGCACCATCTTGATGACCGGCGCGATCCGTCCCTTCACCCGCCCGGTCGCCCACCTGTTCGACGAGGTCGTGGCCGCCGACCTGGCCACCGACGCCAACGGTCGCTGCAACGGCTTCCTGACGGGCCCGCCGATGGTGGGGGAGTGGCGTTCGTCGTGGCTGCGTCGCTGGGCCGAGGTCCAGGGCGTCGACCTGTCCCGCTCCTTCGCGTACGCCGACTCGCTGGCAGACCTGCCGCTGCTGTCCGCCGTGGGCCACCCGGTGGTCGTCAACGCCGATCTCGACCTGAGCAGGGTCGCCACGGCGCGCCACTGGTCGGCGGTGGAGTGGCCCAGGGGCTAGAATGAACGGTCGGCAACCTGCCCACCGAGAGGGGATCTGAGATGGGGCATACCCTCGACGACACGACCTCGCTCACGTGGCGCGTGGCCCAGATGAGCGAGATCGACCACGTCACGCGGTTGATCGACGCCATCAACTACTTCGACGACCCGGCCGAGACCTACCTGCCCGAGACGATCCGCGACTACTGCGCGAACGACCCGACGGCGCTCACGAGGCTCCTGCTGGGCTGGGAGGCCGACTCGGTCGTCGCGTTCGCCTGGAACATCGACGTGCCCGGTGATCCCGACCCACGCCAGGTCCGCCTGGGTGGCGGCGTCCACCCGGCCTACCGCCACCAGGGCATCGGCCGCCAGCTGCTGCGTTGGCAGTGGGACGCCGCCGTCGAGCGCAACATCCTCGAGTTCGACGGCCGTCCGTTGGAGCTGCTCGCGTACGCCGACGCGCGCCTGGCCGCCAAGGGTGACCTCTACGTGAAGTCGGGCATGCACGAGAAGCGTCGCTTCGTCGACATGCGCTGCCCCATCTTTGACGTGGAGGCCCTCCACCGCCGCATCGCCGAGACATCGCCCGAGGGCATCACATTCGTCCCGTTCACGTGGGACCTGTGCGGTGCGGCGCGAGACGCCCACAACGAGGCGTTCGCCCAGGAGTGGAACGCGGCGCCGGTCTCGGCCGACGAGTGGCACGCCCAGGTCCGCCGTCCGGCCGCCCGGCCGGAGTGGTCGTGGCTCGCGCTGGACGACACCACCGGCGAGGTCGTGGGCTATGCCATGAACTCCGACCCCATCCCCGACGACGACGTCGTCGACGGCTGGACCGACCGGCTGGGCGTACGCCCGTCCCACCGCGGCCGCGGGATCGCACGCGGTCTGCTGGTCAGGTCGCTGGCGACGTTCGCCGACGCGGGTGCCGACGCCGGCGGTCTCGGCATCGACTCGCGCGGTGAGCTGAACGACGAGCTGTATCGTTCGGTCGGCTACGAACCCACCGACACCATCGTGCAGTACGCGGCCGACGCCGCCTGACTGCAGGACGCACCTTGCACCGACGAGAAAGGGGCTGCGCATGAGCGGTCACTCCAAATGGGCCACCACGAAGCACAAGAAGGCCGTCATCGACGCCAAGCGCGGCAAGCTGTTCGCCAAGCTGATCAAGAACGTCGAGGTCGCGGCACGGCTCGGCGGTGGCGACCCCGCGGGCAACCCGACGCTGTACGACGCCATCCAGAAGGCGAAGAAGTCGTCGGTGCCCAACGACAACATCGACCGCGCCGTCAAGCGCGGCTCGGGTGAGGGCGCCGACGCCGTCAGCTACGAGACGCTGTTCTACGAGGCCATGGCGCCCGGCGGCGTGGGCCTGCTGATCGAGTGCCTCACCGACAACCGCAACCGTTCGGCCTCCGAGGTGCGCGTCGCGGTGACGCGCAACGGCGGCTCGATGGCCGACGCCGGCTCGGTGTCGCGCATCTACCAGCGCAAGGGTGTCGTGGAGGTGGCCAAGGCCCAGGGCGGCCGCGAGGTCACCGAGGACGACCTGCTCGAGGTGACCCTCGACGCGGGGGCCGAGGAGGTCATCGACCAGGGCGAGGGCTTCACCATCCAGTGCGACCCGTCCGACGTGGTCGAGGTGCGCAAGGCCGTCCAGGGAGCCGGGCTCGACTACGAGTCGGCCGAGGTCTCGTTCGTGCCCGACTACGACACCCAGGTCGACGCCGAGGTGGCCGAGAAGGTCGAGCGCATCATCGACGCCCTCGAAGACTGCGACGACGTCCAGAACGTGTACGCCAACTACGAGGGCCCCGAGTCCGACGAGGCGTGAGCGTCGCCCGGACCGGCGTTTCGGCGCCGGCCCGGCGACCGCCCGCGATACCATCCGAACGTCTGTTCGACGTGAGGAGGGGTGCATGCGTGTGCTCGGGATCGACCCCGGCCTGACCCGCTGCGGGTACGGCGTGGTCGAGGGCCTTCCCGGCCGACCGCCCCAGCTGCTCGCCGTGGGCGTGATCCGCACCGACTCGGCACTCGATGCGCCACGTCGGCTCGTGACGATCGAGGTCGAGATCCAGGCCCTTCTCGAGACGTGGCTGCCCGACGTGCTGGCTGTAGAGCGCGTGTTCGCCCAGAACAACCTCAACACCGTCATGGGCACCGCTCAGGCGTCGGGCGTCGCCATGCTGGTCGGTGCCCGCAACGGCATCCCCGTCGCCGAGCACACCCCGAGCGAGGTGAAGGCCGCCATCTCGGGCTCGGGCCGGGCCGACAAGAAGCAGGTCGGCACCATGGTCGCCCGCGTGCTCAGGCTCGACGAGCCCCCGAAGCCGGCCGACGCGGCCGACGCCGTCGCGCTGGCGATCTGCCACGTGTGGCGCGGCGGCACGCGCAACCGCCTCACCGAGGCCACCGCGCGCCACTCGCGCACCGCCCACGGCGAGTCGATGGAGCGTGCGCGAGAGATCGCCGCACGCCAGACCGAACGCATCCGTGCGGCCCAGCTGAAGGTCCAGTCCACAGGAGGAACCCGATGATCGCCCATCTCAAGGGCACCGTCACCGCGGTCGGCGCCACGTCGGTCGTCGTCGACCTGGCCGGGTTCGGCGTCCGCTGCTTGGTCACGCCCGCCACCGCGACGTCCGTACGCCTCGGCCAGCCCACCGAGCTGCAGACCAGCATGGTCGTGCGCGAGGACTCGATGACCCTCTACGGGTTCGCGACCGCCGACGAGCGCGACTGCTTCGAGCTGGCCATGTCGGCTTCGGGCATCGGCCCCAAGATCGCTCTGGCAATGATGTCGGTGCTGAGCCCCGGCGAGTTCCGCGTCGCCGTCGCCTCGGGCGACCACAAGACCCTGACGCGTACGCCGGGGCTGGGCCCGAAGGGTGCCCAGAAGGTCGTGCTCGAGCTCAAGGACAAGGTCAACGCCCTCGGCCCGGTCACCGCTCCCGACGGCACGCCGGCGGCACCCTCGGCCAACGAGCCGTGGCGCGAACAGGTCGCCACCGGCCTGCAGGGGCTGGGCTGGTCGGCCAAGGACGCCGAGGCGGCCTGTGAGCGCGTGGCACCGCTCGCCGAGACCGAGACGAACGTGGCCGTGCTGATGCGGGCGGCGCTGCAGTCGCTCGCCAAGCGCTGAGCCTGAGAGGATCGACCGCGTGAGCGACTCGCCCCTCGACCCCCACGCCCTGACCGACGAGAAGGCCGCCGAGGCCGCGCTGCGGCCGGCGTCCCTGACCGAGTTCCGGGGCCAGCCGCGCGTCGCCGACCAGCTTGGCCTCGTCCTCGAGGCGGCGCGACACCGCGGCGCGGTGGCCGACCACGTGCTGCTGTCGGGGCCGCCCGGCCTGGGCAAGACGACGCTCGCCATGATCATCGCTGCCGAGATGAACGCGCCGATCCGAATCTCGTCGGGTCCGGCGATCCAGCACGCCGGCGACCTGGCGGCCATCCTGTCGGGCTTGGTCGAGGGGGAGGTGTTCTTCCTCGACGAGATCCACCGCATGTCGAAGCCCGCCGAGGAGATGCTCTATCTGGCGATGGAGGACTTCCGCGTCGACGTCGTCGTCGGCAAGGGGCCCGGCGCCACTGCGATCCCGCTGGAGATCCCGCCGTTCACCATGGTCGGCGCCACGACGCGTGCGGGCCTGCTGCCCGGGCCGCTGCGCGACCGCTTCGGGTTCACCGCCCAGCTCGACTTCTACGAGCCCTTCGATCTCGAGCGGATCATCGCACGCTCGGCCGGCGTGCTGGGCGTACGCATCGACCCGCAGGCGTCCGCCGAGATCGCGCGCCGCTCCCGAGGCACCCCGCGCATCGCGAACCGTCTGCTGCGCCGCGTGCGCGACTACGCGCAGGTGCGTTCCGACGGCCGCATCACCGTCGAGCTGGCGAAGGCGGCGCTCGAGCTCTACGAGGTGGACGAGCAGGGTCTCGACCGGCTCGACCGCGGCGTGCTCGACGCGCTGTGCCGCAAGTTCGGTGGCGGCCCGGTCGGCCTGTCGACACTGGCGATCTCGGTGGGGGAGGAGGCCGAGACCGTCGAGGAGGTCGCCGAGCCCTTCCTCGTGCGTCAGGGCTTCCTGATGCGTACGCAGCGCGGCCGCGTCGCCACGGCCGCCGGGTGGTCGCACCTGGGCCTGAGGCCCCCTGCTGGTGCGGCCGGTCCCGACCTGTTCGGGATTTCACCCGATCGCGGATAGACTCCCGCAGTCGGCCCGTCCTGCGGGACGTGTCGGCATGCCTGTAGCCGTCCGATCACACACGAAACGGGAGCCATGGAGTCCGTCATCGTCATCGCCCTCATGCTGGCGGGACTGGTGTTCCTGGTGTTCCTTCCCCAACGACGTGCCCAGAAGCAGCACGAACAGCTCGTCGCCTCGCTGCGGCCCGGCGCCCGCGTCATGCTGACCAGCGGCATTCACGGGACGGTCGTCTCCCTCGGTGAGACCACGATGCAGCTCGAGGTCGCCCCGGGCACCCACCTCGAGGTCGCCACCCGTGCGGTCGCCCAAGTCGTGGAGGCCCCGACGGCCACGCCCGTCGCCGAGCACGACGTCCACGAGACGGACGAGGCCCTCGAGGCAGACCACGAGACGGAGCCCGACGGTTCCGTCGACCCAGACCCGATCGACCCACCCGCGGGCAACGGCCCCGCGCGGGTCGAGGCTCCCGACACCCAGAAGCCCTCCGAGGCTTGACGAGAAGGTACGAAGTGGCAACCAAACACGGAAAACCGCTGCGCACGCTCGTGGCGACCTTCCTCGCACTCGCCGCGTGCATCGGTGTGATGGCGATGGCGAAGGCCTGGACCCCGAAGCTGGGTCTCGACCTGCGAGGTGGCACGACGATCACGCTGACGGCGACGAACACCACCGGTGGCGGCGCGCCGACGCGTGAGAGCCTCGAGCAGGCCCGCACGATCATCCAGCAGCGCGTCGACAGCCTCGGCGTCGGTGAGACCGAGGTCACGACTTCGGGCGAGCGACAGATCGTGGTCACCGTGCCCAACGTCCAGCAGGACGAGCTCGTCCGCCTCGTCGGCCAGACCGCCGTCCTGACCTTCCGCGCCGTCGCGATGGTCGACAACGCGGCGCCGGTGCCCGACCCGACAGCGACGGGTACGCCCCAGGCCACCGGCAGCCCGGCCCCGAACGCCACGCCGGGTGCCGAGGCGACCCCGGGTGCGGCGACCCCGCAGGCCGCTCCGAGCGGCAACCCGCGTCCGGCCCCCCAGCTGCCGACCGCACCGCCCGCGCCCAAGACCCCGCGTCCCACGGCGCCCGGCACGGGCCTGACCCCCGAGAAGGCGCTCACCTGGCAGCCGTCGGAGCAGGACCTCGCCGAGTTCCAGGAGTTCACCTGCGACCAGAAGTTCGTCGAGGTCTCCGACCAGCCGCTCATCGCGTGCGACCGCAGCGGCACCCAGAAGCTCCTGCTCGGCCCTGCCCTCGTCAAGGGCGACATGCTGACCAACGCGACCGCCGGCGTGCCCCAGAACCAGCTCAACTGGGTCGTCAACCTGGAATTCAACAACGAGGGAGCCGCGGCGTTCGAGAAGGCCACCGGCCAACTCGCCTCCCAGCAGGACCCGATGAACCGCTTCGCCATCGTCCTCGACGGCAAGTCGATCTCAGCACCCTCGGTCAGCCAGGCGATCCCCGGCGGCCGCGCCGAGATCTCCGGCGGCTTCGACGAGAAATCGGCCACCGAGCTCGCCAACGTCCTGAAGTACGGCGCGCTGCCGCTGGCCTTCGAGGTGTCCTCGGTCGACAACGTGTCCGCCACCCTCGGCGGCGAGCAACTGCGCGCCGGCATCATCGCCGGCCTGATCGGCCTCGGCCTGGTCGTCCTCTATTCGTTCCTGTACTACCGCGGCCTCGGCATCGTGGTCGTCGCCTCGCTCGCGGTCGCCGCCGCGTTCACCTACGCGATGATGGTGCTGCTCGGCAAGTCCGTCGGGTTCGCGCTGAACCTGCCCGGCATCGCCGGCGCCATCGTGGCGATCGGCACGACGGCCGACTCGTTCATCATCTATTTCGAACGCATCCGTGACGAGGTCCGCGATGGCCGCTCGCTGCGCTCCGCGGTCGAGACCGGTTGGCAGAAGGCCAGGTCCACGATCCTCGTGGCCGACGCGGTGTCGCTGCTGTCGGCCGTCGTACTGTTCATCCTCGCGATCGGCGCGGTCAAGGGCTTCGCGTTCACGCTCGGCCTGACCACCCTCATCGACATCGCGATGGTCTTCTGGTTCACCAAGCCCCTGATGAGCCTGCTGGTGCGTACGAAGTTCTTCGGTCAGGGCCACAAGCTGTCGGGCCTCGACGCCGAGCACTTCGGCGTGAAGTCGATCCAGGGCCGCACCGGACGCCGCACCACCCGGCCCACCATCGAGGAGTCGAAGGCATGACAACCCAGACCACCGACAAGACGTCCGCGAAGGCGTCGGGGCCCAAGGACAGCCTGACCCACCGCCTCTACACCGGTCAGATCGCCTACGACTTCGTGGGCCGCCGCAAGCGCTGGTATGCGATCTCAGCAGCCCTGATCGCCCTGAGCCTCCTCGCCCTGCTGGTGCGCGGCCTCGACCTCGGCATCGAGTTCAAAGGCGGCGCCGACTTCCAGGCGCCGACGAAGGTCACGGCGACGACGGTCGACGACATGAAGGCCGCCGTCGCGAAGGTCGGCCTGCCAGACATGGGTGACACGTCGGTCACGACCATCGGCGACAGGACCGTCCGCGTCCAGACGCGTACGCTCGACGCCGAGACCGAGGTGCCGAAGATGCGTACGGCGATCGCCGAGCACGTCGGGACCGCGCCGGACAAGGTGGCCTACAACCTCATCGGTGCCTCCTGGGGCCAGCAGATCACACAGAAGGGCGCGATCGCCCTCGTGGTGTTCCTCGTGCTGGTCATGCTGATGATCTGGGCCTATTTCAGAGACCTCAAGATGTCTTTCGCGGCGATCGCGGCGCTCCTGCACGACCTGGTGCTGACCATCGGCATCTATGCGCTCGTGGGGTTCACGTTCACCCCGACCACCCTCATCGGCCTGCTGACGATCCTCGGCTACTCGCTGTACGACACGGTCGTCGTGTTCGACAAGGTGCGTGAGAACGTCGTCGACCTCAAATCGTCGCGCAAGACGTACACCGAGGCCGCCAACCACGCCGTCAACCAGGTGCTCGTGCGCTCGCTGAACACCACCGTGATCGGCGTCCTGCCCGTGGCCGCGCTGCTCATCGCGGGTGCGTTCATCCTCGGCACCGGCCCACTGAAGGACCTCGGCCTCGCGCTGTTCGTCGGCATGATCGCCGGCGCCTACTCCTCGGTGTTCATCGCCACCCCACTCCTGGTCGACATGAAGGAGCGCGAGCCGGAGATGGTCAGCCACCGCGAGCGCCTCGAGCGCAAGCAGACCCGTCGCCATCGCCCCGCCGCGTCCGACGAGGACACGTCGGAGCCGTCGAACGACGACCTCGCCGGCGAGACCGCCGAGAACGAGGAGGCCAAGGGCACGACGACGCGTACCGGAGCGCGGGTGACGACCACCACCGTGCGTCCGCACCGCATCGCCAATACAGACACCGACCGGCGCCAGCCGCGCAACCAGTCGCGCAGCCAGCGAAAGAAGTGACGACATGCCCCCCAAGACACACTCCGAGGTCAACCGCGAGCTCGTCGCGGGCCTCATCCGTGACGTCCCCGACTTCCCGAAGCCGGGTGTGGTCTTCAAGGACATCACGCCGCTGCTGTCTGACGCGCGGGGCTTCCAGGCGGCGATCGCCGAGCTCTCCCGCGTCTCGCCGGAGGAGATCGACGTCGTCGTCGGCATGGAAGCGCGCGGATTCATTGTCGCCGCGCCGATCGCGCTGGCGTTGCACGCCGGCTTCGTGCCGGTGCGCAAGCCGGGCAAGCTGCCCGGCAGGGTCCACGAGGAGACCTTCGCGCTCGAGTACGGTCAGGAGACGCTGGCCGTCCACACCGATGCGCTGATGCCGGGCGCGGAGGTGCTCGTGGTCGACGACGTGCTCGCCACAGGCGGCACCGTCGCCGCCACGGCGGGCCTGCTGAAGAAGCTCGGTGCCGAGCTGGTCCACGTCTCGGTGTTGCTGGAGCTCGAGTTCTTGGGCGCCCGCAAGATGCTGCACGAGCAGGGCATCGACTCGGTCTCGTCGGTCCTCCAGGTGCCGTGAGCTCGCTGATCCCCCAGACGACGCCGAAACCGGACGACGCCAGCCATGTGCTGGTGTCGCTGCCGCGCCGGCGCTCGTCGGCGCCGCGCGAGCTGCTGGTGCGCGCTCTGGTGGGGGTCCTGCTGCTCGTCATCACCACACTGATCGTCTACATCGACCGCGACTCCTACTCCGACAACGTCAACAACGACGGCATCTCGCTGATCGACGCGCTGTACTACTCGACGGTGACGGTCACCACCACCGGCTACGGCGACATCACGCCCAGCGCCACCCATGCGCGACTCATCAACGCGCTCGTCATCACCCCGCTGCGCATCGTGTTCCTCGTGCTCCTCGTCGGCACCACCCTCGAGGTGCTGGCCAACGAGGGACGCCGCGCCCTGCTCGACAACCGCTGGAGGAAACGGATGCGCAACCACGTCGTCGTCGTCGGCTACGGCACCAAGGGGCGCAGCGCGGTCCAGACCCTGCGACGCCACGAGATGGACATGGAGAAGCTCGTCGTCATCGACGACCGGGCCACCGCGATCGCCGACGCCAACACCCACGGGGTCGCCGCCATCAAGGGTGACGCGACCCGCCGCGACGTCCTGCGCCGGGCAGAGATCTCGAAGGCACGCGAGGTCATCATCACCCTCGACCGCGACGACTCGGCGATCCTTGCCACGCTCACCGTCCGCCAGCTCAACCCGTCGGCCCATGTGGTCGTCGCGGTCCGCGAGCACGACAACGCGCCCCTGCTGCGCCAGTCGGGTGCGGACTCGGTCGTCACGTCGTCCGACGCCGTGGGCCGCCTGCTCGGCCTGTCGGCGGTCTCGCCGAACATCGGCACGGCCATCGAGGACCTGCTGACCTCGGGCGAGGGCCTCGAGGTCGCCGAGCGCCAGGTGCGCCCCGAGGAGGTCGGCCAGGGTCCGGGCGACATCGTGGGCGAGCGGGTCATCGCGGTCGTGCGCAACAAGACCATGCGGCGCTACTTCGACCCGACGGTCGCCCGGCTCGAGACCGGGGACGACCTGGTCGTCGTGCGGCGCAGCGAGATGGAGGGCACCCGCGACGTCGTGGGGGAGCGTACGCACCCGACCATCTCCACGCGGGCCTCCCGGGGCGTTCGTCTCGACGACGGTGACTGACGTCCTGCGGCCAGGCACGAGCTGGCGTACGGAACCGCGGTGACCGGCCGCGGCGAACTGGATAGACTGGGCCATCCCTCCAGTGCGAAAGGCGGCGCATGAGCGACACGCGACAGTCCGGGCAGGTCGACAACGTCGACCGGTTCGGATCGGGTCCCGAGCAGCCCCGCATGTCGATGCGCCACCGATTGGCGCGCCTCGGAGCCCCGCGTACGCCCCAGGTCGCCGTCCTCGACCCGCTGTTCAAGGTCGTCCGCGCCAACCACCCGAAGGCCGACACCGCGCTCATAGAGCGGGCCTACCGCACCGCTGAGCACTACCACCGCGGCCAGCTGCGCAAGTCGGGCGACCCCTACATCACCCACCCGCTGGCGGTGACCACGATCCTCGCCGAGCTGGGCATGACGGAGCCGACGCTGTGCGCGGCGCTGCTCCACGACACCGTCGAGGACACCAGCTACACCCTCGAACAGCTCACCGCCGACTTCGGTCCCGAGGTCGCCGGCATGGTCGACGGCGTGACCAAGCTCGACAAGCTGACCTACGGCGCGTCGGCCCAGGCCGAAACCATCCGCAAGATGGTCATCGCCATGTCGCGCGACATCCGCGTACTGGTCATCAAGCTCGCCGACCGGCTCCACAACATGCGTACGCTGCACTTCCTGCGGCCAGACAAGCAGAGCCGCATCGCGCGGGAGACGCTGGACATCTTCGCGCCGTTGGCCCACCGCCTCGGCATGAACGCCGTCAAGTGGGAGCTGGAGGACCTGTCCTTCTCGATCCTCGAGCCCAAGATCTACGACGAGATCGTCCAGCTCGTCGCCGAGCGTGCGCCGTCGCGTGAGGCGTTCCTGCGCACCGTCACCGAGCAGGTCAACGCCGACCTCAAGGACGCCCGCATCCGCGCGACCGTCCACGGCCGGCCGAAGCACTACTATTCGATCTACCAGAAGATGGTCGTGCGCGGCCGCGACTTTTCCGACATCTACGACCTGGTTGCGCTGCGCATCCTCGTCGACACCCCCCGCGACTGCTATGCCGCCCTCGGCGTGATGCACGTCCGCTGGAACCCGCTCCCGGGCCGGTTCAAGGACTACATCGCGATGCCGAAGTTCAACATGTACCAGTCGCTGCACACCACGGTGATCGGCCCGCAGGGCAAGCCGGTCGAGCTGCAGATCCGCACCTACGACATGCACCGCCGCGCCGAGTACGGTGTCGCCGCCCACTGGAAATACAAGGAGCAACAGAAGGGCAGCGGCGCCGCCGACGCGCCCGTCAACCCCGACGGCTCCGACCTGTCGTGGGTGCGCTCGCTCACCGAGTGGCAGAAGGAGACCGAGGACCCCGGCGAGTTCCTCGACTCGCTGCGCTATGAGATCAACTCCGGCGAGGTCTACGTGTTCACGCCGAAGGGCGACGTCGTGGCGCTGCCGCAGGGCTCGACACCGGTCGATTTCGCGTACGCGATCCACACGGAGGTCGGCCAGCGATGTATCGGCGCCCGCGTCAACGGGCGCCTGGTGCCGTTGGAGTCGCCGCTGAGCAACGGCGACATGGTCGACGTGCTCACGTCGAAGGCGGAGGGTGCCGGGCCGTCGCGCGATTGGCTGAACTTCGTGAAGTCGCCGCGCGCACGCAACAAGATCAAACATCACTTCACGCGGGAGCGTCGCGAGGAGTCGATCGAGCACGGCAAGGACCAGCTCGCCAAGCACGTGCGCAAGGCTGGCCTGCCGATGCAGCGGATCCTGACCCTGGAGAACCTGACGGCGGTCGCCAACCACTTCCGCGCCGCCGACGTCTCCGCGCTGTACGCCGCCATCGGCGAGGGGTCCGTCGGCGCGCAGGCCGTCGTGACGCGGCTCATCGCCACCGCGGGCGGTGACGAGGAGGTCGTCGAGACCGTCGCCGAGGACCGTCCGCTGCGACGTCACCGCACGACCGGAGCGAACGGCACCGGCGTCGCCGTGCACGGCGACACCGACATGTGGGTCAAACTCGCCCGCTGCTGCACTCCCGTCCCCGGCGACGACATCATCGGCTTCATCACCCGCGGCCAGGGCGTCTCGGTCCACCGCAGGGACTGCACCAACGCGGCGTCCCTCGAGGCCACACCCGAGCGGCTCGTCGAGGTGTCCTGGGCGCCCACGTCGACGTCCACGTTCCTGGTCAACATCCAGGTCGAGGGGCTCGACCGTCAGGGTCTGCTCTCCGACGTGACGCGGGCGGTGTCCGACCACCACGTCAACATCCTCTCGGCCAGCGTGCAGGCCGACCGTCAGCGTGTGTTCAAGGCCAAGCTGACCTTCGAGACGCCCGACCCGAAACACCTCGACGCGCTGCTTCGCGCGGTCCGCCGCGTACCCGGCGTCTACGACGCGTACCGCCTGAAGTCCTGACCTGCTCGTGGGCATCTTCGCCGCAACGACCAGGTGAGGGACACAACGACCGCCCGTGGACTGGGCCAGGGGCGGTCGGTGTCAGGGGTCAGCGGTTGAAGTCGGCGGCGGTGCGCTCGGCGGACTCCAGCAACATCTGGTAGGAGGCGAGAGAGTCGCGGTGCTTCTTCGCGTCGCGCTCCTTGCCGGCGGCCTCGGCCCTCGCGGCCTTCGCCTCCAGCGTCTCGATCTGGGCGCGGAGCTTGGAGACCATGTCGTTGGCGCGCTCGCGGGCCTGGGGGTCGGTGCGCTTCCACTCGGCGTCCTCGGCGTCGCGGACGGCGGACTCCATCTTCTTCACGCGGGAGTCGAGCGGGCGGATGGCGTCGCGGGGGACCTTGCCGATCTCGTTGTACTTCTCGAGGAACTCGCGGAAGGCTTTCTTGGACGTCTCGAGATCCTGCACCGGGAGGACTTTCGGCTCGTACTCGGCGAGCAGCGCCTCCTTGGCGTCCTGGTTGCCCTTGAACTCGGCGTCCATCTGGTTCATGGCCTCGGAGCGGGCGTTGAAGAACTCGTCCTGGATGCCGCGGAACCTCTGCCACAGCTTCTCGTCGACGTCGCGAGGCGCGGGGCCAGCGGCCTTCCAGCGCGCCATCAGGTCGCGGTACGCGCCCGCGGTGGGACCCCAGTCGGTCGAGGTCTTGAGCTCCTCGGCCTGGGCGATGATCTGCTCCTTGACGGCCTTCGAGCCCTCGCGGGCGTTGGCCTGCTCGGCGAATTGGGCCTTGCGTCGGCGCGTGTACTGCGTACGCGCCGACGAGAAACGGTGCCACAGCGCGTCGTCGGTCGTGCGGTCGATGCGGGGGAGCGCCTTCCACTCCTCGAGCAGCGTGCGGAACCGGTTGACGCCACCGCGCCAGTCGTTGCCGGCGGCGAGCTTCTCAGCCTCGGCGACCATCTTCTCCTTGGTCGCGCGGGTCTCCTCGTTCTGGGCGGCGCGGGCGGCCTTGCGCGCCTCGACCTGCTCGGCGATGACCGGCGAGAGGGCTTCCAGGCGCGTCTCGAGCGAGGCGAGGTCGCCGACGGCGTTGGCCTCGGGGATGGAGCCCTTGAGCTGGTTGACGGCCTTGCGCGCGTCGTCGGGCGAGGCGGTGCCGGCCTTGATGCGGGCCTCCAGCAGGGTCACCTCCGTCTCGAGGTTCTCGAAGCGTCGGACGTAGAAGGCGAGCGCCTCCTCCGGGGTGGCGTCGGGCACCTGGCCCACCGCGCGCTCGGAGTCAGCCGTCTTCACGTAGACGGTGCCGTCTTCTGCGACCCGCCCGAAGGATGCGGGACCTGCTGCGTCAGTCATGCGGCCCATCTTGCCGCATGAGGGGCCGGGTGTCTCATCACCCGCGGCAATGGCCAGCTCTGCACGCGTACAGGTGTTGGGTGGGGAGCATCGTGCGCCGACTGGTCAGGCTTCTCGTGGGTGTCTCGATTCGACCCACGGGTAGAGTGATCGACCGTGTTCATCGCTTCCTTCGCCGCAGGCCCCTGGCAGACGAACTGCTACGTCGTCGCCTCTTCCGGGGACGGGGGACAGTGCGTCGTCATCGACCCCGGGGTGGGTGCCGCCGAGGGCGTCCACAGCCTCCTGTCCGACCACGACCTGACGCTCGCGGGCGTGGTCGCCACCCATGGCCACATCGACCACGTGTACGCGGTGAGCGAGCTGTGCGCCGAATATCAGGTGCCGGTGTGGATCCACGAGGCCGACCGCCACCTGCTGACCGAGCCGCTGGCCGGTGTCGGCCCCATGGCGAAGGACATCCTCATGCAGCTCCACGGCTCGACGACGCTCGACGAGCCCGCCGACGTGCGCGAGCTGGTCGACGGCGAGACCCTCGACCTCGCAGGCATGGCGATGAAGCTGACCCTCGCGCCCGGTCACACCCAGGGTTGCGTCCTGCTCGAGACGCCGTACGCGACCGAGGGCAGCGACGTCGACCGCCTCGTGTTCACCGGCGACGTGCTGTTCCAGGGCTCGATCGGGCGCACCGACCTGCCCGGCGGCGACCACGACCAGATGTTGGAGAGCCTTCGCACGAAGGTGCTCCCCATCGCCGACACGGCTGCGCTGCTGCCCGGCCACGGCGGCCAGACCTCCATGGCCCGGGAGCGGGCCACCAACCCCTACCTCCAGAAGGACATGCTGTGAGTCGACCCAAGCCCATCTCGGGCTATCCCGAGTTCCTGCCGTCGGGGCGCATCATCGAGCAGCGCGTGCTCGACATCCTGCGTGAGACCTTCGAGCTCCACGGGTTCGGCTCGATCGAGACCCGGGCTGTCGAGCCGATGGACGTGCTGACCCGCAAGGGTGAGATCACCAAGGAGGTCTTCGTCGTGCGCCGCCTCCACGCCGATGAGTCGGACGCCCGGAACAACAGGGACGGTGGGGCCGGAGACATGGGCCTCCACTTCGACCTGACCGTGCCGTTCGCGCGCTACGTGCTGGAGAATGCCGGCCACCTGCAGTTCCCGTTCCGCCGCTACCAGATCCAGAAGGTGTGGCGCGGCGAGCGTCCGCAGGAGGGCCGCTACCGCGAGTTCTGCCAGGCCGACATCGACATCGTCGCCCAGGACACGCTCGCCGCACACTTCGACGTCGAAGCGCCGCTGGTGATGCTCGCGGCGCTCGAGCGTCTCCACACCGAGCTCGGCCTGCCGCAGGCACTGATGCACGTCAACAACCGCAAGCTGGCCGAGGGCTTCTACCGGGGTCTCGGCATCGAGAACACGCTCGACGTGCTCCAGCGCGTCGACAAGTTCGACAAGATCGGCGGCGAGAAGGTCGCCGGCCTGCTCGTGGACGAGTTGGGCCTGTCGCCCGAGGTGGCCGTCAAGTGCGTGGCGCTGGCGGGCATCTGCACGCCCGACACGTCGTTCGTCGAGCAGGTCCGCGCGCTGGGGGTCGAGCACGAGATGCTCGACGAGGGCCTGGCCGCGCTGGCCGAGGTCGTCGAGGCGGCCAACGCCGTCGTGCCCGGTCGCATCCTCGCCGACCTCAAGATCGCCCGCGGTCTCGACTATTACACGGGCACGGTCTACGAGACCGAGCTCGTCGGTCACGAGAAGCTCGGTTCGATCTCGTCGGGTGGCCGCTATGACGCGCTCGCCAGCGACGGCAAGACGACGTTCCCGGGTGTCGGCATCTCGTTGGGCGTCACTCGCGTGCTCGCCCCGCTGATCGCGAAGGGCGAACTGACCGCGTCACGCTCCGTGCCGACGTGCGTGCTCGTCGCGCTCGACAACGAGGCCCAGCGCCCGCGCGCCAACGCGACCGCCCAGAGGCTGCGTACGCGCGGCATCCCCTGCGAGGTCGCCCCGAAGGCCGATCGGTTCGGCAAGCAGATCAAGTACGCCGACCGCCGCGGCATCCCGTTCGTCTGGTTCGAGCACGTCGACGACGAGACCGGTGAGCCTCTGGGCAGCGAGGTCAAGGACATCCGCTCCGGCGAGCAGGTCTCGGCGCACGCCGACACGTGGTCGCCGCCCGTGGGTGACCTGCGCCCGGCGGTGGTGTCGTCGTGAACCCTCTGGTCTTCTCGTTCGACACGCCCGAGGAACGGCTCGCATCCGCCCGGTGGCGCTGGGTCGTCCTACCCGTACGCGGCATCGCCGCGGGTCTCATCGGGCTGTTCGGGTTGTTCGTGCTGATTGTCCACCTGCTCATCGGCAGGTTCACGCCTCTGGCGATCGTCGGCGCGCTGCTGCTCGTCGTGGGCGTCGGTCTGCTGGTCGTGTGGCGGTTGCGCAACCGCCAGTCGGTCGCCGGGCGTGGGCGCACGAAGGTGGTTCTGGACGACCGGGGGATCGCGACACACACGAAGTCCGGGACGACTGCGCTGGCCTGGGAGCGCTTCGAGCGCTGGCAGGAGGACGATGACGACTTCGTAGCCGTCTCCCGCGTCGACAAGGCCCGCGGGGTGGTGCTGGTGCCCAAGCAGGACATGGACGAGCCCACACAGGAGGAGGTCCGCATGTTGCTCGACGAGCGCATCGACCCCCACGCCGAGGCCCTGGAGGACGCGTTCGTCGAGGATGACGACGACAACGACGACGCGGGTGCTGGAACCGGCGCCTAGGCTGGGGGCATGGCTCTGACGAACAGGCATCACCGGCCCGTGCTGCGCGACCCCGCCGTACTCGAGGAGTTCGGGCGTTCCAGCGACCCCGTGGCCGAGATGCACGCGGCCCACGAGACCGCCGCGGTGCTGGTCCATGCAGGGCGGGCCAGCGACGACCCAGCCACGGTCGATCGGCTCGTCGAGCTCGTCGACGAGATCGGCCTGCCCACGGTGGCCGACCTGTGGTCGCAGCGTCCCGCCCGCTCGCTGCCCGGCGCGCTGTGGCGCCTGTACGCCCTGCGGGAGTGGGTTTCCCGCCATCCCCACGAAGCAGCCCACGAATACGCGGCCGGCATCCCGATCACCGAGCCCGACCACGCCGTGGCAGGTGTCGAGCCGCCCGGTCCCGACGAGATCCGCCGTGTCGCCGACCTCATCCTGCGCGGCGTCTACGCGGGCGACCTCGCCTTCGCGTTGGAGCGTGCGGCGGCGTTCTGCCAGGTGGTGTCCGCGGGGCGGGGAGACCTCGCCCAGGGGCGTACCGATCTCGCCCACGGCACCACGGCACTGGCGAGCTCGGCGAAGCTTCGAGAGGCGGGACGCGATCTCGCCGCGTGCGCCCGGATGTGGCGGGCCGGCGACCTCTCCTGATCTCCCCGGATTGGATTCGCCCGGGACGACGCCTAAACTTGGACGAGCGTCGAGCCGCGGTAGCCCCGGGCTCCAAAAATAGCCGCTGCGAGCGGCCCCGCGCCGAGAGGCGCTCCCGGCTCGGCGCCCCAATCCCTCAAGCTGTCGAGCACACCCCGCCAGTCTCCAGCACTGTCTCGACGTCGGGGGCGACACGGCTCGCGCCACGGGTGGGTCGAGCGCACAGGGGAACTCGTTCGACGGGAGGCGTACGCCCCCCTAGGATCGACGACGGACCCCGCACCGTCTATGCGGGGCCGACGACGAGAGGAATATCTGTGCTCCGCACCCATGAGGCCGGCACGCTCCGGGCCGAGAACATCGGCGAGACCGTCACCCTGGCAGGGTGGGTCGCCAAGCGACGTGACCATGGCGGCGTCGCCTTCATCGATCTCCGCGACGCCTCGGGCGTCTGCCAGATCGTGGTCCGCGACGAATACCTGGAGTCCGCCGGCATCCACGACCTCCGCAACGAGTTCTGCATCAGGGTCACCGGTGTCGTCGACGGACGTACGCCGGAGAACGTGAACCCGAAGATCCCCACCGGCGAGGTCGAGGTCGCCATTCGCGAGCTCGAGGTCCTGAACCCGGCCGCGCCGCTGCCGTTCCAGATCGACGAGCACACCACCGTCGGTGAGGACGCCCGCCTGAAATACCGCTACCTCGACCTGCGCCGCCCGCGGCTGCACGAGGCGATGGTGCTGCGCTCGAAGGTCACCCAGACGATCCGCGACACGCTCGCCGGGCGCGACTTCTACGACATCGAGACGCCCACGCTGACGCGCTCGACGCCCGAGGGCGCCCGCGACTTCGTCGTGCCGGCCCGCCTCCACCCGGGCTCGTGGTATGCGCTGCCGCAGTCGCCCCAGCTGTTCAAGCAGCTGCTGATGGTCGGCGGCATGGAGCGCTACTACCAGATCGCGCGCTGCTACCGCGACGAGGACTTCCGCGCCGACCGCCAGCCCGAGTTCACCCAGCTCGACATCGAGATGAGCTTCGTCGACCAGGACGACGTCATCGAACTCGCCGAAGAGGTCATGGCCGCCTGCTGGAAGCTCATCGGCGTCGACATGCCCCGCCCGATGCCGCGCATGACGTGGCACGACGCGATGAACGACTACGGCTCCGACAAGCCCGACCTGCGCTTCGACAACAAGATCCGCGAGGTCACCGAGCTGTTCGCCAACACGCCGTTCCGCGTGTTCCAGGCGCCCTACGTCGGCTGCGTCGTCATGCCCGGCGGCGCCTCGCTGCCGCGGCGCCAGTTCGACGCCTGGCAGGAGTGGGCCAAGCAGCGCGGCGCCAAGGGCCTGGCATACATCACCGTGGCCGATGACGGCACGCTCGGCGGCCCGGTCGCCAAGAACATCTCCGAGGACGAGAAGGCCCAGATCGCCGAGGCCGCCGGCGCGAAGCCGGGCGACGCGATCTTCTTCGGTGCCGGCGAGCGCGAGCAGTCCCAGGAGCTCCTGGGCGCCGCCCGTCTCGAGATCGGCAAGCGCTGCGGCCTGATCGACGAGGACGCCTGGTCGTTCGTGTGGGTCGTCGACGCCCCGATGTTCAAGTCGACCGCGCAGGCCCAGCGCGAGGGCGACGTTGCCGTCGGTGCCGGCAAGTGGACAGCCGTCCACCACGCCTTCACCTCGCCCACGCCCGAGTGCCTCGACACGTTCGACACCGATCCCGGGTCGGCGCTGTCCTACGGATACGACTTCGTGTGCAACGGCAACGAGGTCGGCGGCGGATCCATCCGTATCCACCGCCGCGACGTGCAGGAGCGCGTGTTCAAGGTCATGGGCCTGTCGGACGAGGAGGCCCAGGAGAAGTTCGGCTTCCTGCTCGACGCCTTCCAGTTCGGCGCCCCGCCGCACGGCGGCATCGCGTTCGGCCTCGACCGTCTCGTGATGCTGCTCGGCGGCTTCGAGACGATCCGCGACGTCATCGCCTTCCCGAAGTCCGGTGGCGGCTTCGACCCGCTGACGTCGGCTCCCGCGCCGATCACGCCGCAGCAGCGCAAGGAGGCCGGCGTCGACTTCAAGCCCGAGAAGAAGGACGAGAAGGACGCCAAGGCCGCCCCGAACGGCGAGGCTCCCGCCGAGGCCCTGTCCGCCGACAACTCCTGACGACGCACGAGGGCCCCGCCCGGTCGATGACCGGTGCGGGGCCCTCGTCGTGGGCTCAGTGACCGAACCGGGTCTGCAGGACCGCGCGTCCGATGACATGCTCGAAAGCCATGAAGCCGACCAGCGCGGGCGTTGCCGACTCGTCGACATCGAGCTTTTCGACATCGAGGGCCTGGACCACGAAGACGTAGCGGTGGTCGCCGTGGCCCTGCGGCGGCGCGGCACCCAGGTATCCGGGGAAGCCCGCATCGTTGTTGACCATGAACGCCTCGCCCGGGAGACGGTCGGCGTCCTGGTCCCCCGCGCCCGTGACGAGCTCGGTGGCATCGGCGGGCAGGTTGGCGACCGTCCAGTGCCACCAGCCCGACTGGGTGGGGGCATCGGGGTCGTACATCGTGACCAGGAACGACTTCGTCTCGGCGGGAAAACCGCTCCAGGACAGCTGCGGCGACACGTCCTCGCCGCCGCGGACCTGCATCTTGCCGGACCGCTGGGCCTCCGGCATGACCTCGCCGTCGGTCACGTCGGTGCTCGTCACCTGGAAGGACGGGACGTCCTTCAGCGCGGCGAACGGGTCGTTGCTCGTGGGCATGGTTCCTCCTTGGCTCGCGTACGCCCCGAGTCTAGGAAGGGGCGTACGCGAGCCCGCGAGGGGTGGGGTCAGCGTCGGCGGGGCGTGGCAAGGGCGGCGACCAGAGCGAGCGTGAGTGCCGCGGGGATGCCCAGCGACGCCGCGGCCCACGGCCCTTCACGACCACCCAGCCCCAGCGGGCCGAGGAGGTAGCCCTCCCACGCCAGCGCCGGGGTCCCGTTGCTGGTGACGAGCCCGAAGCCGAGGGCGCAGGCGGCGGCCATGATGGCCAGGGAGGTCCAGCGGACGCTCCCGTACCCGGTCGCGGACGCGTCGAAGAGACGGCTCTCGTCGTAGCCCGTTCGCCAGCGTCGGATCATGTCGGCGCCGAAGACGCCGGTCCACGCCGCCAGGGGGACGCCGAGGGTGATCAGGAACGCCTGGAAGGGCGTCAGGAAGTCCGGCGCCATCCAGACCACGTAGACGGTGCCGATCGTGGCGAGCACCCCGTCCAGCGCCACGGCCTGCCAGCGCTGCAGCGGCAGCCCGATCGCCACCAGGGCCAGGCCGGAGGAGTAGATGTCGAGGACCGCCGAGGCGATGAGGGCACCGAGGGTGATGGCCCAGAACGGGACGACGAACCAGCCCGGGAGCAGCCCCAGCAGCGCCCCGATCGGATCCTTGACCACGGCGTCGGACAGCGCCGGGTCGGAGCCGCAGAGCAGCAGGCCGTACCCGAGCAGGACGACGATCGGCAGCGAGCCGCCCAGCGTGGTCCACCCGACGATCCCGGCCTTCGAGGCGCTGCGGGGCAGGTAGCGGGAATAGTCGGCCGCTGCGCTCGTCCAGCCCACGCCGAATCCGGCGAGGACCATGACCGTCGCCCCCACCACGGCGGCGGGCGAGCCGGAGGGGTGTGCGAGCAGCGCGTCCCAGCGGACGGCGTGCAGGGTGAGTGCGATGTAGGCCGCGGTCGCGACGAGGATCGTGATGCTCAACCACTTCTGCGCGCGCATGACGGCGTCGAAGCCAAGGATGCCGAGCGTCATCACGACGCCCATGACGACCGCGAGCACGACCACCCGTGCCCCCGTCCCGACCTGTACGCCGAGGCGGGCCGCGATCGCGTCGGTCGACAGCACCGCCAGGGAGCACAGGACGATCTCCCACCCGATGAGCAGCAGGTAGGACACGATCCCGGGAACGGTGTTCCCGCGTACGCCGAACGCCGCCCGCGACAGGACCATGGTGGGCGCCGAGCCGCGCTGTCCGACCAGCGACACCACGCCGACCAGCGCGAAGGAGCCGACGGCACCCAGCACGACAACAAGCACCGCCTGGACCAGCGACAGACCGTACGCGAAGAGATATCCACCCCACGCGACGTTGAAGACCGACAGCTGGCCCGCCGCCCAAGGCCAGAACAGCGAGCGTGGGTGACCCCGGCGCGCCGACTCCTCGATGACGTCGATGCCGTTGGTCTCGATGCGCAGGCCCTGCTGCGCGCTGGATGCTTCAGACACGTCGGGTCAGTCTGCCAGTGGTTGCGGATAGGCTCGTGCGGTGACCGAAGATCTGTTCGGCAACGTCTCGCCGACCGACGCGCCCGCCGCGACCAGTGGGGGGTCGCTCGCCGACACCGACCACAGTGGTGCGCCGCTGGCCGTGCGCCTGCGCCCGCGCAGCGTCGACGAGATCGTTGGCCAGCAGCACCTGCTCGCCGCGGGCTCGCCGCTGCGCCGGCTCGCCTCTGGCACCGCGTCGATGTCGGTGTTCTTGTGGGGTCCGCCCGGTGTCGGCAAAACCACGATCGCCTCGGTCGTTTCGCGCTCGACCGATGCCAAGTTCGTGGAGATCTCGGCGGTCACCGCCGGCGTCAAGGACGTGCGTCAGGTCCTCGACACCGCCCGCAAGGATCTCGCCAAGGGCATCCACACGGTGCTGTTCGTCGACGAGGTGCACCGCTTCTCGAAAGCCCAGCAGGACGTGCTGCTGCCCGCCGTCGAGAACCGGATCGTCACCCTGATCGCCGCCACGACGGAGAACCCGAGCTTCTCGGTGATCTCGCCGCTGCTGTCTCGCTCGCTGCTGCTGACGCTCAAGCCGCTGACCGACGCCGACATCGACGCGCTGATCGACCGCGCGCTGACCGACGAACGTGGCGTACGCACCTCGGACGGCGGTACGTTCACCCTCGACGACGACGCGCGGGACACGCTGCGCCAGATGGCCAGCGGCGATGCGAGACGCGTCCTCACCTATCTGGAGGAGGCCGCCGCCGGCGCCGACTCCACGGGGGCGACGGTCATCGACGTCGCCACCATCGAGCGGGCGGTCGACCGGGCGGCGGTGCGCTACGACAAGGGCGGTGACCAGCATTACGACGTGACGTCGGCGTTCATCAAGTCGCTGCGCGGCTCCGACGTCGACGCGTCGCTGCACTACCTGGCGCGCATGATCGAGGCGGGGGAGGATCCACGCTTCATCGCGCGGCGGCTGGTGATCCTCGCCAGCGAGGACATCGGCATGGCCGACTCGTCGGTGCTCCAGACGTGCGTGGCGGCCGCGCAGGCGGTCCAGCTCATCGGCATGCCAGAGGCCCGCATCAACCTCGCCCACGCCGTCGTCGCGTGTGCGACGGCGCCGAAGTCGAACGCGGCGTACATGGGGCTGAACGCCGCATCCGCCGACGTGGCCGCGGGCAAGGTGGGGGAGGTGCCGATCCACCTGCGCGACGCGCACTACCCGGGGGCGAAGGGCCTGGGGCACGGCAAGGGATATATGTACGCCCACGACGCCGACCACGGGATCGCCCGGCAGCAGTACCTGCCCGACGTGCTGAAGGATGCCCGCTACTACGTGCCGACCGACCACGGGCACGAGGCCGCCATCGCGCGTCGCCTCGAGATTATCAACGACCTTCTCGGCAAGTAGCTTGCACAACAGGCCGACAACTTCACCGCGGGCGTTGGATCGCCTGTTGTGGAGTTTTCGGCCTGTTGTGTCAGCCCGTGCCGGCGCGGTTGATGACGGAGACGAGCTCGCCGACCTCGAGCTGCCGCGTGGCGCTCGTACGCGTGACCGGGATGGTGCCGCTCTGGCCGAGCGCCGACCAGGTCGCCGTCCACTCGCTCGTGGCCGACACCGGATAGGTCGTCCCGCGCCTCGGCTTCCGCTGGTACCGGTGGCCGCACGACGGCGACGGGGTCCCGGGCGGCGCCGCGCGGGTCCAGCGGTGCGTCGTGGCGCAGGTGAGGGTCGTGCCATCACCCATGCTGAACCTCGTGGTCGTACGCGTGGCCGTGATGGTGATGCTGATGCCTTGTGCCGTCACCGTGGTCGACGTCGTCACAGGGTCGTCGGTCCACAGCCAGATCGGGTAGCCCACCGCCACCATGTTCCACTCGTTCACCGACGGATCTGGGCCGACCTGTGGCGTGCCCGCCGGCAGTCGGAGCTCGGCCACAGCCTGCGCCGCGACCACCCTCGGGTCTGGGGGAGGCGGTGGAGCGACTGCACCGGCCGGTGCCTCGTTGTAGGAGACGCAGAGGGCATTGAGTCCTGGGTCGTTCCTGATGCAGGGTGTGGCGGCTGTCGCGCGGGCGCTGTTCGTCTCGCCCCGCCCCATGGGGCTCTGCGCGGAGCCTTGGCTCTGAGGGGCGCCCTTGGTTTGGGTCTGAGCCGTGACGACCGGACCGGTCGGGGTGGTCGTTGTGTTCACGCCGCCACTGCCATCAACAGCCGCGTGGGCGTGCGATGCTGCCAAACACAGACCGGCGGCCACTGCCGCGCTCCTCAGAAGTCGCACTGTGACACCTTGTTGATCTCCGCTTCGATGATCTTGATACGACCATCGGTAGGAGCCGCATACACCTTGCCCGATGCCAAGGTGTTCTCGACGACGCCTCCATCGCCAAGCTTCGCTCGGGATCCACGGCGGTCCTCACAGACCTCGAGCACAATCCGGGTTGAAGCCGCTGACACAACGCGGCTTCTCGCGGATGGCTTCTTCCCTTCGACCTTGTTGGCGCGCTTCTTCTGCTCCCGCAGGACGTACTCGAGTTCACTGAGATAGGTACCCGCGGCCACCTCTCGGAGCTGGGCGCTCGCTTCGTCGGCCCCGCCTGCCCAGGAGAGCCGTTCATACTCGTCGAAGGCTGACTGATAGGCGGCCTGCGCCTGGCTGAGGAGGTCATCCGTCGACGGCGTGGGGGACTCCACGGGAGTGGGAATGCCCTGGGTGATGCCCGGACCAGGGTCGGTGGCTGGAGGTTGCGGCGTACACGCGGTGGCGCCGCACACCGTGGAGACGCACAACATGGCGACGCAGGGCAGGGGCGAGAGTCGGGCGGGGGTTCCTGACCACGGGTTCAACACGTGCCACATTGTGGCGGCGGCCATGGCCCGGTCGCCATGTCAGGAGGGGAAACCTTCCGAGAACGCTGGGTGAACCCCGTGGCGGAGGGTTGTCGTCAGGGGGCGGGGGCGGGGGTGCGCTTGCGGCGCAGGCGCAGGCGAGACTCACGCTGGGCGCGGGGCACCGGCTGGGGCAGCAGCGCCGGCGGCGGGGGAGCCTCGGGGTCGGGATCGACGTGGAAGCGTGCCATCTCCAGCAGCCCGAGCACGAGGGCGAACAGCGCGTACCGTCCCATGACGAGCATGCCCTGCACGCTGCCGTTCTCGAGGTCGAAGGCGCCGGTGTCGCTGCCGAACCCGACGACCACCGAGGCGGTGCCGGCGGTCAGCAAGTGGGCGGCGAACAGCAGTGCGCGAGAGTCCATCGGGAAGCTGGGCGTGCCCTGGCGGGTGTACGCGCCGTCGGTGAGGACGCGCCACACCAGGCCGAACACCAGCGCGCCCGTGGCGCCCTCGCCGAACCCCGGGATCAGGTTGATGGGCTCCGCCAGCTCCTGGCGGTACGGCCACACCAGGACCGATGCCAGGCCGATCGACACGGCCACCCAGTGACCGGTGGTGAGGCGGTGGCGTACGCCCCACCAGACGAGCGCACCGACGAGGACCGCGGCCAGCACCGGGCCGTTGACGACGTCGCGGACGATGTTGGCGCGGAACCACACGAGCTGGTGCAGGAATCCCACGGCGAACACGGAGTGCAGCAGCGCGGGCGCCGTGCGCCCCGCGCGGATCGCCCGCACGCAGAAGACGAGGCAGACCAGCGTGACGACACCGTTCCACAGCCGGATGACGGTGTTCGTGTCGGGATACCACAGGAACAGCATCCAGCCGGCGGACACCAGCCCCAGCTGGAGTGCGGCCGCGCCGAGCGCGGTGGCGATGTCCTCCGGGCGCGGGGCGTCGACGGGCCCACGGGACCGGGCGAGCTGCAGGGCGAACCATCCGACGGCGAGGGTGGCCACGGCGATTCCGGCGGCAGCCAGGATGGGGCGGAGGTTGGCCGGGGTCACCGCGATCTGGCGCGTGGCGCGCCAGCCGATCACCAGCGCGAGCACCACGGTGTTGACGCGCCAGAACCAGGCCGGGACGGCGTCACGGAGCGCGACCATCGACCACGACACCGCTCGCGTGATGATCTCCGAGAACGCCACGCCCGACGCGATGGAGATCGGCATGGCGGCCAGGTGGAGGAGCGTGACGGTCAGGAAGATCATGAGCTGGCTCGTGTCGCCCTGATCGGGGTCGAGCACGATCGCCCACGCGTTGGGCAGGCCGTACGCGAGCAGCATCAGCACCGCGGACACGCAGAGGAATCGTCCGCTGAGGGGGCGACGACGCTGCCGGAACGCCAGCACCACCAGCAGCACCCACACGACGACCGACAACGGCGCCAGCACGAGGAAGAACAGCGTGGGGCCGATCCGACCCAACGCGTTGCCGACCATGAAGAGCGCCGCGAACGCCACCGCGATCGGCCCCGAGATGAACAGCCCGATCAGCAGCTGCAGCCACAGGCGCAGGTGCACCGAGGCGACGTACAGGCAGTACAGGACCATCGTCGTCCCGGCTGCGGCGAGCCAGCGCCCCGGGGGGGAGAGCTTGAACGTGCCCCGGGGCGGTTCGGGCCCGAAGTCCTTGAGCAGGGTCGCGACGGTGAGTGCGGCGAAGACGAGGGCCGCGAAGCCGACCACCACGCGAACCGGTCTGGCCCAGCGGAACGGCTGCGGACCCCCCTCGCGGACGGGGTCGATCACGACGTGGAGCAGGAACGTACGGACGGCGTACCAGACGGCGAAGACCACAGAGACCCGGGAGGTGCGGTCGTGCGTCATGGCGGAACAGTACAACCGCCCGGAGGCACTAGTCTTGGTCGAGCACGTGCCCGGTCGCGCCCGGGCCCAACACCACAGGAGCACCGCCATGACCGCAGGAGAGATCGCCGGCCTGATCGCCGCAGGCGCGTTCCTGGTGCTCGTGGGCCTGTGCGCCGTGCCCCTGGTGAAGCTCGGCCGCGTCTTCGACGAGCTGCGCGGGGTCGTCCGCGAGCTCGGTGACGGCACGACCCCGATCCTCACCGAGCTCCGGGGCACCGTCGAGGCGGCCAACGCCGAGCTCGAGAAGCTTGCCGTCGTCACAGAGGACGCCGCGACGGTGTCGGGACATGCGACCGCGGTCACCGAGCACGCGGCCCAGGTGTCGTCGCTGGTGTCTGCCGCGGTGTCGGTGCCCCTGCGGCCGCTCGCCGCGGTCGGCCGACGCCTGGGAGCCACCTCGGTGTCGCCGCGTACGCGCCGCACACCCCTATCCGGGCGCACCTCCAACAGCTCGACCACGACCACCACGAGAGAGCGAGACCGATGATCCGCAACCTGTTCTTTTTCCTGCTGGGCCTCGGGACGGGCGTGTACGCCACGCTGAAGACCCAGAAGAAAGCCCGTGAGGTCACGCCCGAGTCTGTCGGGCAGAAGGTCGGCCGCCAGGCCGCCGACCGCGGCGCCGACGTCGCCAAGCAGGCGTTCGCGTTCCTGAAGGCGGCCACCCAGGGCGCCCAGCAGCGCACCTCCGAGATGCTCGACGAGCACAACAAGTCCACCGGCACGCCCGCCTCCTGACCCCCCACCGAAGGAACACCATGAAGACCGCCGACATCCGACGCCGGTTCCTCGACTTCTTCGCCGCGCGCGGCCACGAGGTCGTCCCGTCCGCGCCGCTGCTGCACCACGACCCGACGCTGCTGTTCGTCAACGCCGGCATGGTGCCGTTCAAGCCCTACTTCTCCGGTGCCGAGGACGCGCCGTGGAAGCGCGCGGCGAGCGTCCAGAAGTGCGTGCGCACCCTCGACATCGAGGAGGTCGGCAAGACCACGCGTCACGGCACGTTCTTCCAGATGAACGGCAACTTCTCCTTCGGCGACTACTTCAAGGCCGACGCCATCGCGTACGCGTGGGAGCTCGTCACCGGCTTGCAGGCCGACGGCGGCTTCGGCTTCGACCCCGACAAGATCTGGGTCACCGTGCTGGGCCCGGGCCACCACCCCGACTACCCCGAGGGCGACACGAAGGCCATCAAGCTGTGGAAGAAGGTCGGCGTGCCCGCCGCCCACATCCAGATGCGTGGCTTGAAGGACAACTACTGGCACATGGGCGTTCCCGGTCCTGGCGGACCCTGCTCGGAGATCTACGTCGACCGTGGCCCCGAGTACGGTCCTGACGGCGGCCCCGAGGCCGACGAGGACCGCTACTTGGAGATCTGGAACCTCGTGTTCCAGACCGAGGAGCTCTCGGCCGTCCGCGCCAAGGACGACTTCGACATCGTCGGCCCGCTGCCCAGCAAGAACATCGACACCGGCATGGGTCTGGAGCGCGTGGCATACCTCCTGCAGGGCGTGGACAACCTCTACGAGATCGACGAGGTCTACCCGGTCATCGAGCGGGCCTCCGAGCTGTCGGGCAAGGCGTACGGCAAGGACGCCGACGACGACGTGCGCCTGCGCGTGGTCGCCGACCACGTCCGCTCGTCGCTGATGCTGATGACCGACGGCGTCACGCCCGGCAACGAGGCCCGCGGCTACGTGCTGCGCCGCCTGCTGCGCCGCTCGGTGCGTGCCATGCGGCTGCTCGGCGTGCAGGACCCGGTGCTGCCGGAGCTGCTCCCGATTTCGCGCGATCTGATGTCGGACTCCTACCCCGAGATCGCCGCCGGCTGGGAGCGCGTCTCCCAGGTGGCGTACGCGGAGGAGGAGGCGTTCCGCCGCACCCTCCAGGCCGGTACGCAGATGTTCGACCTCGCCGTCGCCGACGTGAAGAAGCAGGGCTCGAAGGAGCTCTCGGGCGACCGGGCCTTCCAGCTGCACGACACCTACGGCTTCCCGATCGACCTGACCCTCGAGATGGCTGCCGAGCAGGGCCTCAGCGTCGACCGCAACAAGTTCACGACTCTCATGCAGGAGCAGCGCGACCGCGCCAAGGCGGACGCGAAGGCGAAGAAGGGCGGCACGGTCGCCGTCGACGCCTACCGCCAGCTGCGCGCCCACGGCGAGACCCGCTTTCTGGGCTACAGCGATCTGACGGTCGAGTCGTCGGTGCTGGGCCTGGTCCGCGACGGCCAGCTCGTCGACCGCGCCGCCGCCGGTGACACCGTGGAGCTCGTGCTGTCCGAGACGCCGTTCTATGCCGAGTCGGGCGGCCAGGACGCCGACACAGGCACCATCACGACCGCCGATGGCGTCGAGCTGAAGGTCGTCGACGTCCAGAAGCCGATCCAGGGCCTCCACGTCCACCGCGTCGAGGTCGTCGGCGGTGAGCTCGCGACCGGTGCCGGTGTGACCGCCCAGGTTGACGCGTTCGCCCGCATGGGTGCCTGCCAGGCCCACTCGGCGACCCACATCGTGCACGCGGTGCTGCGCTCCCAGCTCGGCCCCACGGCCGTCCAGGCCGGCTCCTACAACAAGCCGGGCTACCTCCGCTTCGACTTCAACGCCACGTCCGGCCTGAGCGCCGACCAGCGTGCCGAGATCGAGGGCCTGTGCAACGAGGCCATCCGCGACGACCTGCAGGTCACGTCCCAGGAGCTCCCGCTGGCGAAGGCCAAGGAGATGGGGGCGATGGCGATGTTCGGCGAGAAGTACCCCGAGATCGTCCGCATGGTCGAGATGGGCGGCCCGTGGTCGCGCGAGCTCTGCGGCGGCACCCACGTCCAGCACTCGTCGCAGATCGGCCTGATGACGTTGCTCGGCGAGCAGTCCGTCGGCTCCGGCGTACGCCGCGTCGAGGCCTTGGTATCGACCGATGCCTTCCGTCACATGGCCGCCGAGCGCACCATCCTGAACAATCTGGCCACCGTGCTGAAGGTCCAGCCCGACCAGGTCTCCGAGCGCGTCGAGCGCATCATGGCCCAGCTCAAGGACGCCGAGAAGCAGATCGCGGCCTTCACATCGAGGGAGGTCCTCGGCAACGCTCAGGGCCTGGTCGACGCGGGCAAGGACATGTGGGGCGTCCAGTTCGTCGGCCGACACGTCGAGGGCGTGGGTGGCGGCGACCTGAGGACGCTCGCGATGGAGGTCCGCCAGCGCTTCGGCGACCGTGCGGCCGTCGTCGCGCTGATCGGAGGCACCGCCGAGAAGCCCGCTGTGGTCGTCGCGACCAACGAGGGTGCCCGTGGCCGCGGACTCAAGGCCGGCGCGCTGGTCAAGGAGGCCTGCGAGAAGCTCGGCGGCAAGGGCGGCGGCAAGGACGACCTGGCCCAGGGCGGCGGTTCCGACGGCTCGGCCGTCCCCGCGGCGCTGACCGCGGTCGAGCACGCCGTCGGCCACGTCGTCCAGTCCTGATGGGTGACCTGAGGCCCGGCGTACGCCTCGCGCTCGACTGGGGCGATGCCCGCATCGGTGTCGCCGCGTGCGACGCGATGGGGGTGCTGGCCTATCCGGTGGAGACGGTGCAGGCCGGGCCGCAGTCGCTCACACGTCTGCTGGCGCTCGTCGCGGAGTACGAGCCGGTCGAGATCATCGTCGGCCTGCCACGGAACATGAACGGGACCGAGGGCGGCTCCGCGGCCAAGATCAGGGAACACGCTGGATCGCTCGCCCGGGCCGTTGTGCCGGTTCAGGTACGCTTGCTCGACGAGAGACTGACCACCGTGACGGCCTCGCGCACCCTCACCCAGCAGGGGCGAAAGGCCAAGAAGCAGCGATCGGTGATCGATCAGGTCGCCGCGGTGACGATCCTTGAGCACGCGCTCGAGGCGGAACGTCGCACGGGGACGGCCCCGGGCGAGGCGGTCACCGAGAGCGGCGCCGAGGAGAGGAACGAACGTTGAGCAGTCTGCTGAGCCCCGACAAGGAGCCGCGCAACTGGGGCGACTACTCGCGCCTGGCGAAGAACGTCTTCGCGGTCGGTCTGTCGCTGCTGATCCTGGTCGGTGGTGGCCTGTACGCCTACAACAAGGCGTCCGCCGCCATCAGCGGCATCTTCGTCGCCGAGGACTACCCGGGCCCGGGTGAGGCCGACGTGACCGTCGAGGTCCCCGACGGTTCGACGGTCGACGAGATCGGCGGCATCCTCCACGACGCCGACGTCATCGCCTCCACCGACGCGTTCGACCAGGCCAAGGAGGAGTTCACCAACATCAACGACCTCCAGGCCGGCACCTACTCGCTCAAGACGAAGATGAAGGCGCGCGACGCGATCGACCAGATGCTGAAGGCCGGTCTCAAGGGCGGCAAGACCTTCACCGTCATTGAGGGCCTGCGCATCGCGGAGCAATACAAGGCGATCTCCGACAAGACGGGCATCCCGCAGGACAAGCTCGCCGAGGCCGGCGGGAAGGGCGCCGAGTACGGCCTGTCGCCGTGGGCCAACGGCAACCCCGAGGGCTTCCTGTTCCCCGACACCTACCAGGTGGCCGGCGAAGACCCGAAGGCACCGCTGAAGATCATGGCGTCGACCTTCCAGCGACGCGCCAACGAGATCAACCTCGAGGAGCGCGCCAAGGCCCTCGGCAAGTCGCCGCGCGACGTCGTCATCGTCGCCTCGATCATCGAGGCCGAGGTGCGTCGCCCCGAGGACCGGCCCAAGGTCGCCCGCGTCCTCTACAACCGTCTCGCCAAGGACATGCCGCTCCAGCTCGACACCACGGTCGACTACGCCAACAACCGCCAACGCGGCACGGGCGCGACGACGACCGACGAGCAGCGTCGAAACCCGTCGCCCTACAACACCTACGTCCACAAGGGTCTGCCGCCCGGTCCGATCAACGCCCCCGGCCGTCAGGCGCTGGAGGCGGCGGCGAACCCGGTGGAAGGAAACTGGCTGTACTTCGTAGCCATCAACCTCGACACGGGTGAGACCGCGTTCGCCGACGACTTCAACGGCCACCAGGCCAACGTGCAGCGCTGGCAGCAGTGGTGCAGCGCCAACCCGGGCAAGTGCTGACGCGCTGCGCCGTCCTCGGCTCGCCGATCGCCCACTCGCTGTCACCGACGCTCCACAACGCCGCGTACGCCCGCCTCGGTCTGACCGACTGGGACTACAGCGCGCGCGAGGTCGCCACGGGCCCCCAGCTCAACGCCCTGCTGCCTGAGGTCGGGCCGCAGTGGCGGGGGTTCTCGCTGACGATGCCGCTCAAGGAGGTCGCGGTCCACCGGGCCGCGTACGACGACCTCGTCCTGCAGGCTGGCTGCGCCAACACCGTGATCGTCCACCGGCCCGAAGGCAGGGACCCTGCCTTCGAGATGTTCAACACCGACGTGCTGGGCTTCGAGGACGTGCTGCGGGCCGGGGGAGTCGTGCCCGACCACGCCGTGCTCCTCGGCGGCGGTGCAACGGCGCGTGCGGCGTTCGTCGCGCTCGGCCGCCTCGGCGTCCCCCGCGTGTCGGTCGTGGCGCGTACGCCGGCCCGCGTACGCCCGTGGCAGCCCGTCGCGAAGAAGCTCGGTGTCGCGCTGGAGGTCGTGGAGTGGGGGAGCGTCCCCACCGGTGACCTGCTCGTGTCGGCGGTGACCGCCGGTGTCGTCGACGACCGCGCCGACGAGCTCGTGGCCTCGACCGGTGCGGTGTTCGACGTCATCTACGACCCGTGGCCGACGCCGCTCGCGGCCGCCGCCGAACGTGCGGGCCTGCCGACATTCTCTGGGCTCGACCTGCTCGTCGGCCAGGCGGTCCACCAGGTCCGGCTGATGACCGGGCGCTACGTCGACCCCGAGGTGCTGCTGACCGCGGGGCGAGAAGAACTGCGCCGCCGTGCAACCGACTGACAGGATGACCCCATGCTGCGCTGGATGACCGCCGGAGAGTCCCACGGACCCGCCCTCGTCGCGACGATCGAGGGCCTGCCCGCCCACGTGCGCGTGACGAGCGACGACATCGCCGACGCGCTGGCACGCCGCCGGCTCGGCGCGGGGCGTGGCGCACGCATGAAGTTCGAGCGCGACGAAGTGACATTCCTCGGGGGGCTGCGCCACGGCGAGACCCTCGGCTCCCCGGTCGCCATCATGATCGGCAACACGGAGTGGCCCAAGTGGGAGAAGGTCATGTCGGCCGACCCGGTCGACCCCGACGTGCTGGCCGAGCAGGCGCGCGCCAAGAAGCTGACTCGCCCCCGCCCCGGGCACGCCGACCTCGTCGGCATGCAGAAGTTCGACTGGGATGAGGCCCGTCCCATCCTCGAGCGCGCCTCGGCCCGTGAGACCGCCGCCCGCGTCGCGCTGGGCGCCGTGGCCATGGCCTTCCTCGAGCAGACCTGCGGCATCACCGTCCTGTCCCACGTCGTCGAGCTCGGCCCGGTGAGGGCGTCCTCCGACGTCGTGCCGACGATGGCCGACCTCGAGCGCATCGACGCCGACCCCGTGCGCTGCGCCGATGCCGAGGCGTCGGGGCGCATGGTCGCCGAGGTCGAGGCCTGCCACCGTGACGGCGACACGCTCGGCGGGGTCGTCGAGGTCGTCGCCCATGGCTGCCCGCCCGGGCTCGGCTCCCACACGCAGGGCGACCGCCGCCTCGATGCGCGTCTAGCGGGCGCGCTCATGGGTATCCAGGCCATCAAGGGCGTCGAGGTCGGCGACGGCTTCGACCTCGCCCGCAGCCGCGGCTCGCAGGCCCACGACGAGATCGTCCCCGGGGCCGACGGCATCGCCCGCGCCGGCCGCCGCGCCGGGGGCACCGAGGGCGGCATGTCCACCGGCGAGGTGCTGCGCGTACGCGCGGCCATGAAGCCGATCGCGACCGTGCCGCGGGCGCTGCGTACGCTCGACACGACCACCGGCGAGGAGGCCGTGGCCCACCACCAGCGCTCCGACGTGTGCGCCGTGCCCGCCGCCGGCGTGGTGGCCGAGGCGATGGTCGCACTGGTGTTGGCGGAGTGCGTCCTGGAGAAGTTCGGCGGTGACTCGGTGGGGGAGACCCGCCGCAACGTCGAGGCCTACCTGACCGACGTCGAGGCGCGCGGCCTGCGCATCGCCCCGCGCGGGGAGAACGCGTGATCGCCCTCATCGGTGCCCCCGGCGTCGGCAAGTCCACCGTCGGCGCGCGGCTGGCGCAGCGACTCGGCCTCGAGCTCGTCGACATCGACGGGCTGATCGAGCAGCGCGAGCAGATGGCCATCGCCGAGATCTTCGCCAACCATGGCGAGCCCCACTTCCGTGCCCTGGAGCAGGACGCGACGTGCACGGTGCTCGCCGAGCCCGACGAGTGCGTGGTCTCGCTGGGTGGTGGTGCTGTGATGAACCCCGCCATCCAGGAGGCCCTTCGCGGTCACGACGTGGTCTGGCTGGAGGCGTCCGCCTCGACCGCCGCCAACCGCGTCGGCCTGAACGTGGCGCGTCCGCTGCTCATCGGCAACGTCCGCGGCCGGTTGGCGAAGCTGCTGGCCGAGCGGCTGCCCGTCTACGAGCAGGTCTCGACCGTGCGCGTGAAGACCGACGACCTGACGCCCGAGCAGGTGTGTGACCGGGTGCTGGAGGAGCTGGGCCGTGGCTGAGATCCGTGTGAACGCCGAGAAGCCGTACGACGTCGTTGTCCGCGCGGGTGCGCTCGACCGCCTGCCTGGCCTGATCGAGGCCCGCGACCGCACGGCGATCTTGCACGCGCCGGCGCTGCGCGAGGTCGCCCACCGGTACGCCGACCTCCCCGGCGTCCTGCTCGTCGAGCTGCCCGACGCCGAGGCCGCGAAGACCGCCGACGCGCTCGTCGACTGCTGGGACCGCCTCGCCGACGCCGGGTTCACCCGCTCCGACCTCGTCGTCGGCATGGGTGGGGGAGCGACCACCGACCTCGCGGGCTTCGTCGCCGCGTCGTGGCTGCGCGGCGTCGACCTGGTGACCGTCCCGACCACCGTGCTCGGCGCCGTGGACGCGGCCGTGGGCGGCAAGACCGGCATCAACATCGCCGCGGGCAAGAACCTCGTCGGCGCGTTCCACGAGCCGATCGCCGTGCTGTGCGACCTCGACGTGCTCACCACGCTGCCCGACCGGGACCTGCGCGCCGGTCTGGCTGAGGTCATCAAGTGCGGCTTCATCGCCGACCCCGAGATCTTGCGTCTGGTCGCCGAAGATCCCGCCGACGCGTGCGACCCGCGCTCGCAACGGCTGGCCGAGCTCATCCGCCGCGGCGTTCAGGTCAAGGCCGACGTCGTGTCCGGTGACCTGCGCGAGTCCACCTCGGTGGGCTCGAAGGTCGGCCGCGAGCTGCTCAACTACGGCCACACGCTCGGGCACGCGATCGAGAAGCGCGAGGCCTACCGCTGGCGCCACGGCGACGCCGTGGCGGTGGGATGCGTGTACGCCGCCGAGCTCGCCCGCGGCCTCGGTCTCATGGCTGACGACCTCGCCGACCGCCACCGCACGGCGTTCGCATCGGTCGGGCTGCCCGTGGCGTACGACCCGGAGGCATGGACCGACCTGCGCGCGGCAATGAGCCTCGACAAGAAGGCCCGTGGCTCCCAGCTGCGGTTCGTGCTCCTGTCCGACATCGGTGCGCCCCGGGTCGTCGCCGGCCCGGACGAGCGCGAGCTCGAGGCGGCGTACGTGCGGCTCGGATGAGATCGATAGTCCCTGCTCGGCGATGACACGCCCAACATTGGGCGTGTCATGGCCACGTCTGGACAATTCGTCTCCGCTGACCGGCGGGCCTCCAGCATCCGGGCGCATGCAGCGCCAACCCATTCTGATGGCCTGAGCGGCCCTGGTCGGGCTGGTTCTCACACTGTGGCGCGGCCCGTCCCGGCCAGGCACAGCCCGCTCGACCAGACCGCCTAGGCGGGCTCGGCGTCGGTACGGCGGCCGGCGAGGAACCCCGACAGCACGAGCACACCGAGGGTCGCGGCCGGCATGACAATCAGGGCCACGCGGAAGCTCACGACGTCGGACAGTCGGCCGACCAGCGGCGGGCCGATGAAGAACGCGGCACGGAGCAGCCAGTTCACGACCGCCAGGCCGGCTCCGGGCGGTAGCCCGGGCAGGTGATGCGCGGTGTAGTAGACGCCGGGCACGATCGTCGCGACCCCCCAGCCGGCGCACGCGAACCCGACCATGGTCATGGGGATCGACGGGAAGAGCAGCGCCAGTCCCATACCGAGGGTGGCGACCCCACAGCCGAGACGGGCGGCCCCGCGGTCGCCGAGGGCGTCGACGAGCCGGTCACCGGTGAAGCGTCCGATGGTCTGGGCACCCACGACGCACACGACGCCGAGGCCTGCGATGGCGGGGGCGGCGTGCAGCGAGTCGCGCAGGTAGAGCGCACTCCACGTGAACCCGGCGTCCTCGATGCTCGCGCCGAAGGCGGCGACGAGGCCGAGGGCCACGAGCGGCACGAGCATGCCGCGCGGGATCTTGGTGGGTGGCCCCTCGTCCCCCTCGAGGGCGTCCGGGGTGTCGGGTCCCTTCAGCAGGAAGCGTCGTAGCGTCAGGTTGATCGTGAGGAAGATGGCGGCGCTGATGGCGGCGTGCAGCGGCAGTGCGAGGTTCATGCCGGCGAAGGTCGCGCCCAGCAGACCGCCGCACACGGCACCGAGGCTCCAGAACGCGTGGAAAGAGTTGTTGATCGAGCGCCCATACAGCTTCTGCACGCGCAGGCCGTGCACGTTCATCGCCACGTCGGTGTAGACGTCGGTGGTGCTCATCAGCACTATGCAGGCCGCGAACAGCGCGGGATGAGGCGCGTTCAGCACCAGACAGAACGCAAGGATCTGCATGACCTGGGCCCACGTCGCCACGCGCCCGGAGCCCCAGCGCTTCATCGCCCACGTGGTGAACATCCCGCCCACGAGACCGCCCAGGGGCCCGGCTGCGATCGCCAGACCGAGCAGCGAGTTGGACATCTCGAGGTTGTCCCGGATCTGGGGATAGCGCGGCACCAGCGAAGCCATGGTCGCGCCGTTGAGCCAGAACAGCGTCGCTACGGCCCAACGGGCCCGGCGTGCTTCGAGAGTGGGGCGGCTCATGCGCTCACCCTATCCATACCGTCCGGTAGGTGAAGAGTACGCGCTGGGTGTCCATCCCGCAGACGAGACCTGTGGATTCCTGACCACCGGGTAGAGTGCAGGACATGTCCCTCCCGTCCCGCCTGACCCGTGCCGTACGCTCCGGCATCGCCACCGACCCCGGCCACCGGGACGTCATCCCGCCGGTTCACCTGAGCACCAACTTCGCGTTCGAGGGCATCGACGGGCGGCCGGACCACGACTACAGCCGCTCGGGCAACCCCACGCGAGACGTGCTCGCCGACGCGCTCGCGACGCTGGAGGGCGGCGCCTCGGCAGTGGCGACCTCGTCCGGCATGGCGGCGGTGACCACCCTCGTCATGTCCGTGGTCGGGCCCGGGGGCCGCGTGATCGCCCCGCACGACGCGTACGGCGGGTCGCTGCGCCTGTTCCGCACGCTGGCCGCGCGCGGCTGGTTCACCCTCGACGTGGTCGACCTGACCGACACCGATGCCGCCACGGCCCACATCGCCGGGACGAGCCCCGACCTCGTGTGGGTCGAGACCCCATCGAACCCGCTGCTGCGCATCACCGACATCGCCGCGGTCGCCGACGCCACCCGAGCTGCCGGTGGTCACGTCGCCGTGGACAACACGTTTTGCACGCCGCTGCTGCAGCGTCCGCTCGAGCTGGGCGCCCACTCGGTGGTCCACTCGACGACGAAGTACGTCAACGGGCACTCGGACGTGATCGGGGGAGCGGTTGTCGCCGGTGAGGCAGGGCTGGGCGAGGAGCTCGCCGTCACGGCCAACTCCCTGGGCACCACCGCTGGTGCCTTCGACTCGTGGCTGACGATGCGGGGGCTGCGTACGCTGCCCGCGCGCATGCGCGTCCACCAGGACAACGCCGCGGTGATCGTCGACGCCCTGTCGCGTCACCGGGGCGTACGCGCCGTGCACCACCCGGGTCTGCCCGACCACCCTGGCCACGATCTCGCCGCCCGGCAGCAGTCGGGCTTCGGTGCCATGCTGAGCTTCGAGCTGCGCGACCGCTCCGCGGTCGATCGGGCGCTCGAAGGCCTCACGTGCTTCACGCTCGCCGAGTCCCTCGGCGGCACCGAGTCGCTGGTCTGTCACCCGGCGACCATGACGCACGCGTCGATGTCGCCCGAGGCCCAGGCCGCCGCCGGCATCACTGACGGGTTGATCCGGATGTCTGTGGGGCTGGAGGAGGCGGACGACCTCGTCGCCGACCTGCTCGAGGCGCTTGACCGGGCCGCCTGATGGCCGCACGCCCCGCCACCGGGCGCCCGCGGCCCCTCCGCGTCTGGGAACGTTCGTCGATCGTGGGCTGGGCCCCGACGACGTCACCGACGACCTGCTGCTGAGCGACGCCCGGACCCGCACAGACCTCACCGGCAGCCAGCGAAGCGGGGCCACACGTCGAGGACGTCGAGCTGATCGGCTGCCGGCTCACCGGTACCGAGATGTCCGCAGTCGGGGGCGGTCACCCGCGCACGCCTGGTCGGTGCGAGATCGCCGGCATGTCGAGACGGTCGCCTGCGCGGCGTCTTTGACGGCATCGACCCGCTGGAGATCGCCGAGCGGCTGGCGGTCGAGGCCGGGCCGCGGCTGGAGTGACCGTCAGCCCAGCGTCGCCAGCCGGCGTGCGGCCTCGTCGAGGATGTCGTGCTGCTTGGCGAACGTGAACCTCACGAGGTGGCGGGCGGTCGTCGGGTCGGCGTAGAAGACCTGCGCCGGGATCGCGGCCACGCCGATCTTCCCGGGCAGCATTCGGCAGAACTCGTAGCCGTCCTCGAACCCGAGCGGGCGGATGTCGGTCATCACGAAGTAGGAGCCCTCCGAGGGGTGCACGCACAGGCCGGCCGCCTCCAGGCCGGGGACAAGTCGGTCGCGTCCGTCCTCGAACTGGCGGCGGATCGCCTCGAACCGCTCCTTCGGGAGGCGGAGCCCGGCGGCCACGCCGTGCTGCAGCGGCGTGCCGTTGGTGTAGGTCAGGTTCTGCTTGACCGTGTGGATCGCCGCCAGCAGGCCGGCCGGGCCGGTCAGCCAGCCGATCTTCCAGCCGGTCACCGAGAACGTCTTGCCCGCCGACGAGATCGACACGGTGCGCTCGAACATGCCGGGCAGCGTCGCCAGCGGGGTGTGCGCGCGGCCGTCGAACGTCAGGTGTTCGTAGACCTCGTCGGTGAGCACGACGAGGTCGCGCTCGACGGCCACGTCGGCGATCGCCTGCATCTCTGCGGCGGTGAGCACGTGACCGGTGGGGTTGTGGGGCGTGTTGATGATGAGCAACTTCGTCCTGTCGTTCACCGCGGCGCGCAGCTCGTCGGTGTCGAGCGCGTACGTGGGCTCGTGGAGGCGTACGCGGCGCAGCACGCCGCCAGCGAGTGCGACGGCCTGCTCGTAGCAGTCGTAGGTGGGCTCGAGCACGACGACCTCGTCGCCTGCCTCGCACAGCGCGAGGATCGAGGAGGTCATGGCCTCGGTGGCGCCGGCCGACGCCATCACCTGGGTGTCCGGGTCGAGCTCGATGCCGTAGAACGCGCGCTGGTGGTGGGCCACGGCCTCGCGCAGCGCGGGTACGCCGATCCCCGGGGCGTACTGGTTGTCGCCACGTGCCATGGCCTCGGCGGCGGCGTCCAGCACCTCCTCGGGGCCGGCGGAATCTGGGAATCCCTGACCCAGGTTGATGGCGTCATGCTGCACCGCGAGACCGGTCATCTCGGCGAAGATGGTCGTGGTGAAGCCCTGCATGCGATGGATCAGCGGGTTGTTCATGGTCGTCGAGCCTAATCAACGGGGTAGAGTGAGCGGCCGTCGGTCCCGACCAGTGAACGAACAGCGAAAGGTACGCACGTGGTTGCCTCCACCAATGACATCAAGAACGGCATGGTCCTCGACCTGGACGGTCAGCTCTGGCAGGTGCTGTGGTTCCAGCACCACAAGCCGGGCAAGGGCAACGCCGTCGTGCGCACCAAGATCAAGAACGTCATGACGGGCAAGACCGTGGACAAGACCTTCAACTCCGACACGAAGGTCGACACCGCGACGGTCGACCGTCGCGAGATGCAGTACCTCTACCACGACGGCTCGGGCTTTGTGTTCATGGACCAGACGACCTACGACCAGATCACGATCCCCGACGACATCGTCGGTGACGCGAAGGACTACATGCTCGAGGAGCAGGTGGCCCAGGTCGCGCTCCACGAGGGCAATCCGCTGTTCATCGAGCTCCCGGCCTCGGTCGAGCTCGAGGTCACCTATACCGAGCCGGGCCTGCAGGGCGACCGCTCCACCGGCGGCACCAAGCCCGCGACGCTCGAGACCGGCAAGCAGATCCAGGTCCCGCTGTTCCTGACCCAGGGCGAGAAGGTCAAGGTCGACACCCGCACCGGCGACTACCTCGGTCGCGTCGGCAGCAACTGATGCAGCACGACCTCCCCGAGTACGAGCTCGTCGGGCCAGCCCCTGACCAGGGGCCGGCCCGCGTGCACGGCTCCCGCACCAAGGCCCGCAAGCGAGCCCTCGACCTGCTGTTCGAGGCCGACCTCAAGGGCGTCCCTGTGACGCGCGTGCTCGACGAGCGCCGCGCCGGCGAGCACCCGCTGCGCGAGTTCACCCTCGACCTCGTCGAGGGCATCGCCGACCATCGCGAGGAGATCGACCGCGCGCTGGTCGACGTCCTTGCCCAGGGCTGGACGCTGGAACGCATGCCGCGGGTCGACCGCAACGCGTGCCGCCTCGGCGCGTACGAGTTGCTGTTCACCGACATCGACCACCGCATCGCGATCTCCGAGGCCGTGGCGCTGGTCGAGGAGCTCTCCACCGACGACTCGCCCGCGTTCGTCAACGGCGTGCTGGCCAAGGTCGCCGAACGCCGCAAGGCCTGATCCCGACCGGGCGGTGGCCCCCCATGGTGGAGTGGGGCCATGCTCCCACGCGGAGGACGACGACCTGTTCGAGGACTGAGCCGGACCGCGCGGTGGCAGAATCGATCCGTGCTCCCCATCGACATGCCGCTCGCGCCGATGCTGGCGCGGCCCAGCGCGACGATCCCGCGCGGCATGGCGTACGAACCGAAGTGGGACGGTTGGCGCGCGCTGCTGGTGCGTGACGGCGACGAAGTACGCCTGTGGTCGCGCCACGGCACCGACCTGACCGTCTACTTCCCCGACCTGGTGGCCGCGGGCCGGTGGCTGCCCGAGCGCTGCGTCCTCGACGGCGAGTGCGTCGTGATCTCCGGGGACCGGCTCGACTACACCAAGCTCGCGTCCCGCCACGCCACCGCCGCGCGAGCCCACCAGCTGGCGCGAGAGATCCCGGCGTCGTTCGTGGCGTTCGACGTGCTCTGCTTCGACGACACGTCGCTGCTCGACCAGCCCTGGCAGGTGCGCCGCAGCGTGCTCGAGACCCTCGCCGACCACTGGGAGCCGCCCATCCTGCTGTCGCCGGTCACCTACGACCACGACGTCGCGCAGGAGTGGTTCGAGAACTTCGAGTCGGCCGGTCTGGACGGGGTGGTCGCCAAGCCGCTCGAGGGCAAGTACCTGCCCGGCGCCCGGGCCATCACGAAGATCAAGCACCGTCGCACCGCCGACGTCGTCGTGGGCGGCTTCCGCTACGACCGGAACTCCACCGAGGCCCACCCCAGCCTCGGGTCGCTGGTGCTGGGCCTCGTCGACGACGACGGGGGCCTCAACTGCGTCGGCGTGGTCTCCGGGTTCCCCGGTTCGCAGCGCAAGGAGCTCGCCCAGATGCTCGCCACGCTCGAGGTCGAGCGGGGCACGCCCGAGTTCCACGGACACCCGTGGTCGCCGGGGTCCGGGCGCGCCACCGGCGTACGCATGCCCGACGGCGTGGAGCGCTGGTCGGAGCCGCGGGAGCAGGTCCACCTCATCTCACCGCTGCTCGTGTGCGAGGTGACGTTCGACTACCTGCACGACGGCATCCGGTTCCGCTCGAACGCCGACTTCGTGCGTTGGCGTCCCGACCGCGAGCCCGCGAGCTGTGGCTTCGACCAGGTCGACACGCCTCCGGGGCTGAAGCTGAGCGACGTGCTGGCCCCCGAGTGACTTCCTTCCCCGTTAGCCTGCTGCGCATGACGAATCCGGGGAACCCGTGGGACCAGAACCAGGGCCAGTACGGCCAGCAGCCCGGCCGGGGCTACGGCCAGCAGCAGCCTCCCTACGCTCAGGGCGGCTACGGCCAGCCCGACCCCTACGGGCAGCAGGCCGGCCCCGGGCAGGCGGGTCAGGGCGGCTACCAGCAGGGCCCTTACGGCGCGGTCGGCCAGCCGGACCTGTTCGGCGGGCAGCGCCCGCTGGGTGCCCAGGACCAGCAGCAGAACCCATGGGGCCACGCTGACATGGGCCACAAGGGCATGGGCCCGCAGGGGATGAGCCAGGCGCCGATGGGCGGGCAGTTCCAGGCCTACGACCGTCTCGCCATCCGTCAGAAGCTGGCGCTGACGGTCAACCGCTACGAGGTCAGCGGCCTCGACCCGCAGGGCAACGCCGGCCCGGTCCTGGCCTTCGCCGAGCAGAAGCGCCTCGCGTTCAAGGAGCTCGTCACCTTCTTCACCGACGAGTCCCGCACCGTGCCCGTGTTCTCGTTCAAGGCCCGCCAGATGTTCGACCTGGGTGCGACGTACGACGTTTTCGACGCGAACATGCAGCCGATCGGGTGGTTCCGCAAGGACTTCGGCAAGTCGCTGATGCGCTCGACGTGGTATCTGGGCGACATGATGGGCAACGAGTTCCGTGGGACGGAGCGCTCGGCGTTCATCGCCATCCTGCGCCGTCTGGGCGACAGCGCGATCTTCGACACCTGGTACCACTTCGACTTCTCGACGCAGGACGGACAGAACGTGATGCACCACTCGCGTGCAGCCACGTTCCGCGACATGTACGCGGTGGACCTGCCGATGTTCAACGGTGGCCAGCGCCTCGACTGGCGCCTCGCCGCCGCGATGGGCGTGGCGCTCGATGCCCTCCAGGCGCGGTGACGGCCGGGAGTGGGTGACCTACCCCGGGCCGGGCGGCGGGCCTGACACCCCGCACCGTCCCGACACACCGGCGTGGCCGGTCTACTCCGGCGGCGACGGGGAGGTCTCGCGCCATGCGCGCATCCCGCCCGGTGCCCGCCGGCCGCTCGTGCGTACGCGCCCGGGTCCCCGCGACGTCGTCCAGATGGTCGTGCGCCTGCTGGCCGACGGGACGTACGAGGTCGACGGGTGCACGAGCAGGGGTGCCGAGCTGGACCCGCTCGCGGACGGGGTCGAGGCTGACGACGGCGCCCGCCACGAATTCGTCACCGTCCCGGCCGGACGATCGTTCACGGTTCGCGATGCGTGCTCCGACGACATCGAGCTCACCGTGGTCCAAAGCGGCGGCCCGCAACTGGGTGGGGTCGCCCGCCTCGGCGGGCCAGGCGCCGGCCAGCTGTGGGTCATCACCGACCGCTCCCGGGTCTGGCGGGAGCACGGTCCCGACCTGATGGAACGGCTCCTGGGCCTGGGCGACGACTCGCTCCGGTTCGCCGCCCACCCGTCCCACGTCGCAGAGGTCCGTGCCGTGCCCGTCCCGGGTTGCCGCACGTACTCGGTGGAGTTGCCGCGGGTCGACGGCTTCCGCCTCGACTGGCGCATCGGCGTGGCGCTGGCCATCGGCTGGGACGCCGGGCGCGGCGGTCGGCGCTGAAGGTCCCCGAGGGCACACCTGCTGCGGTCCCGTTCCCGACCAGCAGCCGCGACATCCCGCCCAGACGCGCATCCTGTGGATGCTCGGCGTGGCCCAGATCCTCGCCGGGCTCGGCGTGGGCATCTCGAACTCGATGGGGTCGATCGTCGCCCACCAAGTGATCGACGACGAGGCGGCGGCCGGGCGGCGGACAGCGAACCCGCTGGTAATGTCTGGCGTCGACAACCCAACCAACCTTTAAGTCCTGTCCAGTGAGGCAGGAAAGGACGGTCACATGAACGAGTCAGCAACCGCGGCCCACGAGTCGGGGGCCATCCTCGTGCTCGAGGACGGCCGCACCTTCCGCGGCAGCCGCTTCGGCGCCGCCGGCGAGACCTTCGGCGAGGCGGTGTTCGTCACCGCGATGTCCGGCTATCAGGAGACGCTCACCGACCCGAGCTACCACCGCCAGGTCGTCGTCGCCACCGCACCCCACATCGGCAACACCGGGTGGAACGACGAGGACGACGAGTCGCATCGCATCTGGGTCGCCGGCTACGTCGTCCGGGACGCGGCCCGCGTGCCATCGAGCTGGCGCTCCACGCGTACGCTCGCCGACGAGCTCGACAGCCAGGGGATCGTCGGCATCGGAGACGTCGACACCCGTGCCCTCACCCGTCACCTGCGTGACCGCGGCGCGATGCGTGTCGGCATCTCCACGACCGAGACCGACCCGAAGGCCCTGCTCGAGCGAGTGCTCCAGCAGCCGAAGATGTCCGGCGCCGACCTCGTCGCCGACGTGACCACGGCCGAGACCCGCGTGGTTCCGGCGGTGGGGGAGAAACGCTTCACCGTCGCCGCGATCGACCTGGGCATCAAGGCGATGACGCCCGAGCGCCTGGCTCAGCGCGGATGCGAGGTGCACGTGATGCCCGCCTCATCGACCCTCGACGACATCCGTGCCGTCGCCCCCGACGGTGTGTTCTTCTCCAACGGTCCGGGCGACCCCGCCGCCGCCGACGACGCCGTGGACCTGCTGAAGCAGGTGCTCGAGGCCGGCCTGCCCTATTTCGGCATCTGCTTCGGCAACCAGATCTTCGGCCGCGCCCTCGGCCTGGGCACCTACAAGCTGAAGTTCGGCCACCGCGGCATCAACGTGCCCGTGATGGACCTGACGACGCGCCGGGTCGAGATCACGTCTCAGAACCACGGCTTCGCCGTCGACGCCCCGATAGGTGAGGACATCGAGACGCCCTACGGCACCGCCCGCGTCTCCCACGTCTGCCTCAACGACGACGTCGTCGAGGGCCTCGAGCTGCGCCGTGACGGCGAGCTCGTCGGCTTCTCGGTCCAGCACCACCCCGAGGCCGCGGCCGGCCCCCACGACGCCGCGTACCTCTTCGACCGGTTCAACCAGATGATGCTGAGCGCGAAGGAGAACCGCTGATGCCCAAGCGCACCGACATCAAGACCGTCATGGTGATCGGGTCCGGCCCGATCGTCATCGGCCAGGCCTGCGAGTTCGACTACTCCGGCACCCAGGCGTGCCGCGTGCTGCGCGAGGAGGGCTTCCGCGTCGTCCTCGTGAACTCCAACCCGGCCACGATCATGACCGACCCCGAGTTCGCCGACGCGACCTACGTCGAGCCCATCACGCCCGAGTACGTCGAGAAGGTCATCGCGAAGGAGCGCCCCGATGCGCTGCTGGCGACCCTCGGCGGCCAGACCGCCCTCAACACGGCCGTCGCCCTGGCCGAGAACGGCGTCCTCGAGAAATACCACGTCGAGCTGATCGGCGCCTCGATCGAGGCCATCCAGCGCGGCGAGAACCGCGAGGAGTTCAAGGAGATCGTCCAGAGGCTCGACGTCCCCGGCGGGGCCGCCGAGGTGGCGCGCTCGGTCATCTGCCACTCGATGGACGAGGTGCTGGCCGCCGCCGACGAGCTGGGCTACCCGGTCGTCGTGCGCCCGTCGTTCACCATGGGCGGCGTCGGTTCGGGCTTCGCCCACACCGAGGAAGACCTGCGCCGCATCGCCGGCACCGGTCTGGCCGCCTCGCCGGTCACCGAGGTCCTCATCGAGGAGTCGATCCTCGGGTGGAAGGAGTACGAGCTCGAGGTCATGCGCGACAAGGCGGACAACGTCGTCATCGTGTGCTCCATCGAGAACTTCGACCCGATGGGCGTCCACACCGGCGACTCGATCACCGTCGCCCCCGCGATGACCCTGACGGACCGCGAGATGCAGCGCATGCGTGATGTCGGCATCGGCATCATCCGCGCCGTCGGCGTCGACACCGGCGGCTGCAACATCCAGTTCGCGATCAACCCCGTCGACGGCCGCATGATCGTCATCGAGATGAACCCGCGCGTCTCGCGCTCGTCGGCGCTGGCGTCGAAGGCGACCGGCTTCCCGATCGCCAAGATCGCCGCAAAGGTGGCCGTCGGCTACACGCTCGACGAGATCCGCAACGACATCACCCGCGAGACGCCGGCTGCGTTCGAACCGACGCTCGACTACGTCGTGGTGAAGGTCCCGCGCTTCGCCTTCGAGAAGTTTCCCGCGGCCGACTCGACGCTGACGACCCACATGAAGTCGGTCGGCGAGGCCATGGCCATCGGCCGCAACTTCACCGAGGCCCTCGGCAAGGCGCTGCGCTCGCTGGAGGACCCGCGGGCACGCTTCGACTGGTCCGCGCAGCCCGACCAGTCGGTCGAGGAGCTGCTGGAGATCGCCGGTCGTCCCCACGACAGACGCCTCCAGGTCGTCCTGCAGGCACTCGTCGCCGGGGCGACGGCCGAGCAGGTGTTCGAGGCCACGAAGATCGACCCGTGGTTCGTCGACCAGCTCGTGCTCCTGCACGAGGTTGCCCGCGCCGTCGGCGAGGCCCCCGAGCTCACGCCGGAGCTCCTGCGCCGCGCCAAGCGCCACGGCTTCAGCGACCCCCAGATCGCCCAACTGCGCCAGCTGCCCGAAGACGTGGTCCGTGGCGTACGCCACGCCCTGGGGGTGCGCCCCGTCTACAAGACCGTCGACACCTGCGCCGCCGAGTTCGCCGCCAGCACCCCGTACCACTACTCGTCCTACGACGAGGAGACCGAGGTGAGCCCGCGCGACAAGCAGGCCGTGATCATCCTCGGCTCCGGGCCCAACCGCATCGGTCAGGGCATCGAGTTCGACTACTCCTGCGTCCACGCGTCGATGGCGCTGGCCGACGCCGGCTACGAGACCGTGATGGTCAACTGCAACCCCGAGACGGTCTCGACCGACTACGACACCTCCGACCGCCTGTACTTCGAGCCCCTCACGCTCGAGGACGTGCTCGAGGTCGTCCACGCCGAACAGCAGGCTGGCCCGATCGCGGGCGTCATCGTCCAGCTGGGCGGCCAGACGCCGCTGAAGCTCGCCCAGGCGCTCAAGGACGCCGGCGTACCCGTCGTCGGCACGAGCCCCGAGGCGATCGAGCTGGCCGAGGAGCGCGGCGCGTTCGGACGCGTGCTCGCCGACGCCGGCCTGCCGGCGCCGAAGCACGGCATGGCGCGCTCGTTCGACGAGGCCCGCGCCATCGCCGACGAGATCGGCTACCCGGTGCTGGTCCGCCCGTCGTACGTGCTGGGCGGCCGCGGCATGGAGATCGTCTACGACGAGGCCTCACTCGAGGGCTACATCCAGCGCGCCACCGAGGTCTCGCCGGAACACCCGGTGCTGGTCGACCGCTTCCTCGACGACGCCGTCGAGATCGACGTCGACGCCCTGTACGACGGCGACGAGCTCTACCTCGGCGGGGTCATGGAGCACATCGAGGAGGCCGGCATCCACTCCGGCGACTCGGCCTGCGCCCTGCCGCCCATCACGCTGGGCGCGGAAACCATCGAGAGGATCCGTACCTCGACCGAGGCCATCGCCCGCGGCGTGGGCGTACGCGGCCTGCTGAACATCCAGTTCGCGCTGGCCGCCGACACGCTCTACGTGCTCGAGGCGAACCCACGCGCGTCGCGCACCGTGCCGTTCTCGTCGAAGGCGACGCACACCCAGCTGGCAAAGGCCGCGGCGCGCATCATGCTCGGCGCGACGATCGCCGAGCTGCGTGGTGAAGGCATCCTGCGCGCCGAGGGCGACGGCTCGGACACCCCTGACGGCGCACCGCTGGCGGTCAAGGAGGCCGTCATGCCGTTCAACCGCTTCCGCACGCCGGAGGGTTTCAACGTCGACACGCTGCTGGGCCCCGAGATGAAGTCGACCGGCGAGGTCATGGGCCTGGCCGACACGTTCGGCGTCGCGTTCGCGAAGTCCCAGGCGGCCGCGTTCGGCTCGCTGCCGCGCGAGGGCCGCGTCTTCTGCTCCGTCGCCAACCGCGACAAGCGCCACGCGATCTTTCCCATCAAGCGGCTGGCCGACATGGGCTTCGAGATCGTCGCCACGGCGGGCACCGCCTCGGTGCTGCGCCGCAACGGCGTCCCGGTCACGCAGGTGCGCAAGCACACCCAGGGCCGCGGCCCGGGAGGCGAGCCCACGATCGTCAACTTGATCGACGACGGCGAGATCGCGCTGATCTTCAACACCCCGCAGGGTGCGAGCTCGGCAGACGGGGCGCCGCGCAACGACGGCTACGAGATCCGCAACGCCGCGATCATGAACGACGTGCCGTGCGTGACGACCGTCCAGGGCCTCGCTGCCGCCGTCCAGGGCGTCGAGGCGATCCGCGGCGGCAACATCGGCGTACGCTCCCTGCAGGACTGGGCGAGCGCCCTGCAGGCCTGACGGCAGGACGAGGTGGCCCCAGGGCCCGGAGGAGGACCGATGAACGACCCACGTGACGTGCTGTTGGCAGCCGGCTACGAAGGAGTGCTGCAACGGGTGCTGTTCTCCCTCGGCGGCGGGGACGCCGAGGTGGCCCACGAGCGGACCCTCGGGGCCGTCAAGGTCCTCAACGACGTGCCCGCGCTGCGGGCGCCCGTCGCGGCCCTGCACGCGGGTCCGCGCGCGGTCGTCTCGCTCGCGGGGATCACGTTCCCCGGACGTGTCGGCCTGGCGGCCGGCCTCGACAAGTTCGCGGTCGGCCCCCGGGCGTGGGGGAGCCTCGGCTTCTCCCACGTCGAGCTCGGCACCGTCACCGCGAAGGGACAACCCGGCAATCCGAAGCCGCGGCTGTTCCGCGCCCGCTCGTCCGAGGGCATCCTCAACCGGATGGGCTTCAACAACCCCGGCGCCGACGCGATGGCGGAGTCTCTCGAGCGCAACGGCGTCCGGCGTGGCAACGGCGTGGCCGGCATCCCGCTGGGCATCTCGCTCGGCAAGTCGAAGGTGACCCCGCTGGAGGACGCCGTCGACGACTACCGCTACTCGTTCGACCGGCTCTCCCCGTACGCCGACTACGTGGCGGTCAACGTGTCGTCACCGAACACTCCGGGCCTGCGCAAGCTGCAGGACGCCGACGCGCTCGGCGAGATCGTGCGCGCGCTGGTGGCCGCCGCCGACGAGCAGGCCAAGGCCACGCGTACGTCGCCGGTGCCGCTGTTCGTCAAGATCGCGCCAGACCTCACGTTCGACGCCATCGACGACGTGCTCTCCGTATGCGCAGAGTCCGGAGTACGCGGCCTCATTGCGACCAACACCACCCTGTCGCGCGACGGCCTCGTGGGTGCCGACCAGGTGCTCGCCGACGAGGCCGGGGGCCTGTCCGGCGCACCCCTGACCCGGCGAGCGCTGGAGGTCGTCACCCACGTGTGCCGAAGCACCGACCTGCCCGTGATCGGGGTGGGCGGCATCATGACCGCGACCGACGCCGAGCGCATGTTCGACGCCGGGGCCCGGCTGGTGCAGGTCTACTCCGGCTACATCTACCGCGGGCCGGCGCTCGTGCGTGACATCAACGCGCTGCCGCTGCGCGCCGAGCTCGACGCCTGAGACCAGGAGGAACCATGACCGAGTCCTACGGAGCGCGGCTGCAGGCCGCCGTCGCCGCACGCGGCAACCTGTGCGTCGGCATCGACCCGCACCCGTCGATGCTGGAGGCCTGGGGTCTCGCGCTGGACCCGCCCGGCCTGGAGCGCTGCGCCCGCGGCATGGTCGAGGCGCTCGGCGACCGCGTGGCGGTCTTCAAGCCCCAGTCGGCCATGTTCGAGGCCTTCGGCTCGGCCGGCATCGCCGTGCTGGAGCGTGTCGTCGCCGACTGCCGCGAGGCGGGGGCGATGATCCTGCTCGACGCCAAGCGTGGTGACATCGGCTCGACCATGGCGGCGTACGCGTCCGCGTACCTGACGCCCGCCTCACCGCTCGAGGTCGACGCGCTCACGGTCAACCCGTTCCTGGGCTTCGGCTCGCTGCAGCCCGCGGTCGATGCGGCGAACGCCCACGGCAAGGGTCTGTACGTGCTGTGCCGCACCTCCAACCCCGAGGGTGGCGAGGTCCAGTCGGCCGATGCCGGTGGGCGCACCGTCGGCCAGGTCGTGGTCGACTCGTGCCGCGCGGCCAACGGTGACGCCGAGGTGGGCCCGTTCGGCCTGGTCGTCGGAGGCACGCACAGCGAGCTCGACGTCGACCTGTCCGGGTTCAACGGCTCGATCCTCGTGCCCGGGATCGGCGCGCAGGGCGGAACGCTGGAATCGTTGCAGGCCCTGTTCGGTGACGCGTACGCCCGCATCCTGCCGACCACCAGCCGCGACATCATGCGCGCCGGCCCCGACGCCGACGCGCTCCGCGCGCGGTTCGCCGAGGTGCTGGGCGCCTGAGATTTCTGCCACCCCGGCGGCCCCGACGAACGCGGCACTCGCGGCGCCCGGTGTCGCGGGTGCGACCGTGGCCTGCGGCGCGGACCCACGGCCGGTCACCGTCCGTCGACCCCCTTTCTCGTCGCCGGTCCCCGGCGGCGAGCCCGACCGGTTGGCCCAGCGGCAGGGGTATGGGTAGGTTGGCGTCGAATCGCAACCGATGAGGAGCCCTAGCGTGACGATCCCGCCGCTGAGCGACGAACAGCTCCAGGCCGCCCGCCAGGCGGCCACCCGCGCGCGCCGCCGTCGCGCCGAGGTCAAGGCCCAGCTGCGCACCGGCGAGCTCACGTTCGCCCAGGTGATGGAGGTCGCGGCGATCGACGACGTGGTCGCCCACATCAAGGTCGTCGACGTGCTCAAGACGATGCCCAGGGTGGGGGAGAAGCGCGCCGTCGACCTCATGGAACGACTCGACATCGCCCAGAACCGACGTCTGCGCGGCCTCGGCCCCCACCAGATCCGCGGGCTCATGGACGAGTTCGCCAAAAAGGGCCTGTGATGGCCGGTGTGTTCGTCGTCTCGGGCCCCGCGGGGGTCGGCAAGGGAACCGTGGTCGCCGGACTGATGGCACGCCACCCGGAGGTCTTCCACTCGGTCTCGCTGACCACGCGCGCCCGGCGTCCGATGGAGGTCGACGGCGTCCACTACCACTTCGTCGACGAGTCGCGGTTCGCCGAGCTGAAGGACAACGACGGCCTGCTCGAGTGGGCGTACGTCCATGGCGCGGCCTACTATGGCACCCCGCGCGAGCCGGTCGAGGAGGCGCTCGCCGCTGGCAGGAACGTGCTGCTGGAGATCGAGATCCAAGGCGCACGCCAGGTGCGCCAGACCATGCCCGAGGCCACCTCGGTGTTCATCGCCCCGCCTTCGTGGGCGGAGCTCGTACGCCGCCTCGAACTGCGCGGCACCGAGACGCCCGAGCAGGTGCAACGCCGCCTCCAGACGGCCCACGAGGAGCTGGCGGCCCAGTCGGAGTTCGACCACACCGTCGTGAACGACGAGATCGGCGATGCGGTCGACGAACTGGTAGGCTTGATGGGCTTGTAGGGTATTCGTCGAATCACCCTGTACTTTTTCCGTTCCCTGAGCGAAGGCTTGACTTGAGCACCAACATTCCCGAGGGCATCACCAACCCGCCGATCGACGAGCTGCTGACGCACGTCGACTCCAAGTACCGACTGGTCCTGTTCGCCGCCAAGCGCGCGCGCCAGATCAACGCGTACTACTCCCAGCTCGGCGAGGGCCTGCTCGAGAACGTGGGCCCGCTGGTCGACACCGGAATCCAGGAAAAGCCGCTGTCCATCGCCCTGCGCGAGGTCAACGCGGGCGTCCTGGAGTGCCACGAGGTCGATCCCGACGCCGAGCCGCAGGTCCACGCCGACGTGGTCGACCCGCAGTTCGGCTCTGACGACCTGGGCGACCCCGAGATCCCGACCGCCTGACCCGACGATGAGCCGCATCGTCCTCGGCGTGGCCGGCGGCATCGCCGCCTACAAGGCGTGCGAGCTGCTGCGTCGTCTGACCGAGGGCGGCCACGAGGTCACCGTCGTCCCGACGGAGGCCGCACTGAACTTCGTGGGCCGCACGACGTGGGAGGCCCTGTCGGGCAACCCCGTCGCCACCGCGGTCTTCGACGACACCCACGAGGTGCGACACGTCCGGCTGGGTCAGGAGGCTGACTTGGTGGTCGTCGCCCCGGCGACCGCCGACCTCCTAGCGCGCGCCGCGACGGGGCGTGCCGACGACCTGCTGACCAACGTGCTGCTGACGGCGCACGGCCCGGTCGTGATGGCCCCGGCCATGCACACCGAGATGTGGCACCACCCGGCGACGCGGGCCAACGTGGCGACGCTGCGCGAGCGCGGGGTGGTCGTCATGGATCCCGCCAGCGGGCGCCTCACCGGTGCCGACACCGGGCCCGGACGGCTCCCCGACGCGGCCGACATCCACGCGGTCGCGCTAGGGGTCCTCGGCGACCCGGCCACCGCGGCCGCGGCCAGCGCCCAGACCCTCGCCGGCCAGCACGTGGTGGTCTCCGCGGGTGGCACCCGCGAACACCTCGATCCCGTCCGATTCCTCGGCAACGACTCGTCGGGCCTGATGGGCCTGTCGATCGCTCGGGCCGCGCGTCTGCGCGGGGCCCGGGTGACGATCGTCGCCGCCCACGTCGAACACCCGTTCCCGTCGGGCTGCGACGTCGTACGCGTCACCTCGACCGGCGACCTGGAGCGCGAGATGACCCGGCTCGCCCCCGAGGCCGACGTGATCGTGATGGCCGTGGCCGCCGCCGACTTCACGCCGCGTACGGCTTCGGAGACGAAGATCAAGAAGCAGAATCCCGACGACGAGCTCGAGCTCGACCTCGTGCAGACCACCGACGTGCTCAAGAAGCTCTCCCACGAGCGTGCGCGCACCCAGGTGATCGTCGGGTTCGCCGCCGAGACCGCGGCCGACGACGCCGACCTGCTCGATCTCGGCCGCGCCAAGCTGTCGCGCAAGGGCTGCGACCTGCTGGTCCTCAACGACGTCTCCGGGGGTCAGGTCTTCGGCGCCGACGACAACCGGATCGTGATCATCAACGCCGACGAGATCGTGGGCCGCCACGCCGGAACCAAGAACGCGCTGGCCCATCGCATCATGGACGCCGCCGTGTGCGTCACACCCGCTCGCTAGAGTCGGACACCCCACAACAACGCCCCACGAGGGCTGCACGCGCAGCCGCGCAGAGGAGAACCAGTGCCGCACCACCTGTTCACGTCCGAGTCGGTCACCGAGGGCCATCCCGACAAGATCGCCGACGCGATCAGCGACTCCGTCCTGGACGAGATGCTGCGCCAGGACCCGCGCTCCCGCGTGGCCGTCGAGACGCTCGTCACGACCGGTCTCGTCGTCGTTGCCGGAGAGGTCACCACCAAGGCGTACGCCGAGATCCCCCACCTCGTGCGCGAGAAGGTCGTCGAGATCGGCTACGACTCGTCGAAGAAGGGCTTCGACGGCAACTCGTGCGGCGTGTCGATCTCGATCGGCCAGCAGTCGCCCGACATCGCGCAGGGCGTCGACACCGCGTGGGAGAAGCGCCTGGAGTCGTCGTTCGACGCGTACGACCTGCAGGGTGCCGGCGACCAGGGCCTGATGTTCGGCTACGCGTGCGACGAGACGCCCTCGCTGATGCCGCTGCCGATCGACCTGGCCCACCGCCTGTCCGAGCGCCTGACCGCCGTCCGCAAGGACGGCACGATGGACTACCTGCGTCCAGACGGGAAGACCCAGGTCACGATCGCCTACGACGACGACCGCCCGGTCGGCCTCGACACGGTCGTCGTGTCGTGCCAGCACCGCGACGACGTCGACCTGCAGGCCACGCTCGACCCCGACATCCGCCGCAACGTCATCGAGCCCGTGCTCGAGGCCTACGACCTGGCCCACCACGACTACCGCTGCTTCGTGAACCCGACCGGCAAGTTCGTCATCGGGGGCCCCATGGGTGACGCCGGCCTGACGGGTCGCAAGATCATCGTCGACACCTACGGCGGCATGGCCCGCCACGGTGGTGGCGCCTTCTCCGGCAAGGACCCGTCCAAGGTCGACCGCTCGGCCTCGTACGCGATGCGCTGGGTTGCCAAGAACGTCGTCGCCGCGGGCCTCGCGCGTCGCTGCGAGGTCCAGGTCGCGTATGCGATCGGGCGCGCCCACCCGGTGGGCTTCTACGTCGAGACGTTCGGCACCGAGAAGGTGCCCGTCGACCAGATCGAGGCCGCGATCCGCGAGGTCTTCGACCTGCGACCGGCCGCGATCATCGCCGACCTCGACCTGCTGCGCCCGATCTACGCCCAGACGTCGGCGTACGGGCACTTCGGCCGCGAGCTGCCCGACTTCACCTGGGAACGCACCGACCGCGCCGACGCCCTTGCGGCAGCCGTCAAGGGCTGACGATGGGGTGGCTGCGGGACATGATCGGCTGGCCGTCGCCCGACGGTCCTGCCGAACCCGCAGCCGACGAGCCCGCGGCGGTGGCCGCCGACGATGAGCGTCTCGTCGCCGCGACGGTCGGGTGGCTCGTCGACATGGGGCTGGAGCCCCGCCAGATCCCGCACGCACGCCACTTCGTCGCAGAGCTCGACGCACTGCGGGCCGAGCCCGAGCGCACCGTGCTGCGCGGTGGCGCGCTCGGTGACGACGTGTGGAGCCACCAGCTGTGGGTCGACCACGAGATGGTCGCCGACGACGACTCCTACCCGTCGCTGGTGCGCCGGCTCGCGCACGCGACGGGTCGCACCGCCGCGCTGGGCGAGGTCACGTCCCAACTCGACCACTGTGTCGGCACCGGCACGCTCGACTTCGTCCTCGACGGACGCGAGGTCCACCACGACATCACCCTCGACCGCGACTGGATCGACCCGCTGGTGCTGGTCGAGCTGACGATGGGCGACTTCTGTCCCGACGGGCGCGAGGTCGTCACCGCCCGCGAGGGCGACCTGGGGGGCCACTGGTGGGTGTGGTCCGACAAGGCCGACGAGTTCCGTGGACGTCTGCGGCTCGGCTGAGCCCCGAGACGCGACCGCTGCTAGGCACGCGGGCGGCGTACGCGACGGGCACGCTTGCCCGCCCGGACGACACCCCGTGCTACCGCCGAGCCCACGAGCAGGCCCAGCGCGATCGCGCAGATCACCGCTGCGACGCCGATCGTGGTCGAGATGGCCATGCCCGGGTCGACGCCGAGCTGGCTGACCGACATGAGTCCGAGGGTGCCGGGGACGAGCAGCCAGAACGACGGCAGGAACACGACCATGCGGGGCAGCTCGGGGCGCATGTGTTGGGCGAGCGCGGCACCGCAGGAGGCCACCGCGGCGCCGACGAACGCGCCGAGGGCGGGGGAGTCGGCGTACACCTGACCTGCGACCTGCACGGCGAACGTGGCGGCGAGCACCGCCACGACCCACGGCCACAGTCGTGGGCTGACCGACTCCATCAGCATGATCCCGATGCTGATGGAAAGCAGGCCAAGCGGGGCGAGCCACCAGCCGGGGGAGGTCACGCGGAAGTTCGCGTACTGCTCGGGTGGGACGTCGAGGACGAGCCCGGCGGTGACCACACCGAGGGTGAACAGCAAGAGCTGGACCGCGCCGAACACCAGCCGGGACGCGCCCGCGACCATGGCACCGGCGGCGAGCTCGGCCATGCCGGTGACCAAGAGTGCGCCGGGCAGCAGGATCGCGAGCGGGGGCAGGAGCGTGCGCAACGGCCCGAGCAGCAGGCCGTGCTGGGCGGCGGCGAAGATGATGAGGCCCACGATGAAGGCGGCCGTGGACGGGAGCAGCGTCTTCAGCAGCGGCCGTCGTGAGGCCAGGCGCGTCATCACCATCACGACCAGCCCGCACAACGCGGCCGCGAGGATGTTCACCCACCCGGGCTGCATGATGGCGGCGATGCCGGCGGGGACGGTGACGAAGCCGACCAGATCGCTCCAGTCGCCGTAGCGCCGCGGCCGCGTCCGCAGCAGCGAGAGCTCGGTGATGGCGTCGTCCTCGCTGAGCTCGCCGCTGATCAGACGGCGCCGGATCCGGTGGACCTCGGTGAGCTTGTCGAGCGACATCGAGCTGCGGACGTTCTCGTGCGTCGCCGCCTCACCGCTGCTGAGGCTGAGGGTGATGTTCGTCGGCAGCGGGGAGACCTGCAGGTCGGGGTAGCCGAGGAACCGCGCGACCTCGCGGAGGTCGTCAGAGACCTCGTGGGCGGGCTGGCCACCGGCGAGCATGGACGCGCCGAGGTATGCCAGCAGCCGCCGGCGGCGGACGTGGACGTCCTCGGCGCGATCGGTGGTCACGTCCCCGAACCCTAGCGCGCATTGCGGAGCCGGCCGCCGGTCGTGCCGGCGGCGCGGGCGGAACCTGTCGGAGGCGTTCCCTAGGATCGTCCCATGGTCGAGGCCCTGATCCCCCTGGAGCCCGTGCGCGTGGCGCGCGTGGCCGTGGAGGTCGCGCTCCCACACCTCGACCGGTTGTTCGACTACGAGGTGCCCGACGACCTCGACGTGGCCGCCCAGCCCGGCACGCGGGTGCGCGTACGCTTCGCCGGGCGCACCGTCGACGGCTTCGTGGTCGAGCGCGCCGAGGTCACCGACCCCGAGCACTCCCTGTCGCGCCTCGAGAAGGTCGTCTCCCCCGAACAGGTGTTGACGCCCGAGGTCGTCGCTCTCGTCCGCGCCGTGGCCGACCACTACGCAGGCGTCTTCGCCGACGTGGTGCGCCTGGCCGTCCCGCCGCGCCATGCCGCGACGGAGAAGGATGAACACCCCGATCATCCCGCTCCGGCGGCGGCCCTGCCGCAGACCTCGCCGTGGGACGACTACCCGACCGGCTCCGCGCTCGTCTCCGCGCTGGCGGAGGGCGGTTCACCGCGCGCCGCGTGGCAGGTCGTGCCGACGGCCGGCAGGGCCGGTGACTGGGCGACGGGTCTGGCTGTTGCCGCCCTGGCCACGATCCACTCGGGGCGCGGGGCCCTGCTGCTCGTGCCCGACGCCCGCGACCTGGCCCGCCTCCAGTCGGCCTGCGACGAGGTCGTGGGGGTGGGGGCGTACGCGGTGCTGTCCGCCGACCTCGGCCCAGCCGCGCGCTACCGTGCCTTCCTCGCCGCGCTGCGCGGCGACGTGCGCCTGGTCATCGGCACGCGTGCGGCCGCGTACGCGCCGGTGCGCGACCTGGGGCTGGTGGCGATCGTCGACGACGGTGACGACCTGTACGCCGACCCTCACGCGCCCTACCCGCACGCCCGCGAGGTCCTTGGCCTGCGGGCGCAGCAGGCCGGGGCGGCGATGATCACCGCGGCGCACGCCCGCTCGTGCGAGGTCCAGAACCTCATCGACCACGGCTGGCTCCGCCCGCTCGGCCTCGGGCCGCCCGATGCGCGGCTCGTGGCGCCCGCGGTGCGCATCGCGGCCGACTCCGACTGGTCGCTCGAGCGCGACCCGCTCGCCCGCTCGGTCCGAATCCCGCGCGAGCTGTTCCCGGTGATGCGCGGCGGCCTCGCCCAGGGGCCCGTGCTCGTCCAGGTGCCGCGCGCCGGATATCTGGTCGTGCTGACGTGCCAGACGTGCCGCGAACCCGTCCGCTGTCCCCACTGCGGCGGCCCGGTGCGGGCCGGCACCGACCGAGTGACGTGCGGGTGGTGCGCGCGCCCGGTCGTGAGCTGGCGCTGCGACGAGTGCGGCGGCTCCCGCTGGCGCGCCCCCGTCGTCGGCGCCGAGCGCACCGCGGAGGAGCTCGGTCGCGCCTTCCCCGGCACGAAGGTCGTCGCATCCCAGGGCAACCGCATCGTCGACGTCGTGGGCCCAGAACCGGCGCTCGTCATCGCCACGGCCGGGGGAGAGCCCCGCGCCGAGGGCGGATACGCCGCAGCCGTCCTGCTCGACACCGAACAGCTGCTCACGCGCCTGGACCTGCGCGCCGCCGAGGAGGCGTTCCGGCGCTGGTCCAACGCCGCCGCGCTTGTCCGCCCGGCGTCGGAGGGCGGCACCGTGGTCGCCGTGGGATCGACCCAGGCGGTGCCGCTGCAGGCCCTCGTGCGCCTCGACCCCGCGGGCTTCGCGTTCCGCGAGCTGACCGAGCGGCGCGAGACCCACCTGCCCCCGGCCGCACGCATGGTCACCGTCGAGGGAGACCACGCGGCGCTCGACGAGTTCCTGGCGCTGGCCGAGCTTCCTGAACACTGCGAGGTGCTCGGCCCGGTCGACGTGCCCCGGCCCGGGGACGTCCCGCTCGGCCGCGTCACCCTGCGTGCCCCGCGCGCGGAGACGAAGGCCCTCATCAAGGGCGTGCGCGGCGCGGTGGGCGTGCGCTCGGCGCGCAAGTCGGAGGGGGCGCTGCGTGTACGCGTCGACCCGGTTGTGCTCGGCTGGTGATGCTCCTCGTCTTGCTGGCGCTCGCTCGACGCAGGGGAAGGGCGCTTGATGCGGGTTCTGCTCTCCGAGCGAGGCAGCCCGCGGCCGAGACGGGGAGCACGTGACGCCGAGTAGCATGCCGGGGTGCGCCTCGTCTTCGCCGGAACGCCGGATGTCGCCCTGCCCAGCCTGAACGCCCTCGTGGAGTCCGATCACGAGGTCGTCGCCGTCGTCACGCGCCCGGATGCGCCCGCCGGACGTGGCAAGAAGTTGGTCGCGTCGCCGGTCGCGCAGCGCGCCGACGAGCTCGGCCTCGAGGTGCTCAGGCCCGAGAACCCGCGTGACCCGGAGTTCGTGGCACGCCTCACCGAGATCGCCCCCGACTGCTGCCCGGTGGTCGCGTACGGCGCGCTGGTGCCGCAGCACGTGCTGGACATCCCGCGTCTGGGCTGGGCCAACCTCCACTTCTCGCTGCTGCCCCGCTGGCGTGGCGCGGCACCCGTCCAAAGGGCGATCATGGCCGGCGACGCCGAGACCGGTGCCTGCGTTTTCCGGCTGGTCAAGGAGCTCGACGCCGGCGACGTGTACGCCACCTTGCGTACGCCCGTCGAGGCCGGCGACACCTCCGGCGACCTGCTGGGCCGCCTCGCCGAGTCGGGTGCCGGCCTGCTCGTCGAGGTGATGGACGCGCTCGCCGCCGGGACTGCGACCGCCACGCCGCAGCCCACCGACGGCATCACCCTCGCGCCGAAGATCACCGTCGCCGAGGCCGAGCTCGACCTGACCCACGACGCGACGGCCCTCGACCGGCTCGTCCGCGGCTGCAGCCCGGCCCCCGGCGCGTGGACCACGTTCCGCGGCGACCGGTTCAAGGTGCTGGCCACACGTCGCCTGGGCACGAGCGACCTCGCACCCGGCGAGCTGCGCGCCACGAAGAAGACCCTCGAGGTCGGGACGGGCGGGGGAGACCTGCTCCTCGACCAGGTCCAGGCCCACGGCAAGAAGCCGATGCGCGGCGCCGACTGGGCGCGCGGCGTCCACATCGAAGCCGGCGAGACGCTCGGGGCACAACGATGAGCGATCGCCGACGAACCCGCGGCGGCGGGCGCCCGAAGCGGCGCATCGATCCCGCGCGCCGGGCCGCGTACGACGGGTTGCGCGCGGTCAACGGGCAGGGCGCGTACGCCAACCTGGTGGGCCCCGACCTGCTGCAGGAGCGCCACATCTCCGCGCGTGACGCCGCGTTCGCGACCGAGCTGCTGAACGGCACCTGCCGCCTGCAGGGCACCTACGACCGCATCATCGAGGCCGCCTCCGGGCGCGCGCTCGGCTCGCTGCAGCCGAGCGTCGTGGACGTGCTGCGGCTCGGCGCACACCAGGCGCTGTCGATGCGCGTGCCCACCCATGCCGCCGTGACCGCCTCGGTAGATCTCGCCGGTGCGGCCATCGGCGAGCGCGTCACCGGCGTCGTCAACGCCATCACCCGCAAGGTCGCCGCACAGGAAATTGACACGTGGATCGCCCAGCTGTCCGAGGGCCTCGACGAGCGCGATGCGCTCGCCCTGCGCACCCACCATCCCCGGTGGATCGTCGACGCGTACGCAGAGGTGCTGCCCGCCGACGAGCTGGAGACCGCGCTGGAGGCCAACAACGTGCCCCCGACAACGGCGCTGGTCGTGAGGCCGGGGCTGGCGACGATCGACGAGCTGGTCGCGGCGGGTGCGGAGGCCGACCCGGCGGTGCCCATGGGCGCGTACCTCCACGGCGCACCCGGCGACATCGCCGCCGTGCGCGAGGGGCGTGCCGGCGTGCAGGACCCCGGCTCCCAGCGCGTGGCGCTCGCCCTCGCCGCCGACGAGCTCGAGGCTCCCGAGGGGCCGTGGCTCGACCTGTGCGCCGGCCCCGGCGGCAAGGCCGCGCTGCTCGCGGGCCTGGCGATCGAGCGCGGGACCACTCTGGTGGCCAACGAGGTCCAGCCCCACCGCGCCGACCTGGTACGCCGCGCCCTGCGCGCCTACACCGGCGACCTGGCCCCGACCGTCGTGTGCAGCGACGGCACCGAACCCCAGTGGGAGCCCCGCAGCTTCGCCCGCGTCATGGCCGACGTCCCGTGCTCGGGACTGGGCTCGCTGCGTCGGCGGCCCGAGTCGCGCTGGCGGCGTACGCCCGCCGATGTCGCCGATCTCGTCCCGCTGCAGCGTCGCCTGCTGGCCTCGGCGATCGGGTCGGCCGTCGACGGGGGCGTGGTGGCGTACGTGACGTGCTCACCCCACCGCGACGAGACGGCTGCCGTGGTCGACCACGTCCTGGCCGAGCGTCCCGAGGCGACCCGGGTGGCCGACGACACCCAGCTGTGGCCCCACCGCGACGGCACGGACGCGATGTTCTGCGCACTGCTGCGCGTCGCCCACTGACGACCGGCCGACCCGCCGCGTGCGCGCGGGCGACGACGGGGTTCTTCGCGGGCTAAGATCCGCCCGTGAAGATCACGCCGAGCGTCCTGAACTCCGATTTCGCCAACCTCGCCACCGAGATCGGGCGCATCCCGTCGTCGGACGCGCTGCACATCGACATCATGGACAACCACTTCGTCCCGAACCTGACCATCGGTCTGCCAGTCGTCGAGTCGATCCGGAAGGCCACGGACAAGATGCTCGACATGCACCTGATGATCGAGGACCCCGACCGCTGGGCTCCGGCGTACGCGGAGGCTGGTGCCGAGTCGGTGACCTTCCACGTCGAGGCCGCGAAGGCGCCGATCCGCTTGGCCCGCGAGCTGCGCGCGAAGGGTGCCCGTGCGTCGATGGGCCTGAAGCCGGCGACGCCGATCGAGCCGTACGCCGACATGCTTGGCGAGCTCGACATGGTACTCATCATGACGGTGGAGCCCGGCTTCGGCGGTCAGAAGTTCCTCGACCTGTGCCTGCCGAAGATCCGGCGCACGCGTGAGCTGCTCGGCACGCTCGACAAGGACATCTGGCTCCAGGTCGACGGCGGCGTGTCGGTCGAGACGATCGAGCGCTGCGTCGACGCCGGCGCCGACACGTTCGTCGCGGGGTCGGCCGTGTTCAACGCCGAAGACCCCGACGCGATGGTCAACACGCTGCGTGACATGGCCGTCGCACGCTGCCGCCACTGACGGCTCCGGCCGCCGCCGGGCACGCCTAGCGGTCGCGGCGGCGCAGATAGCGCTCGAACTCCTTGGCGATCGCATCGCCGGAGGCCTCGGGCAGGCTCGTCTCGTCCTGCTCGGCCTCCAATCCCTCGACGTAGTCGGCCAGCTCGTCGTCGGTCTCGACGAGCTCCGCCACGCCGCGCTCCCAGGCCCGGGCGAGCTCGGGGAGCTCGGTGAGGTCCACGTCGAGGCCCGCAGTGTCCTCGAGGCGCTGGATGAGGGCGAGCGTGGCCTTCGGGTTGGGCGGGGACGCGACGTAGTGGGGGACCGCCGCCCACAGGCTCACGACGTCGAAGCCGGCGGCGGCGCAGTCGGCCGCGATGACGCCCACGATGCCCGTGGGGCCCGCGTAGGTGCCGACCTCGACCTCCCGGCGATCGGCGATCCCACGCGTTGGCGCGGACGCCGAGACGGGGATGGGCCGCGAGTGGGGCGTGTCGGCGAGGAGGGCGCCCAGGACCACGACCAGCGACGGCCCCGTCGAACGGATCGCCGACAGCAGGGCGCGGCTGAACGATCGCCAGCGCATGCTCGGCTCGGGGCCGGTCACCAGCACGAGGTCGCGGCCGCCGATGTCGCCGACGAAGACGCGTGCGGTGTTCCACTCGATGGCGCGACCGCCGTCGTCGGTGGCGACGGACATGGGCCGGTTGACCTGGAAGTCGTAGTAGTCCTCGGGGTCGAGCTCGAACGCGAGCTCGGCCTGTGCGTTGTCGATGAGGTGGTTGACCGCGTCGGTCGCCGCCGATCCCGCGTCATTCCATCCGTCGAAGGCCATCACGACGACGGGGTCCGTGAGGCCGCGGAGGTCCGCGGCAGGGGAGTAGGGGTCGACCATGCGGGCCACTGTAGTCCGGCGGGGTTCGCGGGCGCGTCCAGTTGGGTCGCCGCGCGAACGTTTGAAAAGATGTGGGCGCTATGACTGCTCCCGAGACGTCCCCCGACACCACGCGTACGCCGGTGCCCGCCGCGGCCCTGTGGGACTTCGACGGCACTCTCGCCGACACGGAGCCGGTGTGGATGCGCGCGGAGTATGCGTTGGTCGAGTCCCTGGGCGGCCAGTGGAACGACGACCTCGCCCACCAGATGGTCGGCAACTCGCTGATCGACTCGGGCCAGATCGTGGTCGACCACCTGGGGCGCGACGACATCTCGGCCGAGTGGGTCGTCGAGAACCTGGTCCGCACGGTCGACGACGTGCTCCGCAGCGGTGACATCCCCTGGCGGCCCGGCGCCTTGGACCTCCTGGAATCCTTCCGTGCCGCCGGTGTGCCGTGCGCGCTGGTCTCGGCCTCCTATCGGTCGACCCTCGAGGCGGTCACCCAGCGACTTCCGGGCGCCTTCGACCTGGTGGTCGCCGGTGACGAGGTCGACCACGGCAAGCCCCACCCCGAGCCCTACCTGCGCGCCTGCCGCACCCTCGGAGTGGACCCGCGCGACTGTGTGGTCCTCGAGGACTCGGTGCCCGGCACCACCTCCGGCAACGCGTCCGGCGCGGTGGTGTTGGCCATCCGCAACCACGTCCCGCTCGAGCCGGCCCCGCGGCGCGTGCTGCTGGACACGCTGGTCGGGATCACCGCCGCCGACGTCGCGGGCCTGGCCGCCGGAGCGGCCGGGTGACACCGGGCCGCGGGGGCGTGCGCGCGCTCGCGGGGGCGTGCGCACTGCTGCTGGTGGCCGGGTGCGCCGATGCGCCCGATCCCCGCCCGCCGGGCCGACCACTGACGATCGTCACCTCGCTGCAGTTCCCGACCATCGACCCCGTCCTGGCGGCCGACGAGGGTTCGGCGACCCTGGCGTACCACGTGTTCCAGCGGCTGCTCACGTTCGAGCCCGGCACCGACACGGCCAAGCCCGACGCGGCCGAGTGCCTGTACACCGCGGCGCGCGTCTACACCTGCACGCTGGAGCGACGCGTCGCGTTCTCCGACGGCACCCCGGTCGTGGCGGCCGACGTGAAGTTCTCGCTCGACCGGGCCCGGGCGCTGGCGCGCCCCGGCACGCCCGCCTGGCAGCTGCGGACCATCGAGCGTGTCGAGACCTCGGGTCAGCGCGTCGTGCGCCTTCACCTGGGCGAACCCGATGCGAACCTCGCCCACGCGCTCGCCTCGCCGGCCGGGTCGATCGTCCGGGCCAAGGACTTCCCGGCCGACGGCCCGCGCACCGATCCCAGCCCGCCCGTGGGCTCGGGGCCGTGGTCGATCGCGGCGTACGCGGTGGACCAGGTACAGCTGGAGAGATGGGACAAGTATGTGGGGCCGCTGCCGGACGACCGCGCCGGGAGCGTCATGTTCCAGTCGGCCGTGAGCCCCGAACTCGTCCAGCGCTACGTCGCGACCGACACCGCCGACGTCCTGTGGCAGGTGAGCACCCCGACGCCCGAGCCCGGCACGACGTCGCGGTGGCACTCGATCACCTATGCCGGCGCCCGGCGCAGCCGGCTCTCGTGGAACCCGGACTCGACCCGGCGCGGCGACGCCGCCCTGCGGGCCTGGGTGCGCGACGCGACAGCGGGCCTGCGCACGCAGCCGTCGAACAGGCCCGCCCCATTGACCCCCCAGCCGCGCGAGCTCCCAACCGGTGCCGACGCGCCGGCCACCCCGCCCGCCGAGGGGGTCACGCTCACCCTCGGTCACCCGGCCCGGGACGCGCGGGCCGCCCTGCTCGCCGACCGCGTACGCCAGGCCCTCGAGCGTGCGCCCGGCGTCCACGTCGATGTGCATCCCGACGACCGTGGTGCCGACCTGTGGCTGACGTACGACCACGTGGCCACCACCGGCCAGCTCGGCCTGCTGCAGCCGTGGACCGACTTCCCGCTGCCGGGCCGGGAGGAGGCCGTACGCGGCCTCGTCGAGCAGTACCGGCGGGCACGTACCGCCGCCGAGCGGGACACGGCCACCACCGCCCTGCTCGAGGGGGCCGCCCACGACGCCGTTGTGGTGGCACTCACCCAGGACGACCAGACCTTCACCGCCCGCAAGCCCCTCGCCGCCCGGGGCGAGGACGTGCCCGCCGCGGGCCCTGACCACCAGATCGGAAGTTGGAACCTCACATGGTGAACGACGAGCACTCCGCCGACCTCTCCGGCGTACGCACCGGAGCCCTGCGCGAAGGCGAGTGGGTGACATTGACCGACCCCAAGGGCAAGCGCCACTCGGTCAAGCTCGTGGCCGGCAAGTCCTTCCACACCACCAAGGGCGGTGTGGCCCACGACGACATGATCGGCGGACCCGACGGCTCGGTCGTGACGTCTGTGGGCGGCATGAGCTTCCTGGTGCTGCGCCCGCTGCTGAGCGACTACACGGTGACGATGCCGCGCGGTGCGGCGATCATCTACCCGAAGGAGGCCATGCAGATCGTCGGCCTTGCCGACGTCTTCCCGGGCGCACGCGTGCTCGAGGCCGGCGTGGGCTCGGGCGCCCTGTCGCTGTCGCTGCTGCGCGCCGTCGGCCCGACCGGCCGCCTGGTCTCGGTCGAGCGACGCGAGGACTTCGCCGAGATCGCCGGCAAGAACGTCGAGAGCTGGGTAGGCGCGCCCCACCCGGCCCACGAGATCGTCGTCGGCGACCTCGTCGACGTCCTGACGCGCACCGGTGACGACGACGTCGTCGGCGAGGTCGACCGTGTAGTGCTCGACATGCTCGCGCCCTGGGAGTGCGTCGACGCCGTCGCCGAGCGCCTGGTGCCCGGCGGCGTGCTGCTCTGCTACGTCGCCACCACCACCCAGCTCGGCCGCACCATGGACCAGATCCGCGTCCACGAGGGCTTCACCGAGCCGGAGGGCCTCGAGACGACGATCCGCGGCTGGCACGCCGAGGGGCTCGCGATCCGCCCGGCCCACGGCTCAACCTCCCACACGGGCTTCCTCATCATCGCCCGCCGCCTCGCCCCGGGCGTGACCACGCCGATGCGCAAGCGTCGCCCGGCGCCGGGGGCGTACGGCGCCGACTACACCGGCCCGCGACCGGCCTGGGCGATCGACCCCAACGCCGGCCGGCTGCCCGTCGAGTAGTCTCGGAGAATGACGAACGACGCCGTCGACCCCCGCGAGCTCCAGGCCCGCGTGGCGGCGCTGCGCGAGGAGGTCTCCGACCTGCGCGGGCGCGTCGCACGCCACCCGGGCGACATCGCCCGCCTCGAGAAGCGCCTGTCCGAGGCCCGTCAGGACGCGCGCTCGGTCGCCGCCCAGAACGAGCGGCTTTCCCGCACGCTGGCGGAGGCCCGCACCCGGCTGGTTGACATGAAGGCCCAGCTCGACGCGCTGGGCGACCCTCCGCTGACCTTCGGCATTGTGGAGAAGGTCATCGCGCCGTCGCGTCCGGGAGAGACACTCCAGGCTGACGTCCAGGCCGCGAGCCGCCGCGTACGCACCGTCGTCCACAGCGACATCGCCGTCGGCCACATCACCGCCGGGTCGCAGGTGCTCGTCAACGACTCGATGATCGTCGTCCACGTCCTCGACCGGCCCGAGCAGGGCGAGGTCATGGTCGTGAAGGACCTGCTGGCCGACCGCCGCCGCGCGCTGGTGGTCGCCCGTTCCGACGACGAGCTCGTCGTCCGCCTCGCCGACCTCCTCGACCCCGAGACCGTACGCCCGGGCGACCAGCTGCTCGTCGAGCGCAAGACGGGCTTCGCGTACGAGGTCGTGCCGAAGCTCGACGTCGAAGAGCTCGTCCTCGAGGAGGTTCCCGACATCGACTACGGCGACATCGGCGGCCTGACCAGCCAGATCGGGCTTATCCAGGACGCCGTCGAGCTGCCGTTCCTGCACGGGGACCTCTACCGCGACTACGAGCTCGCGCCGCCGAAGGGCGTGCTGCTCTACGGCCCGCCAGGCTGCGGAAAGACGATGATCGCCAAGGCCGTCGCGAACTCGCTGGCCCGCAAGGTCGCCGAGACCACCGAGGAGGAGGGGCGGGCGTACTTCCTGAACGTCAAGGGCCCCGAGCTGCTGAACAAGTACGTCGGCGAGACGGAGCGCCACATCCGCCAGATCTTCCAGCGCGCCCGTGCTAAGGCTTCGCAGGGCATGCCGGTGATCGTGTTCTTCGACGAGATGGATTCGCTGTTCCGCACCCGCGGCTCGGGCGTCTCGTCCGACGTCGAAACGACGATCGTGCCGCAATTGTTGTCCGAGCTCGACGGCGTGGAGGGGCTGGCGAACGTCATCGTGATCGGCGCCTCCAACCGCGAGGACATGATCGACCCGGCGATCCTGAGGCCCGGACGCCTCGATGTGAAGATCCGCATCGAGCGGCCCGACGCCGAGGCGGCGCGGGAGATCTTCGCGAAATACCTGACGCCGTCACTCCCGCTCCTGGACGCCGACCTGGCGGAGTTCGACGGCTCGGCCGAGCGCTGCCGCCGCGCGATCGTCGACGCGGTGGTCGACCACATGTACGCGGCGGTCCGCGAGAACGAGTTCCTCGAGGTGACGTACGCGGGAGGCGACCGCGAGGTCCTGTACTTCAAGGACTTCGCCTCCGGCGCGATGATCCGCAACATCGTCGACCGCGCCAAGAAGGCCGCGATCAAGGACCGGATCGCCGGCGGCTCCGGCGGCATGGGCATCGACCTGCTGCTGCGGGCGTGCGACGACGAGTTCGCGGAGAACGAGGACCTGCCCAACACCACCAACCCGGACGACTGGGCGAAGGTGTCTGGCCGCAAGGGCGAGCGGATCGTGAACATCCGTACGATCTACACGTCGAAGAAGGCCACCGAGCGGGTCGAGACCGCCTCGGCCCTCGGCCAGTACCTCTGAGGCGTCCATGGACGGGCGAGCGCTGCAGAGGCGCGCGGCGGTGCGTACCGACGAGCTGCCAGCCTCCGTGCTCACCCGGGCCGTTCGGGTTCGGCTGGGACGTGCAGTGGGTCTGCGCAAGGTGTTCATGCTGCAGAGCTCCGGGCTCTTTGACCCGCGCGGCGATCCGGCCGCGGGCTTGACGCTTGGGTAGTGTCACGTGGGTGAAGAAGGTGATCGCGGTGCTGCTCGATCTGGCACTGGTCGTCGCGTTCATCGGGATCTCCCGCATCTCCCACCAGCGATCCCTGACCCCCACGGGCGTCTGGGACGACGTGTGGCCGTTCCTCGTGGGCGTGCTCGTCGGGTGGCTCGTCACGCGAGCGTGGCGCGACCCGCTGACGGAGGTCTCGGCGTTGGGTGTCTGGGCCTGCACGATGGTCGGCGGCTTCATCCCGCGGTTCTTCTCACCACCCCACCCGCGGTTGGCCGACACCGTCGTGGCGGGCATGGTCCTGGCGTTCGTGCTGGGGGGCTGGCGCCTGTACGCGTTCCTGGTCCACTCGCTGAGGCGGCGCCGGGCCAACGGGCTCCCGGTGGACTGACGGCGCCCTGGCGGGGGTGGCGGCGTGGGCGAGGTGTCGGATCGCTGGCTAGGGTCGGACCATGATCTCCCTGTTCGGCCTCGAGACGGAGTTCGGCATCGCCGTGAGCGGCGAGGGACCGGCGAGCGACCTGCACCCCCTGCACTGGTCGAACGCGGTGGTACGCGCCTACCAGCGCCTCACCGACAGCGAGGCGGGCTGGGATTACGCCACGGAGGCACCGCTCGACGACGCGCGGGGGTTCACCGTCGCCCGCGAGGAGGCCCATCCGAGCCAGCTCACCGACGACGAGTCGATGGCCAACCTGGTGATCGCCAACGGCGCGCGGCTCTACGTCGACCACGCCCACCCCGAGTACTCGGGGCCCGAGACCACCTCCGCGCGCGAGGCCGCCCGGTTCGACGCCGCGGGTGACCGGATCGCCCACCTCGCGGCCACCGAGGCCTCGCGCATACTTGGACAACCGCTGCGCCTGTGGAAGAACAACACCGACGGCAAGGGCCAGTCCTACGGCACCCACGAGAACTACCTCGTCGCCCGGTCGACGCCGTTCTTCCACTTCGTCACCCAGTTCACCGGGTTCCTGGTCACGCGCCAGGTCTTCACCGGCGCGGGCCGCGTCGGCATCGGCCAGCGTTCCGAGACCGCCGGGTTCCAGATCGCCCAGCGCGCCGACTTCTTCGAGGCCGAGGTCGGGCTCGAGACGACGCTGAACCGGCCGGTCATCAACACCCGCGACGAGCCGCACGCCGACAAGCACGTCCACCGGCGCCTCCACGTGATCACCGGCGATGCGAACCAGTCGACCTGGCAGACCTGGCTGAAGGTCGGCACCGCGGCGTTGGTCCTGCGCGCGATCGCGGCGGGGGAGTGCGACAACGGGTGGCGTCCCGTCGACGCCGTGCAGGCCATGCACGACGTCAGCCACGATCTGGGCCTGACCCATGCTTTCCTGCTGGAGTCCGGCGACACGACGACCGCACTGGGCCTGCAGGAGTCGTACGCGGAGGCGGTGGCCCGCACGCTGGACCGCGAGGGCGGCACCGACGAGGAGCGTGAGCTCCTGGCCGCATGGACCGACGCGATCGACGTTCTGCGCCGCGACCCCATGGAGCTGGCTGACCGGCTCGACTGGGTCGCCAAGCGCGCCCTCATGGAGCGCTACCGCGAGCGCGACGGCCTGGTCTGGGACCACCCCAAGCTCGCCCTGGTCGATCTCCAGTACGCGGAGCTCGACCCTGCCCGCAGCCTGTTCCACGCGCTGGTTCGGACCGGCCGCATGCGGACGCTGTTCACCGAGGCCGAGATCGAGGACGCCCGGCTCAACCCGCCGGTCGACACGCGCGCATACTTCCGCGGCGAGCTCATGAAGCGCCACGGCCACCACGTCCGTGCCGCCAGCTGGGACTCCGTGATCCTCGACGTGCCGGGCCGGCGGGCCCTGCTGCGCCTCCCAATGCCCGACCCGCTGCGCGGCACGCGCGAGCACGTCGGCGCGGCCCTGGCTGCCAGCGCCGACCTCGCGGACCTCGTCCGTCGGCTCGGCGTCGACTGATGCGTACGCCATCCGGCACGCCCGCGTGCTGTCGGAGCGGCGGGATAGGCTGGTCCGCATGAGCGAATCGCGTCAGGAACGCCACTCCCGTCACGAGGAGGAGCAGGAGGTCGAGGCCCCGCAGGTCCAGGCCCACGGCGAGCAGGTCGAGATCGACGACATCCTCGACGAGATCGACGGGGTGCTCGAGACGAACGCCGAGGAATTCGTGCGGTCGTTCGTGCAGAAGGGCGGCCAGTGAGCTCCCGCGACTTCGGCATCCCCGCGCCCTACCTCCGCGCCGGCACCTCGTCGTTCACCGAGTTCCTCGGCCAGGTGGCACCCGAGCTGCTGCCACGCACCGGGCCCGGTGACGCCTCGGGGCTCGCGCCGCACGGCACGACCATCGTCGCCGCCACGTTCCCCGGGGGCGTGATGATGGCCGGCGACCGCCGCGCCACGATGGGCAACATCATCGCCCAGCGCGACATCGAGAAGGTCTTCGCCGCCGACGAGTTCTCGCTGGTCGGCATCGCCGGCACCGCTGGCCTGGCCGTCGAGATGGTCCGGCTGTTCAAGGTCGAGCTCGAGCACTACGAGAAGATCGAGGGCGCACCGTTGTCGCTGGACGGCAAGGCCAACCGCCTGTCGGCGATGATCCGCGGCAACCTCGGCATGGCCATGCAGGGCCTGGCCGTCCTCCCGCTGTTCGCCGGCTGGGACCACGCGCGTTCCGAGGGTCGCATCTTCTCCTACGACGCCACCGGCGGCCGCTACGAGGAGACCGCGTTCGACTCGGTCGGGTCGGGCTCGATGTTCGCCCGCGGTTCGCTGAAGAAGCTCTACCGCCCCGACCTGTCGCCGATGGAGTGTGCGACCGCGGTCGTCCAGGCGCTGTACGACGCCGCCGACGACGACTCCGCCACGGGCGGTCCCGACCTGCAGCGCCGCATCTTCCCGGTCTGCATGACCGCCACCGCCGAGGGCATCCACCGCCTCGACGACGACGAGATCGGCGACCTCGTCGACCGCATCGTCGAGGGACGCCGCGTACGCCCCGACGGGCCCGCCGCACCGCTCACCTGAGGCCTGCTCGCCCGAGCCGCCCGACCCACCGCAACGAGGAGATCCCGCGATGAGCATGATGTACGTCGCCCCCGAGCAGCAGATGAAGGACCGCGCCGATTTCGCGCGCAAGGGCATCGCCCGCGGTCGTTCGGTGGTGGTGCTGCGCTATGCCGACGGCATCTGTTTCGTCGCCGAGAACCGGTCGCAGGCGCTCCACAAGGTCAGCGAGATCTACGACCGCATCGGTTTCGCCGCCGTCGGCCGCTACAACGAGTTCGAGAACCTGCGCATCGCGGGCATCCGCCACGCCGACACCCGCGGTTACTCCTACGACCGTGCCGACGTCACGGGCCGCGGTCTGGCGAACGCGTACGCCCAGCTCCTCGGCACGATCTTCTCCTCCAGCGGCGAGAAGCCCTACGAGGTCGAGCTGATCGTGGCCGAGCTCGGCCACGACGCTTCGGGTGACCAGATCTACCGGCTCACCTACGACGGCTCGGTCGGCGACGAGCAGCACCTCGCCGTCATGGGCGGCACGGCCGACGAGATCGCGAAGCTGATCTCCGAGGGCCACCGCGACGACATGTCTCTGGGCGAGGCCGTACGCCTGGCCGTGACCGGCCTGTCCAACGGGGGCGAGCGTCTCGACGTGAACGCCCTCGAGGTCGCCGTGCTCGACCGCGCGCGCACCAGCCAGCGCAAGTTCCGCCGCCTGTCCGCCGACGCCCTCGGCGAGCTCCTCGGAGCGGGGGAGTGAGCGACGAGCTGGGCCCCGTCCTCGTCATCGGCGCCGGTCTGGTCGGCGCGTCGCTGGGCTGCGCGCTGGTCGCCGCCGGCGAGGAGGTCCACCTGCGCGACGCCGTCGCGGCCCACGTCCAGGTCGCGGCCAGCCGCGGTGCGGGCGTGCCCGAGGACATCCCGCCCGAGGCGGTCGCCCTCGTCGTCGTCGCCGTGCCCCCGCGCGCACTGGCCGACGTCGTCGCCGACGCGCTGGCGGAGTTCCCCAACGCGGTAGTGACCGACGTGGGCTCGGTGAAGCTTCGCGTGCTGACCGCCCTGCAGGCCCGCGGCATCGAGCTCGGCCGCTATGTCGGTTCGCACCCGATGGCTGGCTCCCACCTGGCGGGCCCCGTCAGTGCGCGTCCCGACCTCTTCGTCGACCGCACCTGGGTCATCGCACCCCAGCCCGCCGCCACGCCGGGAGCGGTCGAGACCGTCCACTGCCTCGCAGTGACCTGCGGCGCGCGGGTGGTGACGATGCCGGCCGACGAGCACGACGTCGCCGTCGCCGCGGTCTCCCACCTGCCGCACGCCGTCTCGGCGCTCGTGGCGGCCGGGCTCAACGACGTCGCCTCCGACCACCTGGCACTCGCGGGGCAGGGCGTACGCGACGTCACCCGCATCGCCGGCGGCGACCCCGGGCTGTGGGAGCAGATCCTCACCGAGAACGCCGAGGCGCTCGGCCACCAGCTCGACGCGTTGTCCACGCGTCTGACCGACCTGGCGACCGCCCTGCGGCGCCGGGAGGTACGACCGCTGCTCGAGGCCGGCGTCGCTGGCACGCGCATGATCCCGGGCAAGCACGGTGCGGCCGCGGTCGATTATGACCACGTCGTGATCGAGATCCCCGATGCCCCCGGCATGCTCGCCAAGCTGTTCTCCGACGCCGAGACCGAGGGCGTCAACATCGAGGACATCGCCATCGAGCACGACCCGGTGCGTCACGTCGGCCACCTCCAGCTCGCCGTCGACCCGAAACGGTCGGACGAGCTCGCCGAGACCATGCGCGGTCGCGGCTGGGTCGTCGACCTGACGCGTGGATGACGCGTTCCAGACGCAGAAGTGATGCGGCGTGAACGCTGCATGACATGTTGGTGTGCGCGGCGCCCGCGGGCGCGGCGGACCGGAAAGGGATGATTACTGTGACCAGCGTGAACACGGCCCGCGAGACGAGCACCTCCCTGGTGATCGCCATCGACGGACCCAGCGGTTCCGGCAAGTCGAGCACGTCGCGCGGCGTCGCCGAGCGCCTCGGCCTGGCCTACCTCGACACCGGTGCGATGTATCGCGCCGCCACCTGGCTGGTGCTCCGCGACGACGTCCACGACGCCGACGCGATCGCCGCCCTCGTCGTCTCCACGCCCATGACGTTTTCCACCGATCCGACCGCGTTCGCGATCAGCGTCGACGACACCGACGTCACCGAGGCGATCCGCGAGCCCCGCATCTCCGCCGCCGTCAGCCGTGTCGCCGGGGTCCAGGCCGTCCGCGACCACCTCATCGCGCTGCAGCGGTCCGCCATCGCCGGGGCGTGCCGTCGCATCGTCGTCGAGGGACGCGACATCACGACCGTCGTGGCGCCCGAAGCCGAGGTGCGTGTGCTGCTTGTCGCCGATCCCGCCGCCCGCGTGGCCCGCCGCCAGGCCGAGCTCGGCGATGCGGTGGACGCCGCGCAGGTCACCGACCAGGTCATCCGCCGCGACCGCGACGACTCCGCCGTCACCAGTTTCACCGAGGCGGCACCCGGCGTGACGGTCGTCGACTCCACCCATCTGGACCTCGCAGAGGTCATCGACGTCATCTGCGGTCTCGCCGAGGAGCCCGCCTCCACCACCCCGGGGCACCAGCCCTAGTCCGAGAAGAGAGTGCCGTGACCGACAGCCTGGACCTGAAGCCCGCACCGAGCGCCACGCTCGCCACCATCAGCCCCGACCTGCCGCACGTCGCACTCGCCCACACCCCCGCCCGCGCTCAGGTGCTCGGCGGCGTACGCCGGTTCGGTGCGTGGCTGTTTCGGCGCTACTACCGGGTGCAGGACCACGGCTTCGAGAACGTCCCCGACGGCCCGGTCATCCTGGCCGCCAACCACGTCGGCGTGCTCGACGGCCCGCTGCTGGTCGCCATGACCCGTCGCCTCACGTTCGCCATGGCGAAGAACGAGCTGTTCTCCGGCGCGGTGGGGGAGTTCCTCGAGCTGGTCGGCCAGATCCCCGTCGACCAGAACCACCTCGACACCCACGCGCTGAAGCGGGCCATCACGGTCCTGCGCGAGGGGTACGCGTTCGCGATCTTCCCCGAGGGCGGGCGCGACGACGGCGAGATGGAGGTCATCAAGGGCGGCGTGGCCTACATCGCGATGGTCACCGGCGCCCCCGTCGTGCCGGTGGCGATCCTCGGCTCCCGCGAGCCCGGCCACAACATCCGCCAGCTGCCGCGACGTGGATCCACGATCCACATCGTGTACGGTGAGCCGGTTGACGTTCCGCAGGTCGCCTGGCCGCGTACGCAGGCCGCGGTCGCGGAGAAGACCGAGGAGCTGCGTCAGGTCATGGTGGGCCACCTGGCCCGCGCCCAGGCCGAGTGCGGGATGCAGTTGCCGGGCAAGCCGGCGTCGCTCGAGCTGACGGCGTGAGCGCGCCTGCCCGGTGGTCCACGAACCGACCGGGCAGGATGGAACCATGAGTGAGCACGAGGGCATCGCGTCGAACGACCCCGAGGGCGCGGCGATCAAGCCCGTCGTCGCCGTCGTCGGGCGGCCGAACGTCGGCAAGTCCACCCTGGTCAACCGCATCATCGGCCGCCGCGAGGCCGTCGTCCAGGACACCCCTGGGGTCACCCGTGACCGCGTCTCCTACGACGCGACGTGGAACGGCAAGGACTTCGTCGTCGTCGACACCGGCGGCTGGGCGTCCGACGCGCAGGGCATGGCTGCACAGATCGCCGAGCAGGCCGAGCTGGCCATCGCCGCCGCCGATGCCGTGCTGTTCGTGGTCGACGCGACCGTGGGCACCCTCGACGAGGACGAGGCCGTCGTGCAGGTGCTGCGCCGTTCGAAGAAGCCCGTCGTGCTGGCCGCCAACAAGGTCGACGACGCCCGCACCGAGGCCGAGGCCGCGTCGATGTGGAACCTGGGCCTGGGCCAGCCGTGGGCGGTCTCGGCGATGCACGGCCGCGGCACCGGTGACCTGCTCGACGCGCTGCTGGAGGTGCTGCCGGACGCACCCGACGAGGCGTACGACACCGTTGGCGGGCCCCGCCGCATCGCGCTGGTCGGCAAGCCGAACGTCGGCAAGAGCTCGCTGCTGAACAAGCTCGCGGGCCAGCAGCGTGTGGTGGTGGACAACGTCGCCGGCACCACCGTCGACCCGGTCGACGAGCTGGTCGAGGTCGACGGCGAGGTCTACCGGTTCATCGACACCGCGGGCATCCGCCGCCGCGTCAAGGAGGCATCGGGCCACGAGTACTACGCGAGCCTGCGTACTCAGGGGGCCATCGAGCGCGCCGAGCTGTGCATCATGGTGATCGACTCGTCGGAGTCCATCACCGACCAGGACCTGCGCATCCTCACGATGGTCGAGGAGGCGGGCCGCGCGCTGGTGATCGCCTACAACAAGTGGGACCTGACCGACGAGGAGCGCCGCCACTACCTGGAGCGCGAGATCGAGCGTGACGTGCAGGCGTTCGGCTGGAGCGAGCGGGTGAACATCTCCGCGCTGACCGGCCGCAACGTGAACCGCCTCGGCAAGGTCATCGAGCAGGCGCTGGGCGCGTGGGAGACCCGCATCTCGACCGGCAAGCTCAACGCGTTCCTCGGACGTGTGGTCGCCGCCCACCCCCACCCGGTGCGTGGTGGCAAGCAGCCCCGCATCCTGTTCGGCACGCAGGCCCAGAATTGCCCGCCGACGTTCGTGCTGTTCACCTCGGGCAAGCTCGACGACGGCTACGTGCGCTTCGTGGAGCGTCGCCTGCGCGAAGAGTTCGACTTCACGGGTACGCCGGTGCACGTGGAGGTACGCGCCCGCGAGAAGCACAAGAACCGCTCGTGAGCGCCGCCGTCGAGCAGGCGCCGACCCGGCGCTGGCTGTGGCCGGCGCAGTTCATCGCACTGTGCCTGGTGTGGGGTTCGAGCTTCCTGCTCATCAAGGTGGGCCTGTCCGCGCTGCACCCGCTGCAGATCTCGACGATGCGGATGATCTGCGGCGCGCTGGTGCTGATCGGTTTGGCCGCCGCCATGCGTACGCAGTGGCCGCGTGAGTGGTCGACTTACGCGCACATGTTCGTCACCGCCGCGATCCTGTGCTCCATCCCGTACTCTCTGTTCGCGCTCGCGGGCCAGCGGGTGCCCTCCGGTCTGTCGGGCATCGGCAACGCGTCGACACCGCTGTGGACGGCCGTTCTGTCGACGTTGTTCCTGCCGTCGGACCGGTTGACCCGGCGCAAGGCGTTCGCGCTGCTGGTGGGCATAGTGGGCGTGCTGGTGATCCTCCAGCCGTGGGCGACCATCGGCAAGCCCGACCCATCGGCTTCGGCATGGTCCTCACCGCGTCGTTCTGCTACGGCCTGGGCTGGGTCTACAACCGTCGCTTCGTCGGGCACCGCGACCTCGGCGGACTGGCGCAGCCCACGATCCAGCTGGTTCTCGCGAGCGTGCAGATGGTGCTTGTCTACACCGTCGCGTACGCGCTGCGGATCGTCCCGCCGCCGTTCTCGTTGGCCGCCGGGGGAGCGACCGCCCGCAACGCGCTGATCGCGATCCTCGTGCTGGGCGCGCTGGGCACGGGTATGGCCACGTGGCTCCACTACGACATCATCCGGGCCGCAGGGCCGACCGTCGGCACGATGGTGACCTATGTCATCCCTGTGGTCGCCGTCGTGCTGGGTGTGATGCTCCTCCACGAGCGGCTCACGCCCATGGAGGTGCTGGGCTCCGTGCTGGTGATCTCCGCACCGGTGATGATGTACCTCAGCCCACGCAGACGCGAAACGTCGGAGAACAACGGCTGAACGTTCGGTGGCGGCCACCGGGGTTGTCCACAGCCGGCGCGAGTGGTTCTTCCGTGGCCTGCTGGTCGCCGGTTGGCTGGGTGGCATGAGACGTTCTCGCGCGCTGGCCGCGCTGATCCTGCCATTGACCGCATGCACCGTGGACCTCTCTCCCGGATCGGCCGCTCCCACGGGTACGCCGGCCACGACGGTGCCGCCTGTGACCACGACGCCGTCGCCCGGCCCGAACCAGAATGCCCCCACCCCCGCAGCCACGTCGATGGAGACCCTGCCGACGTTGGCGCCGGTGGCTCGCAGTGAGGCCGTCGTGGGCGAGACGCGGACCGCGGTGGAGGTGTTTCCCGTCAACCGGGAGCCGAAGGCCACCTTGGTCACAGTGCGGGTGAGCGTGCTGGACGGCAACGGAACGCTGGCCCACCTCGCTGCCGGGCCGCTGCATCGGACCGTGGCGGGGCAGGTGCGTGTCGTGGACCACGCAGCCGGCCAGATACTCATTCCGTCGTTGGTGGACGGCGATCCGGCGTGCAGCCCGCGGTTGCCGACGAGCGTGAGGAGCGGCGACGTGATCTGGTCGTCGTGCGTGTTCGGCCCGCTCTCGCCGGCGGCCACGAAGGTGTCGGTGCAGGTCGGGGGCTACGGGGGATTCGATGACGTCCCGGTCCGCTGAGGCAGCCGCCGTGCTGGCGGTGTTGCTGGCATCGGCCTCGAGCCCGGCGTACGCGCAGACCTTCTTGCCGGAGCCGTTGCCGCGGGGCGGGCGGCCCATGGCGTACGCGGTGGGACCGAGGCATGATCCTCGGCACCGCTCGGAGTCGCTCGACGGCACCAGACAGATGGACGAGGACTCGAAGCAGGTCGATGTCGTGGTTGAGGCGAGCGTGCTTTTCGGCAAGGACTCCGACGTGCTTCAGCCGCGGGGTCTGGACGAGCTGGACCGGATCGCCGCGCGGCTGGCCCCCAGGCAGAAGGGCTTGCTCGAGGTGGTCGGCCACACCGATGACCTCGGTCCGTCCGAGCACGGCCTCGACCTGTCCCGCAGGCGCGCGGCCCGGGTCGCCTCCCATCTGCGCCCGCGGCTCCCGGCCGGAATCACGCTGAAGGAGAGCGGGATGGGGGAGGCGCAGCCCCGCGTACCCAACGACTCGGAGGTCAACCGGGCGAAGAACCGGAGGGTGGAGCTGCACCTGCGGTGAGTCGATGCGACAAAGCGGAACGGATCCGCTAGTGTTCTTCCTCGGCTGGCCTTCTGGCCAGCCGGGGTAAGAACGGGCTGTAGCGCAGCTTGGTAGCGCACTTGACTGGGGGTCAAGGGGTCGCAGGTTCAAATCCTGTCAGCCCGACAGAGCAGGGGCCCCGCCGCGAGGCGGGGCCCCTGAAGTTCTCATCGAGATGATGACTCCTCCAGCGTCACCCCGTCTTGTCGAGCGACCTGATCGGACGCCGGTCGAACGCGCCTTGATGCCCCGCGTGCCCGCCTACCTGCTCGTCAGCGGCGCGCTGCGCCGGAAGCCAAGCCTCGGGCCCTGGCCGTGTTCGTCCTGGGCCTCGCCGCCGTGCTGGTCGATCGCAGGGGAGGCGAAGCTGATGGCGATTCTGAGGGTTGTCAACGACAGCGCGTCGCGCCCGGACAGCTAGAGGCCACCCGCACAGATGGGGAAACCGTACGGGTGGCCTCGGACCGGGGAATCAGGCCGCGCGACGGAGGTGCCCGAGGATGCCGGGCAGGTCAGCCTTGAAGTTGATGATCAGGTTGGCCCCGTGCCCGCCGGGATGGACCACGTGCGAATGGGCGATCCCCGCGCGGGAGAGCGCGGCGGCGAACTCGTACTGGCCGGCACGCACCTGGTTCTCCTGCGGGTCATTCGCGGAGCCGCAGTACAGCGAGACGCGCTTGTGGCGGTAGCGCTCGATGTTCTCCATCGGGTTGTCCATCGTCACCCTGCGCTCGTCCCACGGGGCGCCGTAGATACCACCGACGACGCCGTTGTCGACCGCTCCCGTCGAGTTGATGTAGTGGGTGAGGAAACCGAAGTCGCGGCGCAGGCTGGCGGGTCCCGAGAACGAGGTGACCGAGCTGAAGTGGCCGTAGTACTTCGCCGTGTACTTCAGGGCGCCGAAGCCGCCCATCGAGAAGCCGGCGATGGCGCGACCCGCGTACTCCGCGTGGGTGCGGTAGGTCGCGTCGACCCAGGGGACCAACTGGGCCATGTGGAACGACTCCCAGTTGCGGGGGCCCACCGTCGAGCGGACCGGGTTGCAGTACCAGCCAGCCTTGCCGCCGTCGGGCATCACGACGATCACGTCGGCGTTGGCCGTGGCCTCGATGACCCCGCTGCGGTGCCACTGGATGAAGTCGCCACCGCCACCGTGGAGCAGGTAGAGCACGGGGTAGCGCTTGCCGGAGCTGTAGCTGCTGGGGAGCAGCACGTTGACACCGGGGTTCCAGCCGATGTTGGCGGTGCGGAAGCGCCAGTAGACCAGCCGACCGTTGACCTGGGGGACGCCGGGGATGGGCTCGAGGCCGAAGCGGGAACTGGCGCGGGCGACGTCGAGGCCGGCCAGCGACGCGGCTCCAAGCGTGGCGGCACCGGCCGATCCAAGCAGGAGCGAGCGGCGGGAGATGCTGGTGGACATGGGGTTTCTACCTCTCGGTTTTCTTGGGGGGGGTCCTCCTGACCATAACTCAGCTGGGTTCTTCACAGCCGCGTGATCGTGGACGAACATTTCACATTCAACTTGGGTGCGGGGACATGCCACGATGTGCGCATGACCGTCGTCGACCACGTCTTCTTGGGTGCGCTACGCCCCCTGCCGCCCGAGGGTCAACAGACCGGCATCTACAAGCAGCCGGCCGAGGGGCAGGTGCGTGTCGAGCACGAGGGGATCGTCGGCGACCACCAGGGGGACCGACGCGTCCACGGCGGCCCCGAGAAGGCGCTCCACCTGTTCCCGGCCGACCACCACGCCACGCTGGCCTGGGCCCGGCCCGAGCTCGCGCCGATCCTCGCCCCGGGCGTGCTGGGGGAGAACCTCTCGACCCGGGGCCTGCTCGAGTCCGACGTGTGCGTAGGTGACGTGTACGCGCTCGGCTCCGCCACCATCCAGGTCAGCCAGCCGCGCCGGCCCTGCTGGAAGATCGACAACCGCCTCGCCTCGCCCGGGGCGAACCGGCTGCTCGTCGAGCACGGCTGCCCCGGCTGGTACTTCCGCGTCCTCCAACCGGGCACCATAACCGCCGGTGACGAGCTCGACCTCATCGAACGGCTGTCGCCGGGACTCACCCTGTCTGGCCTCCTCGCGATCGACCGCGAGCACCGTCCGGACCCCGAGCGGGCCATGGCGTACGCGGCCGCGCCCGGTCTGAACCCCGACTGGGCGGCCCGCCTGCGCCGCCGCGCCGACTGGCTCAGCGCCCGCTGATCTCCGCCGCGACCAGGTCGCGCAGGCGTTCGTCGCGTACGACGACGCGTACCTCCTCGACCGAGGTGGGAGTCACGGCGACCGTGCCGACGGCACAGGCGATCGCGTCGTCCATCGGCCAACCGTAGACGCCCGCGCTGATGAGCGGGAACGCCACGCTGGTCGCGCCGAGCTCGTCGGCGACCGCCAGGCTCCGGCGATAGCACGACTCGAGCAGCGTCCGGTCGGTCTGGCCAGCGCGATGGTTCGGGCCGACGGTGTGGATCACCCAGCGCGCCGGCATGGCACCGGCCGTTGTCCACCCGGCGTCGCCGGTGCGCAGTCCGTCCGGGAACCGTCGTACGCAGTCGGCCAGGACCTCTGGGCCACCCGCCCGGTGATCGCGCCGTCGACCCCTCCGCCACCACGCATCGCGTTGTTCGCGGCGTTGACGACGGCATCGACCTCTTGGGTGGTGATGTCGCCCAGGACGGGCACGATGTGCGGGGACATGGGCCTAGGGTACGCACCGGCCTGTCACCCAACGCCGACGTGGGCTGGAGCCATCAGCCACAGGCCGTGGCCGGCGTACACCCCGCCGCCTCGTCGGAGGTCCCCCAGCGATCGTCGTCGAGGGTGACGACCCGGGGCACTGATCATCAGCAGTGCCGGTCCCTCGTCGACGGCGACCTGCAGGTGAGCTGCTGATCCCCCTCAGTCGTGCCGCTCGAGCCCGAGCATGCGCGGGAACAGGCGGTGGCGCCAGGCCGTACGCAGCGTCACGAACCACAGGGGCACGGCCACGGCGTACACCTCCCACTCGGGGCCGTGGGGCGTCAACAGACCGAAGTACGACGCTGTCACCTCCACGTGCAGCACGACGAGGTAGACGACCGCCAGGGCAAGCGCCAGCCAGGCGGGTCGCTTGTCGGGGCTGACCCCGCTCCAGCCGGTGAACAGCTTGATCGGGGGTTCGACGAACAGGATGAGCCCGAAGGCGCAGAACGCGACGAACGTCGACATCGCGGTCTGGGCGATGATCGTCGCGGCGGCCTCCCTGAAGTCGGCGGTGTCCACCGCGACCCCCGTGTACGCCGACCATGCCTCCGCCGCGCCGGGCGGGATGTGATTCGACTCGATGCTGGTGGCGATGATCTCGTGGAAGAACGCATAGATCGATGTGGCGAAGATGGCGGTCACGATGCCAGCCGGCAGCGCGAACTCCACGATCCTCCGCAGCACGTGGGGCCGCACCGGGTCGGGGCGCGCCCACGCGGTCAGCGCGAGCGACGGGATGCCGACCGTGAACAGCGTCAGCGCGACCTGAGCGGGGGAGTAGGGGAAGCCGAACCCGAGCATCGTGGTGAACACGATGACAAGGATCGACGTGATGACGCGCGGCAAGAACAGGAAGACCGACTTCGTCAGCCCGTCGACGATGCGGCGGCCCTCGACGATCGCCGGCCCGATGGCTGCGAACGAGTCCTTGAGCAGCACCATGTCGGCCACGTTGCGCGTGATCTGGGCGCCGGACTCCATGGCGATACCGACGTCGGCCCGCTTGAGCGACAGCGCGTCGTTGGTGCCGTCGCCGAGCATGGCGACGCTGCGCCCCTGCGCCTTGAGGGCCAGGACCAGCCGCTCCTTGTGCGCGGGGGTGGCGCGGCCGAAGATCGTCGCCGTCTTCGCGGCCTCGGCGAGCTCGCCGTCGCTCATGGCGTCGAGCTCGGGGCCGGTGACGAGCCGGATGTCGGGGCCACGGTCGGCCTGACGGGCGAGCGCGGCGACGGTTCGTGGGGAGTCGCCCGAGATGATCTTGATGTCGACCCCTCCGGTCTTCAGCATCTGCAGCGTCTCCAGCGCGTGTGGGCGCAGCTCGTCCTTCAGCGCGAGGAGGGCCACGGGCACCAGGGCGCGCGGGGTGAAGCCCTCAGCGGCCCGTTCCGTGCTCGCCGCCAGCAGCAGCACGCGCAGGCCCCGGTCGCTCCACTCGCCCTGACGTACGCCCCCCGCGGCGGCGAAGCCCGCAGGATCGGCCAGCAGGGGAGCGAGGACCTCCGGGGCGCCGAGCACCAGCGTGGCCCAGTCGGCGGCGCGGTCGCCGAGCACCTCGGCGGGCAGCGACTGGGCCGACCACTTCGTCGCCGACGTGAACGGGACCTCGACGACCTCGACGGCCGTACCGGGCAGGCCCGTTGCCAGGGCTTCGGACGTGCCGTTCGGGGCGGTGGTCGAGTGGGCGTACGCACCGAGGACGCGTCGGACCTCCTCGTCGGTGCCACCGAGGGCGACGAGCTCGGCGAGCTGGAGCCGGTTGGTCGTCAGCGTGCCGGTCTTGTCCAGACAGATCGTGTCGATGTTCGACAACGCCTCGACCGCGTTCGTCTGCTGGACCAGCGCCCCCTTCTTCGCCAGGGTCGCCGCGCCGACCGCGTACGCCAGGGCGATCAGGAAGAACAGCCCGTAGGGGATCTGCCCTGAGAGCACGGCGACCACCTGCACCACGCGCGTCAGCGAGAACCCCTCCAGAGCGGCCTGGAACAGGATCGCGAACGACATGAGCGCTACGACGAACGTGATGACGCGTACGACGATGTCGACCTGCCGCTGCAGCGGGGTCTGCGTCGGGACGAACTGCCGGGCCGAGGCGGTGAGGGCGTGGGCGTAGGAGTCCTCGCCCACGCCCGTCGCCACATAGCATCCCTCGCCCTTGACGACCACGCTGCCGGACAGCACCGACGCCCCCGGAGCCTTGACGAGGACGTCCGCCTCGCCGGTGAGCAGCGACTCGTCAAGGCCCAGGACCGCGTCACCGGTCACCTCGCCGTCGACCAGGACCTGGTCTCCCGGACCCACGACGAGCACGTCGCCGAGGACGATCTCCTCCGGGGGGATCTGCTGGCGTACGCCTTCCCGAACGACGGTGGCCGGGACCCGGGTAGTCAGCGAGATCTGGTCGAGCTGGCGCTTGGCGCGCACCTCTTGGGCGGTGCCGATCAGCGCGTTGACCAAACCCAGCCCCACCGACGTGAAGGCGTCGTTGTAGCGGCCAAGGGCGACGAGCCCGGCGCCGATGACGAACAGGATGTTGTTGAAGAGGTTGAACAGGTTCGTGCGCAGGATGGTCCAGACCGACCGCGTCGGCCCAGCTGCGCCGGCGTTGGTCTTCCCCTCGGCCTGGCGGGCACGGACCTCGTCTGAGGTGAGACCCGTGAGGGCCGTCACAGGTGCGGTCGGTGAATCCATGGAGGAACTGTAATGGTCACTTACCGCTCACAAAGGGGAATCCGACACGGGCGTAGGCTTGAGTCATGAAGCGTGCCGAACCGCAGTGCCCCGTGCGGGCCGGGGACGCCTGCAGCCTTTGCTACCCGGGGGCCACCGGGCCTCAGGACTGCGGCCTGGTCTGGCTCGTCCGCGAAGACCCGGAGCTCTTCGCCGAGATGCAGCGCCTGCGCCGCGAGGAGCGCAAGGAGCGGAACGCGCGCGCGTCCGCCGACCGCTGACTCGGACGCCCGAACCGCCGATAGCACCTCAGTTGTGGGAAAGAGCGGGGTTGGCTCAGGGAGCGGCCAGGACGTCGGCGATCGCGTAGGGGGCGGGACGCTCGAGCTGGGCGAGGGTGCAGCTGGCGGGGTCGCGGTCGGGGCGCCACCGCACGAATTGCGCCGTGTGGCGGAACCGGTCGCCCTCCATGAAGTCGTAGCGCACCTCGACGACGAGCTCGGGGCTCAACGGCACGAACGAGGCGTCCTTGCCCGCGCTCCAGCGTGACTGCGCGGCCGTCCCGGCACCCTCGGCCCAGGCCCACGGGTGACCGGCGAAGTCGGTGACCAGCGGCTGCAGCTCAGTGAAGAGCTCCTCGCGGCGCCTGGCGGTGAACGCACCGATCACGCCGACGGGTCGGAGGTTCCCCTCGTCGTCGTGCAGCCCGAGCATGAGAGACCCGACGCGGCCGGGACCCGACTTGTGGACGCGGTAGCCGGCCACCACGCAGTCGGTGGTGCGTACGTGCTTGATCTTGGTCATGACGCGCTTGTCGGGCTGGTACGCCAGACCGGGGTCCTTGGCGATGAGCCCGTCGAGGCCCGCCCCCTCGAAGTCGGCGAACCACCGGGCGGCGGCCTCCTCATCGGAGGTCAGCGGGGTCAGGTGCACGGGTGCCCTCACCTCGGCGAGGCCCTCCTCCAGGCGGGCGCGTCGGACGTCGAACGGCTCGGACATCAGATCGTCGTCCCCGAGGGCGAGCAGGTCGAAGGCGATGAACGAGGCCGGGCTGGCCTCGGCCAGCATGCGTACGCGGGACTCCGCCGGGTGGATCCGCTGGCCCAGCGCCTCGAAGTCGAGCTCGCGGCCCGTCGCATCGATGCAGACGATCTCGCCGTCGACGACGCACCGCTGCGGCAGCTGGGCGAGCACCTGGTCGACGACCTCCGGGAAGTAGCGCGTCAGCGGCTTCTCGTTGCGCGAGCCCAGCATCACCTCGTCACCGTCGCGGAAGATGATCGTGCGGAACCCGTCCCACTTGGGCTCGTAGCGCCACCCCGGTGGCAGCTTCGCCGCGGGCTTGGCGAGCATCGGCTTGAGCGGCGGCATCACGGGCAGGTCCATGGCCGAGAGCCTAGGGCGTACGCCCGTCTGTTCGCGCGTCAGTCGCGCAGGCCCGAGACGGTCTGCATGAGGGCCCGGTCAAGCGCGTCGATGCTGCGCCAGGGGGCGTACGCCGACCTGTCGAACGCGCCGAACAGCAGGGCGCCGAGGTAGGAGACCGCGACCGACTCGAGGTGCTCGTCGTCGGGCTCGAGCCGGGTTGCCCCGGACGCGCGTCGGTCGGCTTGGACCTCGCGGAGGATGTCCACGAGCGGGCTGAGCAGTGACCGGCGCAGCGCCGGCAGCTCGGCCTCCCACGGGCGGCCGCGGCGGAACATCTCGGTCGCGAGCACCTGACCGAGGTCGGGGGAGGTGTCGAACAACGACAGCAACGCCAGCGAGACCGCGTCGAGCGCGTCCCAGCCACGGTGGCCGTCGCGCGCGGTGGCGATCGCGTCGACGATCTGGTCGACGCCACTTTGGACGACAGCGCGGCAGAGCGCATCCTTCGACCCGAAGTTGTAGAAGACCGATCCCTTAGCGACACCGGCCCGCGCCGCGACGTCGTCGATGGTGGTGCCGCTGATGCCGCGGTCGGCCATCAGCCCGGCCGCGGCGGTGAGTATGCGGGCGCGGGTCTGCGTACGCCGCGCCGTGCGTCCGTCGACGCGGTCGGGAGACGTATGTGTCATGGGGGAGTCCTTCGAATCGTGGCGGGTCACAGCGAGATGGCGGGGTGCAGGCGACTGATCGACCACACGCGCTTGCGGGCGGCGGCGGCCGTCGAGACAGCCAGCGCGGCGAGCGCGAGCACCACCAGATACGCCACGGCGTACCAGAACTGGTGGTTGAGGTCACCGGTGATGGAGCATCGCAGGCCGTTCACGACCTGGGTGAGCGGCAGGGTGGCGTTGAGTGTCTGGAAGAACTGGGGCGTGGTCTCGGCGGGATAGGTGCCGCCCGACGAGGTGATCTGCATGGTCAGCACGACCAGCGTCACGACGCGGCCGACCGACGAGCCGAGCACGACGTTGAACGTCTGCTGCAGCGAGACGTACGCCAGCGAGACCAGCGCGGCGAAGGCGAGGGTGACGAGCAGGTGGACAGGCTCCAGGCCCAGGCCGAAGATCAGCACCGCCAGCAACAGCATGGCCTGCCCGAGTCCGAGCACCACGGCCGGCAGCCAGTTGGACAGCACGACGCGCAGGGCGGTGACGGGCGCGGCGAGCGAGCGGTTGGAGACCGGGCGCAGCAGCATCCACAGGATCATCGCGCCGACGTAGAGCGCGAGCCCGATGAAGTAGGGCGCGAAACCCTCGCCCTGGCTCTCGGCCTGGTGCTGCCACGACTGCTCGAGGCTGACCGGCGCCGAGATGACCTTGGCGTTGGCCTCGCGTTCGGTGTCGCTCAGGTTCGGCACCTTGTCGACGGCCTCGCCGAGCTTGGTGGCGAGCTCGTGGGCGCCGTCGTCGAGCTTGACGATGCCGTCGCGCAGCTCGACCGCGCCGTCCTTGAGTCGGCCGGCCCCGTCACGCAGCTCGCCGGTCTTGGTCGCCAGGAGCGATGCCCCGTCGCGGAGCTGGCCCATGCCGGTGTCGAGCTGGGCGGCACCTTGGTCGAGGGTCACGAGTCCGCTGGCGAGCTGGTCGGCGGCCGACGACAGCTTCTGTGCGCCGTCGCGCAGCTCACCGGTCTTCGTGGCGAGCGTGGAGGCGCCGCCGGACAGGGTCTTGAGGCCCGTGTCGAGCGACGAGGCCCCCGTGGCGGCCTGCTGGATACCGCTGGCCAGCTGGGGTGTGGCGTCGGCCAGCGCCCGGTTGCCCTGGGCGACCTTGTCGGCGCCGTCGGCGAGCTGGTTGACCTGCGACTGGACCGACGTCGAGCGGCCCCGGGCCGTCTCGAGGCCCTGCAGGATGCGGGCCTTGTTGGGGTCGGAGTCGGGCAGCTGCTCGGCGATCCGCTTGACGTCGTCGAGGCCGGTGTTCAGGGTCGTGGTCACCGTGGTGACCTTCGTGGCGATCTCGCGGTCGCCCGCGGCGACCTTCTCGGCGCCGTCGGCGAGCTGCGCCGTCTTGGTGGGCAGGTCCTTCGTGCCCTGCGCGAGCTGCGAGAGGCCGTCGTTGAGCTTGGTCGCGCCGTCGGACGCTGACTTCGCACCCGTGGCGAGCTGGGCCGCACCGGTCGCGAGCTGCGACGAGCCGGTGGCGAGCTGGCCAGCGCCGGTGGCCAGGGTCTTGGCTCCCGTGGAGGCCTGGGTGGTCCCGTCGTGGAGCTTGTGAGCGCCGTCGGCGGCCTCACCGGTCTTGGTGGCGAGCGTGGTCGCGCCGGTGGCCAGCTGGGCCGAGCCATCGGCGAGCTGGGTGGCCCCGTCGGCGAGCCCCGCGGATCCGTCGCGGGCCTTGGCGGTGCCGTCGGCCAGCTCATTGGCGCCGTCGTGGGCCTGGACGAGGCCGGAGTGGATGTCGCTGAAGCCGACGAAGAGCTTGTCGACGGCTTCCTCCCCGATCGCATCGGCGGCGGCCGTGCGCACCTCGCGCATGACGGAGGCCAAGATGGTGCGGGCCGTGTAGCCCTGGGCGTCGTCGTAGGTCACCTCGAGCGGGGCGTGCACCGGGTTCTCGGTCCCCATGGTCGTGACGGCCTTCGAGAAGTCAGCCGGGATGGTGAGGACGGCGAAATAGCGTCCTTCTTCCAGGCCCTGCTGGGCCTCGGTGGGAGAGGTCTTCGTCCAGGCGAGGTTGTTCTTCTTGACGAGCTCGTCGGTCAGGTCGTCGCCCGCGGTGACGCGCGTGTCGTCCTTCGTCGCGCCGGTGTCGACGTTGACGAGCGCGACGGGGACGCGGTCGAGGTGCTCGGTGGGGTTCCAGAACGCCCACAGGTAGAGGGCGCCGTAGAGGAGCGGGATGCAGATCGCGGCGATGATCGCGAGCCGCGTCATGCGGGTGCGGCCGAAGCGGCGCAACTCGGTGCCGAAGCGGAAGGTCCTGAACACGGTCGGGTTCCTCAGATCGCGTGGGTGGGGGAGTGGTGGTCGAGGTGCTCGCCGGTGGCCAGCGCGTACGCGCGGGCCTCGGGCGGCACGGCGTCGACGGTGGTCGAGGCGGCCACGACGGTCGTGCCGGCGGTGCGGGCGACGCGAGCCAGGCCGTCCCAGACGACGCGCTGCTCGTCGGGGTCGGTGAGCGTGTCGATGTCGTCGACGACCAGCAGCCGGGGGCGCCCCATGAGGGCGAGCGAGATCTGGAGGAGGGTCACGTCGAGCGGTGCGAGGTGCCAGATCTTCTCATTGGCCGGAGGGGTCGTCCGGGTGCCGAAGACAGGCCGGCAGATCTCCTGGATGCCCTCGTCGTCGGTGGCCGGGGGACGGCGCCACAGCGGGGTTATGAGGCCCGCGCGCTCGGCGAGGACCTCGTGGACCGTCAGGCCCTCGTCGAGGTCGTCGATGCCCGCGAAGTGGGCGAGCGTGGACTCCTTGTGAAGCGTCCGCCGCCCCCGCGGGAGGTGGTGGTCGAGGACGACGAGGTCTCCGGCGGTGGGAGCCATCCGTCCGCAGAGCGTCAGGAGCAGGCACGTGCGACCCGAGCCCTCAGGTCCGGCAAGGACCGCGAGCCCCCCGTACGGGAGGTCGAGGTCGAGGGGTCCGAAGACTGGGCCACGGTCGCCGGTGAGGCGGAGGCCGCGGGCGAGGATCGCAGAGCCGGCGTCCCGCGGCGGCGCGGGGTCGCCGGGCCCATCCGGGCTTTCGGGCCCGTCCGGCCCGGGGCGGACTGCGTGGGTGGGGAGATCGTCGGACAGGTCATCGCTCACCCATCTATTTATACTGACCGGCCAGCCCAAAAACAAGTCGGCTCGCCGTGGGACGATGGTGACCATGGGTTCACGAATCTTCGCCGCGGTCTATCCGACCCCGGCCGCACGAGAAGAGATGGAGGAGTTCTTCGCGCCCCGCAGGGATGCTGACGTCCGCCTGCGCTGGGTGCCCGACCACCACTGGCACCTCACGACCCTGTTCTGCGGTGACGTGGCCGAGCACGACGTCGAGCCGCTCATCGACGAGCTGGCCGGGGTCGCGGCCGGTGTGCCGACGTTCGACGTCCGGCTCGCCGGGGCGGGGGCCTTCCCCGACCCGATCGCCGTCAGGCTGCTCTACCTGGCCGTGACCGAGGGTGGGCAGGGGCTGGGCCGGCTCGCCCGCAACAGCCGATCAGCCGCCAGCCGCGTGGGCGCCGAGCCCGACGGCTCGCGCTTCGTTCCCCACCTCTCGCTCGCCCGGACGTCGGCACGCTTCGACGCCACCCACTGGATGCGCGTGGTCGACGCGTTCCCCGGCGTGAGGTTCGCCGCCGACGAGCTGGTCGTGGTCGAGTCGTTCACCACCGAGGGGCGGGGCAATCGCGTACGCCACGAGATCCTGGCCCGACATCCGCTCGCGCCGAGGAATGAGACGGGGTAGTGGCAAATCGAATAGGTCGTTAGGTTTAGCCTATGACTTTTCGACCTGAGACCCTCGCCGTCCATGCCGGGCAGGAGAACGCGGACAGCGCGACAAACGCCCGGGCCGTCCCGATCTACCAGACCTCGTCGTTCGTTTTCGACGACTCCCAGCACGCGGCCGACCTGTTCGCCCTCAAGACCACGGGCAACATCTACTCCCGCATCATGAACCCGACCCAGTCGGTGTTCGAGGAGCGCATGACGGCGCTCGAGGGCGGTGTCGGGGCGCTGGCGACCGCCTCGGGAGCCGCCGCCATCACCTACGCCGTCCTCAACGTCGTCAACGCCGGTGACAACATCGTCGCGCTGTCGACGCTCTACGGCGGCACGTTCGCCCTGTTCGCCCACACGCTCAAGCAGTTCGGCGTCGAGGCCCGCTTCGTCGATCCCGAGAAGCCCGAAGAGCTGGGGGAGGTCGTCGACGAGAAGACGCGGCTGGTCTTCGGCGAGACGCTGTGCAACCCGAAGATCAACGTCATCGACCTCGACGCGTGGTCGGAGGCCGCCCACAGCCACGGCCTGCCGTTCATCGTCGACAACACGGCGCCCACGCCCTACCTGTGCCGCCCCTTCGAGCACGGCGTCGACGTCGTCGTCCACTCCGCCACCAAGTACATCGGCGGCCACGGCACGAGCATCGGCGGCATCATCGTCGACTCCGGGAGGTTCGACTGGACCGCCCACGCCGAGCGCTTCCCGGGCCTGACCGGGCCCGACCCCGCGTACCACGGCGTCGTGTGGACCGAGGCTGCCGGCGAGGCGGCGTACATCATGCGCGCGCGCACCGTGCTGTTGCGCAACACCGGCGCGACCTCGGCACCGATGAACACGTGGCTGTTCCTGCAAGGGCTGGAAACGCTGCACCTGCGCATGCAGCGCCACTCCGAGAACGCGCTCGCCGTCGCACGGCACCTCGCTGACCACCCGGCCGTCTCCTGGGTCAACTACCCGGGCCTCGACGACTCGCCCTACAAGGAGGTCGCCGACCGCGTACTGTCCGGCGGCTACGGCGGCCTCGTGTCGTTCGGCCTGAAGGCGGGCCGCGAGGGTGGCTCGAGATTCGTCGAGTCGCTACAACTGTTCAGCCACCTGGCCAACATCGGCGACGCCAAGTCGCTGGTCATCCACAACGCGACCACCACCCACTCGCAGCTGTCCGACGAAGAGCTGGTCGCCGCCGGTGTCCCGGGTGACATGGTCCGGCTGTCAATCGGCATCGAGCACATCGACGACATCGTCGCCGACCTCGACCAGGCACTGGATGCCGCTTCGGCCTGAGTCTGGACTGCGGCAGAATTGAGCGCGTGGATGATCGAGGAGTGGGCACGGTCAAGACGCGCTCGGTACGCCTGTTCACGCCCGAGGCGCCGCTGGAGCTGACCAGCGGCGCCCGGTTGGGCACCGTGGACGTGGCGTACGAGACCTATGGCGAGCTGTCGCCCGAGCGCGACAACGCCGTGTTCGTCTGCCACGCCCTGACCGGCGACGCCCACGCGGCCGGCTTCCACGACGGGGCGCGCAAGCCCGGGTGGTGGGACAACTTCATCGGCCCCGGACGCCCCCTCGACACCGACCGCTTTTTCGTGGTCTCGGCCAACCTCCTGGGCGGTTGTCAGGGCACGACCGGGCCTTCATCGACCGATCCGGCCACCGGAAAGCCGTACGGTCTGGACTTCCCCTTGCTGCAGATGCGCGACTTCGTCACCGTCCACCGGGCGCTGGCGCGCCACCTGGGTGTTGAACGGCTGCTGGCCTGCGTGGGCGGGTCACTCGGCGGCATGCAGGTGCTCGACTGGGCGCTCGAGTACCCCCACGAGGTCGCCAACGCCGTCGTGATAGCCAGCTCGTCGCGGCTCACCGCCCAAAACATCGCCTTCTCGGCGGTCGCGCGCGAGGCGATCATGCGCGACCCCGGCTTCCACGGCGGCCAGTACGCCGTCGCCGGCACCAGCCCCGAGATCGGCCTGTCCATCGCGCGGATGATGGCCCACATCACCTACCTGTCGGAGGAGGCGATGTCGGAGAAGTTCGGCCGCCGCTTCCAGGACTCCGAGACCCCACGCCACGGCTTCGGCGTCGACTTCGAGGTCGAAAGCTATCTCGCCCACCAGGGCGAGGTCTTCCTCAACCGGTTCGACGCGCTGAGCTACCTTTACCTGACACGCGTCATGGACTACTTTGACCCGTTCTCGGCGTACGAGTCGCTCGACCACGTGGTGGACGCGGGTACGCGTTTCCTCGTCGCCAGCTTCGACACCGACTGGCGCTTCGACACCAGCCATTCACGACGCATCGTGCGGCTCCTGGAGGCCGGGGATGTGCCCGTGAGCTTCCGCGAGATCTCCTCGCCGTGGGGCCACGACTCGTTCCTGCTGGAGCTGCCCGAGTACCACCGCACGGTGCGGGCCTTCCTCGACCGTGCCGCCTCGGAGGTGCTGTGATGCTGCGTACCGACCTCGCGCTCGTCTCCGACCTGGTTCCGCGCGGTTCTCGGGTGCTCGACCTGGGCTGTGCCTCCGGCGAGCTCCTCGACCACCTGATCACGCTGAAGGGTTGCACCGGCACCGGCGTGGACACCGACCCCGACGAGGTCGTGCAGGCGATCCGGCGAGGGGTCCCGCTGGTGGAGCTCGACATCGACTCCGAGCTGGGGGAGTTCGCCGATGGGTCCTACGACACCGTGGTGCTCTCGCGGACGCTGCAGACCTTGCGCCACCCGGCACGCGTGCTGCGCGAGATGGGGCGCATCGGCGGCCGCTGCATCGTGTCGGTGCCGAACTTCGGCCTGTGGCGCAACCGCCTGTCGGTGGTCCGCGGCCGCATGCCCGTGTCGAAGGACCTGCCGCACTCCTGGCACGACTCGCCGAACGTCCGCTACACCACGCTGGCCGACCTCGAGGACTTCTTCGACGGCGAGGGGTTCGTCGTCGAGCAGCGCATCCCGCTCGATGACCGCGGCCGGGTGCTGAGCGGGCGGCGCGCCCGGGCGTACAACCTGTTCGCGGGTGCCGCGGTCTACGTCCTGCACCGCTGAACGCGTCGGGCGACGAACCGGCCGGTGTCGTCGTGCCAGCGGCACCTCCACGTCGGGCAACGGTACGCCGAGCAGGATCACGATGGCGCGGGACGACGACTCGGCGTGCGCCTGATCGACGCCCCCAGGATGAACCTCGACGGACGGCTCCGGTCCGCTATCCCGCCGGACGTGCCACAGCGGCAACACCCGGTGGGCTCACCCGCGCAGACACGACTCACCCCTGCGCACGGGTGTGTCCCGCAGACAGGGGTGAGTGCGCTTCAGCGGGCATTGAGCTCGGCGCGCGAGGGGGTGTACGCGCGGAACCGCAGGGCCATGCCGGCCTCCTCTGGCGTGCGGTCGGCCTTGGCCAGGTTGCACGGACCGCACGCGGCGACGGTGTTGGTCCACGAGTTCGGACCGCCGCGCGAGCTGGGCAGCAGGTGGTCGACCGTGCTGGCGTACGCGCCACAGTAGGCGCACGTGTGGCGGTCACGCTTCAAGACGCCCCGCTTGGTCCAGCCCGGGGACCGGCCGTACAGGAACGCCGTCTTCACGTAGCGCACGAGACGCAGGACGAGGGGCCAGGGGTAGGGGCCGATCGCGCGACCCTCCTGGGCCTCCTCCACGATCGCGACCTCACGGACCAGCATCCCGATGGCATGCTGGACCGAGACACGGTGCAGCGCCGTGTTGTCGGCGTTGAGCACGAGCACTCCGCTCATGGTGTTCCTCCCTCCCTCTGACGAGCCGACACAAAACAAAGACCGCCCCGCGCAGGCAGCACGCAGGACGGTCCGGGGTCGATCGCTGACCGGAGGGCTCAGCGACGACATCCGTCGATCGTGCGCCTGCGCAGGCACGGACGGAACGGGGCCTCCGCGAGGGCGGCCCAGCTGGTGTGGCACTTGTTCACGTCGGCTCCTTTCCTGTCTCGAGGTCCTGCGTCGCTGGTTCAGCGTCCTGCGTCGCCGTGGCGCGACGGAGAACAGATTAGTTGCGTTTCGGCAAACTGTCGTGGAATTTTTGGGGCGAGGCCTCAGGCGGTGAGGGCCGCCACGACGCGCTCGCCCGCACTGCCCAGACCCAGCCTCTCGGCAAGCGGGGCGAAGGCCGGGGTGGGGGAGCCCTCCAGCGAGAGGTCGTCCAGCGTCACGCCGAGGTCGAGGTCACGGCGCGTGCGCACCACCTCCATCGCCACCGCCAGGTAGTCGGCGGCCCCGTCGAGCTTCCTGCGGATGGTCGGGGACAGGGCCGAGGTCGGGTCGAGCGCCGCGGCGACGATCTCGTCGAGCCCACCCCACTGCTTTACGAGCGTGGCGGCCGACTTCTCGCCGATGCCCTTGACGCCCGGGATGCCGTCGGACGTGTCGCCGCGCAGCGCGGCGAGGTCGGCGTAGTGGCGCGCGTCGACGCCGTACCTCGCGTGCACCCACGCCTGGTCGACCGACTCGAGGTTTGCCATGCCCCGGCCGGGGTAGAGGACGCGCACGGGCTTGGCGTCGTCGACCAGCTGGAACAGGTCACGGTCGCCGGTGACGACGTCGACCGGGCAGTCCATCGTCGTCGCCAGCGTCGCGATCACGTCGTCGGCCTCGAAACCGTCCGCCCCCACGATGCGCACGCCCAGCGCGTCGAGCGCCTCGATGATCATGGGCACCTGGATGCCCAGGCCGTCGGGGGCTTCCTCGCCGACGCCCGACTGCGCCCCCACGCCACCGGCGCCCACGATGGTGGAGGGGGCGGTCTCGGCGACGCGATGAGTCTTGTAGGACGGCAGCAGGTCGACGCGCCACTGCGGCCGCCAGTCGTTGTCCCAGCACGCGGCCAGGTGGGTGGGCCGGTGTTCGGTCACCAGCCGTCCGATGAAGTCCATGAGTCCGCGCACGGCGTTGACGGGCCGGCCGTCCGGCGTCTTGAGGGGGGCCCGGATCCCGTAGTACGCACGGAAGTACAGGCTCGCCGTGTCGAGCAGCATGAGACGTGTCATGGCCACAGTCTGCCGCGTGAAACCATCGACGCCATGGAAGACCTCGACGTACGCATCCTTGAGCTCCTCAGCAAGGACGGGAGGATGTCCTACACGGAGATCGGCCGCATCACCGGGCTGTCCACGTCGGCGGCCCAGCAGCGCGTACGCCGCCTCGAGCAGCGCGGCGTGATCGAGGGCTATGGCGTTCGCATCAACCCCACCGCGTTCGGCCACCTGCTCACGGCGTTCATCGCGATCTCGCCGTTCGACGCCTCGCAGCCCGACGACGCTCCGGAGCGGCTGGCCCACCTGCACGAGATCGTGTCGTGCTGGTCGGTGGCCGGCGAGTCGAACTATCTGCTGAAGGTTGAGGTCACCTCGCCGGAGCACCTGGAGAACCTGCTCGCCGAGATCCGCGCCGCTGCACACGTGTCCACGCGCACGACGCTGGTTCTGTCGGTACCCTTTGCCGACCGACCGAACCTGCATCCCGGACAGAACAGAAGTGACATCGACTGACCCCACGCCAGCACGGGTCGCCCTCACCGGCGTCGCCCTGCTCGACCGCCCCGGAAGGTGGGCCGTCGCCATCTCCCACGGCGCCGTCGTCGCCGTCGTGCCCGCCGCCATGGCCGGCACCCTCGGCCTGCCCGTCGCCGACGTCCGCCCACTGGTAGGTGAGCGGGCACTCCTGACCGCCGCCTTCGTCGACGCACACGCCCACGTGCTGCTGACGGGACGGGCGATGGCGGGCATCGACCTGGCGGCCTCGCGATCGGTCACCGACCTGCTGGCCGCGGTCGCGGCACGCCGGGCCCGTGACGGCCAGGTGCTGATCACCGGCCAGGGCTGGGACCACACCGACTGGCCCGAGGGCCGCCCGCCGACCATGGCGGAGATCGACCGGGCGGCGGCCGGCGGCCCGGTCTTCCTCACGCGCGTGGAGGTCCACTCTGCCCTCGTGTCATCCGCTCTGGTCGACCGGGTGCCGGGGCTGCGGGACGCCGACGGCTTCGACCCGTCGGGCTGGATCACGCGCGAGGCGTACGGCATGGCCGGCCGGGCGGTCGCCGGGATGTTCACAGACGGCCAGCGTGGCGACCAGGTCGAGGCGGCGCTCCGAGCCGCGGCGGCCCAGGGGATCGCATCGGTCCACGAGATGGGAGCGCCCCACCTCAACACCGTCCACGAGCTCGAGCTCACCCGCCGGGTGGCGGCCGGGCTCGGCATCGACCTGCCCGCTTACTGGGGCGCCGAGGCCACCGACGAGATCATCGAATGGGCGCTGGCCGAGGGCGTACGCGGCCTCGCCGGCGACCTGAACGCCGACGGCGCGATCGGCTCGCGCACCGCCTCGGTGTCGACGTGCTACCACGACGCCACCGGGGCCGACGGCTACCTCTACCTCGACGAGGACCGGGCGGCCGCCCACGTGATCGCGTGCACGCGCGCCGGCCTGCAGGCGGGATTCCACTGCATCGGCGACCGCGGCGTGACGACCTCGGCACGTGCCATGCGACGCGCCGCCGACGAGCTCGGCGCCGGCGTGGTGCGCCGTGCCCGGCACCGACTCGAGCACGTGGAAATGGCCTCCGACGAGGCGATCGCGACGATGGCCGAGCTTGGTGTGTGGGCCAGCATGCAGCCGCTGTTCGACGCCTGGTGGGGCATGCCCGGGGGTCTGTACGAGCAGCGGCTGGGCGAGCGCTACAGCACGCTCAACCGGTTTCGGACGATGCAGGAGGCCGGCGTACGGCTCGCCTTCGGGTCGGACTCGCCGGTGACCCCGTTCCACGGCTGGGATGTCGTCCGCGGCGCCGTCCACCACTGGCAGCCCGAGCAGCAGCTCGACTGGCGTGACGCCTTCCACCACACGACCGCCGCGGCCCGCGTGCTGGCCGACGGGCCGGCGCCCGCCGCTTATCCGGGCCACGGCGAGATCGCCGTGGGTGCCCCCGCCGACCTGGCGCTGTGGGCGTGCGAGGAGCTCACCGACGACGGCTGGCCGGTGCTCGACAAGTACGCCACGCTGCCCGCGTGCGCCGCCACGCTATCGGGTGGCAGGCTGGTCCACGACGACCGAGGGCTGGGCGAGGAGCTGGTGTGAGCACGACCGTCGACGACGCCACCACGACCGCCGCCGGCCCCACGGTCGCGTGGCCACGACTCCTCCGACCGCTGGCGACCTTCGTCGCCGGCGCCCTCACCGGCCTCGCCTTCGAGCCCACCAACCTGTGGCCCCTGGCCGTTCTCGGCCCGGCCGTGTTCCTGTGGCTGCTCCACCCGGCGAGCGGTGCACCCGCGCACGGGGCGGGGGAGCGCTGGTTCCGCCATCGCGGGCTCGGCCCCGGCTACCTGTTCGGCCTCGGACTGTGCGCGGTGACGTTGAGCTGGTTGCAGGTCCTCGTGCCGGGAGCCGGGCCGGTCATCGCCGCCGTGCTGATCGTCTTCGAGGCGGTCTTTTTCTCCCTGCTCGGCGCCGTGGTGCGCCTCGTCCAGCACGTCCCCTGGTGGCCGGTCGCAGTCGCCGGGGTGTGGGGGAGCATCGAGTGGCTCTACGGCCACGCGCCCTTCGGCGGTTTCGGGTGGATCCGGCTGGCGTACGCGGTCGTAGACGCTCCGTACGCGGGGCTCCTGCCCTTCCTGTCGGTGTCCGGCGTCTCCGTCGGCGTCGCCCTCGTCGCCGCCTCCCTCGCCTGGGCGGCGCTGCACCGGACGCGGGCCGGGACGGTCGTGGCGCTGGTGGCCGTCGTCGTGCCGGCGCTGCTCGGGCTGGCCGGCCGGTCGTGGACGCCGGCCGGCACGGGACAGAACGGCACCGTCGCCATCGGCATGGTCCAGGGCAACGTCGACGGGGTCGGTGTGGGCGGCATGGGTCGCGCCCGCTCGGTGACCAACAACCACCTGTCGGAGACGGTGACGCTGATGGCGCGCTCGCGGGCCGGCGTCCAGCCCATGCCTGACTTCGTGCTGTGGCCCGAGAACTCGACCGATATCGACCCGCTCCAGGACGCCGAGACGCGCCGGACCGTCAGTGCTGCGAGCGCCGTCGCGGGCGTGCCGATCTTCGTGGGTGCGGTGATGGACGGGCCGGGCACCGACGAGCGGCAGACCTCCGGCCTGTGGTGGATGCCCGACCAGACCGTCGCGGCCCGCTACGACAAGAGCAACCTGGTGCCCTTCGGCGAATACATCCCTTTCCGCGCCCAGCTCAAGCCGATGCTGCCGATCCTCGAGCTCGTGGGCGCCCAGTCGGTCGCGGGGACGACCCCCGGCTCGCTCGACGTGCCGCTCGCCGACGGCCGCCGCCTGCGCGTGGGTGACGTGATCTGCTTCGAGCTCGCGTACGACTCCACCGTCCACGAGGCCGTACGCGGGTCCGAGGTGGTCGTGGTCCAGTCGAACAACGCGACCTACCGGGGGACCGCGCAGCCGCGGCAGCAGTGGGCCATGACCCGCGTACGCGCCATGGAGGCCCGCCGCGACATCGTCGTCGCGACGACGAACTCGCTCTCGGGCCACATCGACGCCCGTGGCCGGGTCCTTGACCAGACCCGCGAGATGGTCCCGGCCTCCCGCACCTATGTGGTGCCGCGGCAGACGGGGATCACCCCCGCCATGCGATACGCCGGGCTCGTCGACCTGGCCGTGGGTCTGGCGGCGCTGGCCGGCCTCCTGGCGGCCTTTTCCGCGAAACGCGGACGCCCCAAGGCCGAGTGCCGGGGGTGATGCGCGATGATGGATCGCGCAACGAAGACTGCACCCCTTTGCACATCGACGAAAGAGCGACAGTGACCAACGACAACGAGGTGTACCCCGGCCTCGGCCGAGTACTGGTGATCATTCCCACGTACAACGAGGCCGAGAACGTCCCGTTGATCGTGGGTCGGCTGCGCACGGCGGTCCCGGCCGCCCACGTGCTCATCACCGACGACAACTCGCCCGACGGCACCGGTGACATCGCCGACCGGATCGCTGCCGACGACGACCATGTCCACGTCCTCCACCGCAAGGGCAAGGAGGGCCTCTCGGCCGCCTACCTCGCCAGCTTCCGCTGGGGCCTCGACGAGGGCTACGACGTGTTGGTCGAGCACGATGCCGACGGCTCCCACCAGCCCGAACAGCTCCACCGCCTGCTCGACGCGCTCGCGGCCGGGGCCGACATGGTCAAGGGCTCGCGTTGGGTCAAGGGCGGCTCGGTCATCAACTGGCCGATGCAGCGCGAGCTCCTTTCGCGAGGCGGCTCCCTCTACACGCGCCTGATGCTGGGCATCCCGATCAAGGACATCACCGGCGGCCTCAACGCCATGAGGGCCGAGCTGGTTCGCGCCATCATCGACGACATCGCCGCCAAGGGCTTCGGCATCCAGCGCGACCTGACGTGGTTCGCCTACCGCAAGGGGTTCAAGGTCGTCGAGGTCCCGATCGACTTCAAGGAGCGCGAGATCGGCAACTCGAAGCTCGGCAAGGACGTCTTCGTCGAAGCGCTCAAGCAGACCACAGTCATGGGCCTGCAGCACCGCGGTGGCCAGCTCAAGGACCTGGTCTCCAAGGGATCGTCCGCCGTCAAGAAGCGCAAGGCCGGCTCGAAGCGTTGATGGTCGACACTCCGTCGCGTCGGCGCTGGCTCATGCCGGCGCTCATGGTGCTGTTCGTCGCGGTGCCGCTGGCCGAGGTGTGGCTGCTGCTGCGCGTCGGCGACCTGCTGGGGCTGTGGCCCACCGTCGGGCTCCTCGTCCTGGCAGCGGTCGCGGGCTCGTGGCTGTCGAAGCGGGAGGGCACGAAGACCTGGCGTGCGCTCAAGGATGCCATGCGGTCGGGTCAGATGCCACAGGGCGAGCTCGCCGACGCTGGGCTCGTGCTGGCCGGTGGCATCATGCTCGTCTTCCCGGGTTTCTTCACCGATGTCGTCGGCATGTTCTTCCTGCTGCCGTTCACGCGACCGCTCGCGCGGAGGCTCCTGGGATGGCTGCTCAAGGCCCAGCTGGCGAAGATCAAGCCGGCTGCCCCCCTGGGCACGGGCCCGATGGGCATGCCCTACGGCGAGCAGCCGCAGCGACCGACGAGCCGCGACGGACGCATCGTGGTCGACGGCGAGGTCATCGACGTCGACCCCGACCAGCCCTGAGCCGGACGGGTCCCCAGGACATGACAGCGCCCCCGCCTGATGGCGGGGGCGCTGTCGTCGGGACTCACTTGGAACGGAGCAGGTCCAGGCGCTCGGCCAGGAGATCCTCCAGCTCGGCGATGGAGCGTCGTTCGAGGAGCATGTCCCAGTGCGTACGCTGGGGCTTGGTCTCCTTCACCTCCATCGGCACCCCGTCGGCGCGGACCGACTCCTGACCGCACCGTGGGCACTCCCAGCTGGTGGGGAGCTCCGCCTCTTCGGAGAAGGCACACGTGAAGCGGTGGCCTCGAGGACAGTCGAAGCCGATCTCCTGGCGGGGTGCGAACTCGATGGACTTCTCGTCCTCGAAGCTCTTCGCGCCCAGCCCGGAGCCGCGCAGTGATCGATCGGCCATGGTTTACCTCCGCTGTAGGGACATCCATCAGAACGCTCTTGCGGGTGGACTTGTTCCCACGACCTTAGCGGGCCTTTGACAACAGGCCTCCGCCGGGGTTAGAAATTGCGTTTCCGACATGGCGGAACCCCGTCGTGGCTGGCCCCGGACGGATATGGTGACCGCGTGACCGCCACCACCGTCGACCCCGCTGCACGGGGTCGCACCGCGCCGATGCGTACGCTCCTGTCGTGGATCTCGTGGGACTTCGGGTCCAACGCGTTCAACACCGTCATGTGGTCGTTCGTGTTCAGCGTGTACGCCACGTCCGGCCTCGTCGCCCCCTCCAAGGAGGTGGGCCAGCAGGTCTGGGCCAACATGCAGACCGCGAGCGGGTTCCTTCTCGCCGTGCTCGCCCCGTTGATGGGGGCCTGGGCCGACCGCGTGCAGAACCGCCGTCTCATGCTGACGGTTTCCACCCTGATCGTCGTGGTCTCGATGGCCTCGTGCTGGTATGTGCGGCCCGGCCACTCGATGTTCTACGTCGTGCTCGGCACCGGACTGCTCGCCCTGACCAACCTCGTTCAGGAGATCGCGGGCGTGTTCTACAACGGCATGCTGCTGGAGATCTCCAGCCCGCGCACCATCGGGCGCATCTCCGGAGCGGGCTGGGGTGCCGGATACTTCGGTGGCGTGCTGTGCCTGGCCATCGTCCTGTTCGGCTTCGTCCAGGGTGGTCCCGGCGGCACCGGCCTGCTGGGCCTGCCCGGGGACGACTCGCTCAACCTGCGGGCCATCGCCCCCTTCTGTGCACTGTTCCTGCTGGTGTCCTCCCTGCCCATCATGATCTGGGGTCCGAAGGGGGCCTCGGTGGTCCGCGCCGACCCGTTCAACCCGGTTCGGGCGTACGCCGACATCTTCCAGCGCATCATCCGCATGTGGCGCGACGAGCGCTCCCTGCTGCACTTCCTGCTCGCCTCCGCCGTCTATCGCGACGGGCTCGCGGCGGTGTTCGCGTTCGCCGGCACGATCGCCGCGAGCGAGTACGGCTTCAGCCCGGCCGAGGTGATCGTCTTCGGTCTGGCCGCCAACTTCATCGCAGCCGTGGGGACCTGGGTGCTCGGCCTGGTCGACGACCTCGTCGGCCCCCGCACCGTCATCATCGGTGCGCTGGTCACCATGGTGACCGCGGGTGTGGTTGTGGTCGTCGCCCACGACAAGCTCGTGTTCTGGGTGGGCGGCATGGTGATCTCGTCGATGGTCGGTGCCGTCCAGTCCAGCTCGCGCACGCTCCTGACACGCGTGATCCCGCCGGGCGAGGAGAACGAGACCTTCGGCCTGTACGCGACCGTGGGCCGCGCCGTGTCATTCATCGCTCCGGGGCTGGTCGCCATCATCACCGCGGTCGCCGGGGCGCGCTACGGCCTCCTGGGCGTCGTGCTGACGCTCCTGCTCGGGCTGGCGCTCTTCGTGCCGCTGCGCATCGACGGCGTCACCCACGGGCACCGCCGGGACCGCGACCGCGACGCGGGCTGAGCCCAGGCTCAGCCGGGCCAGATCCCGCGTTCCCGACAGACTTCCCGCAGGGTGTCGGTGCGATCGGTGACGATCCCGTCGACGCCCATGTCGATGAGGTCATGCATGACCTCGGGATCGTCGATCGTCCAGACATGGACGACCTTGCCCGCGGCGTGGGCCCGGTCGACCATCGCCGGGGTGAGTACGCGTACCTCCAGGCCGCCGAGGCGATGGGTGATCGGCATCTGGAAGGCCACGCCCGCATCGTTCAACAAGGCCGGGACCACCGGCACGAAGGAGGTCCAGGCGACTCCGAGCGTGCTGACAGACGTGGCGACCCGTGCCCCCATGAGGCGACGGAACGCCCGGATCCGGTCCATGCCGAACGAGCCAACGCACACCCGGTCGTGTGCACGGTGGGCGACGATGGCGTCGACCAGCGGCTCGACGGCCCCGGGCGCCTTGATGTCGATGTTGAAACGCACGTCGGGAAACGTCTCGAACAGCTCGTCCAGCGTGGGGATGGCGTCCTGGCCGCCGATGCGTACGTGCTCCAGCTCCGACCAGGGGAGGTCGGCGACGAGCCCCGTCGCCTCGCTGACGCGGTCGAGGCGGTCGTCGTGGAAGGCGATGAGCCGGCCGTCGGCGGTGGCGTGGACATCCGTCTCGAGCCACCGGTAGCCCAGCGCGACCGCCTGGGCGAACGCGTGCACGGTGTTCTCGCGACCCACGTTGGGTTCGTGGAGGGAGCCGCCGCGGTGGGCGAGCGGGATGAAGGGGGCGTCGAAGTAGGCGAAGTCGGACGCTCGGCGGCGCTGGTTCATGGCGCCAGTCTGGCAGGGCGCGCGGTCAGAGCCCCGGCAGGTACGCCAGCCACTCCCGGGCCACGGCCGGCAGCCACGGCGGGGGCCCGAACACGAGCATCATCAGGTAGGCCATGAGCCAACAGCACAGCGCGAACACGACCCAGAACAGGAGTCGCTGTGGCCAGCGCCAGCCCCGGTAGCGGCGGAACTGGGCCTTGAACCACAGCATGAGGTCCTGTGCCCACTCGAACTCACTGGCCCAGACCGCCAGCCCGAGCAGGAACAGCGGGATGCCGCCGGGCCCCGGCAGCGGACCCGTCAGGGCGGCGCCGACCATGAGCAGCAGGCCGACGACGGCCACGCCGATGCGGTAGAAGAACAGCTGGGTGGGGTTGCGCCGGATCTTGGCGCGCCACCTCCAGCGGTCCTCGTCGGCGTCGATGAGGTGGGGATGGTGGTCGTGCCGCAACGGGGTCGAGCCGGTCGGCTCGTGTTCGTCTACCCGGGGCATGGGGGCATCCTAGGCCCACCGGTCAAGTGTGGCGACTCAGGAGACGAGGAGGATTCCCCCCAGCGAGACCGCGGAGATGAAGACGGTGGCTGCGGCCCCGGTGAGGATGGTCCGTCCGCCGGTGGTCACCAGGTTGCGCAGGTGTACGCCGGCTCCCAGCGCGAACATCGCCAGGGCGAGGAGCAGGGTCTGGGCGACCTTCACGGTGTCGAGGACCTGGGCCGGGACGGGGACGAACGACCGGACGGCGACGGCGACGAGGAACCCGAGGACGAACAGCGGGACGAGAGGGGGACGCGTACCATCGTCGGCGCGACGGCGGTTGAGGGCGGTGACGCCCGCGACCATCGGGGCGAGCAGCAGGACGCGGGTGAGCTTGACGATCACCGCGACCGACAGCGCCGCACCGCCGACCGTGCCGGCGGCCGCCACCACCTGCGCGACCTCGTGGATCGAAGCCCCCGACCACGCCCCGAAGACCTCGGGCGGGAGCCGGAGGAGACCTGACAGCAGAGGGATCGCGGGGATCGCGAGGAGACCGAAGAACGTGATGATGCCGACGGCGGAGGCGACGTCCTCCTCCTCGGCGTCCACGGCACCGTTCATGCCGGCGATGGCCGCCGCGCCGCAGATCGAGCAACCGGCGGCGACGAGCAGGCCGAGCTCGGGCCGCAGCCCGAGGCGGCGCGCCAGCACGGTGGTGAACAGGAACGTCAGGAACGTCGCCACCACCACGACGCCCAGCAGCGGCAGCCCGAGGGCCCACACCGCGCCGAACGAGATCTGCAGACCCAGCAGGACGATCCCCAGACGCAGCAGGGGCTTGGCCGCGTACATCAGACCCGGCTTCAGCCCGTCGGGGAGGCTCAGGAGGTTGCCGGCGAGGATACCGAGCACCAGCGCGATGAGCAGGGGACTGAGCAGCGGCACGTAGCTGGTGACGAGCATGCCCGCCACCGCGACGGCGAGACACAGGAGCACACCCGGCGCGCGCTGGATCCAGACGGAGGTGCGGTCGGTTGTCGTCACACCTGCGAGTCTAGGGCGATCGTCAGCCGATGCCGATGACGTCGAAGCCCGTGGACGGCTCGGCGATCTCGTCCTGGGCGCCGACCACGTGGAGCTCGGGATCGCCGACCTCCACCGTGCGGCGCAGCACGCCGTAGACGATCGACGCCGTGCGTCCCAGCGCCTCGGCCGGAGATCCCGTGTCGAGGAGACCGGTGAGGAACATGGCGGCGGTGAGGTCACCAGAACCGGTGAAGCTGCGCTCGAACCGCGGCGTGGTGACCTTCCAGGCACCCGTGCCATCGACGGCGACCATGTCGATGGTGTCGGGCTCGGCCGCATCGTGGACGACCGAGGTGACGAGCACTGTCTCGGGACCACGCTCGCGAAGGGCCCGGGCTGCCGCGACGACCTCGTCGAGCGTCGTGCTCTCGGAGGCCGTGAGGAAGTCCAGCTCGAAGTGGTTGGGCGTCATCACATCGGCGGCCGGCGTGACGCGGTCGCGCATGAGCTCGGGGATGCCCGGGCGGCAGTAGAACCCGCGTCCCACGTCGCCCATGACGGGGTCGCAGCAGTAGAGGGCCTTCGGGTTGCGCTCCTTGACCAGCGCGACCGACTCGAGGATCGCTCCGGCGACGTCCTCACCACCCTGGTAGCCAGACAGCACGGCGTCGGCTCGACCCAGCACCCCGCGGTCGTCGATGCCTCGCACCACGTCGGCGATGTCTGCCGCCGCCAGCAGCGGCCCGCGCCAGGCGCCGTAACCGGTGTGGTTGGAGAACATCACCGTGTGGACCGGCCACACGTCATTCCCGCGCCGCTGCATGGGGAAAACGGCGGAGGAGTTACCCACGTGACCGTAGGCGACCGCGGACTGTATCGAGAGAATCGTGTGCACCGGGGAAGACTAGCGCTGCCGTCCCTGCTCCCGTGGCCCGTGTCGTCCCACGGAAGGGATCAGGTCTCGCTCTCGCCAGACTTGGTGCGCTGGGTCATCCGATGGTGGGCACGGGCGAGCATGTGGGACGACGCCGGGACGGTGAAGAGCTGGAACACCCCGACCAGGAACAGCATCCCCAGGTCGAAGGGGGAGCGAAGGCGCAGCGCCAGGCCCGCAAGGACCAGCAGGACGCCGAGCACCTGCGGCTTCGAGGCGGCGTGCATGCGCATGAACAACCCGTCGAGGCGGACGATGCCGATGGCGGATGCCAAGCACAGGAGGGCGCCGAGGAAGAGGAGGGCCAGGCCGACGACGTCGGCGACGCCGGTCCAGGAGAGGGTCGTGAGCACTGTCATCGGTCCTCCTGGTCGCGTCCGACGAAACGGGCGACGGCGACGGACGAGAGGAACCCGACCAGCGACAGCGAGACGAGGATCGGAACGGTGGAGACGTGTCGGGTGATCGCCGCCTCGACGCCGAGCGCGCAGATCATGGTCGCCACGAGCACCTCGTTGGCCACCGCCCTGTCGGCCACCGACGGGCCGCGGACGATGCGGTGGACGGTGAGCGCGGCGGCCACGGTCAGCATCACCCCGATGACCACGAGCACGACGTCTTCGATCATGCGTCCCCCTCCTTCGTCGGCCCCTCGTCCATCAGCTCGGCCGTGATGGCCGGATCGGGTTCCGGGGCGGGCTGGGCCACCAGCTGGTCGTAATGGGCGGCAAGCGCCTTCAGCACGCGCTGCTCCTGCGCCAGCACGCGTTCCCGCACCCGGTCGGACTCGTCTTCGTCGCGCAGGTCGAACACGTGCAGGAGAAGGTGGCGGCGCTCGGGATCGAGGTCGATCACGATGGTGCCCGGCACCAGTGCGGTCATCTCCGCAGTGATGACGGCGAACAGGTCGTCCGAGCACCGCAGCGTCACCGGCACCAGTCCGCCGCGCGGGTGGGACCACGGTGCGACGGCGGCGTACGCCACCCGGCAGCTGGCCACGACCAGGTCGACGTTGAAGCGCAGGAACAGCACCAGCAGCGACCACGGGCGTACGCGCAGCCCCAGCGACAGCGGCGGCAGCGGGAACACGACGAGGATCGCAGCGCCCACGAGCAGACCCCCGATGGCCGTCGCCCAGGTGAGGCGTCCCCACAGGAGCACCCAGACGACGGCCAGCAGGAACATCGGACCGGGCTGGAGGCGGCGCAGCGTGCGCGTCAGCGGGCTCATTCGATGCCTCCCGGGAACACGGCGCCGATGTAGGTGTCACGGTTGCGCAGCTCGGCGGCGGAGCGCTCGGTGATGGCGTACAGCGGTCCCGCGACGACCGAGAGCGCGATGCCGACCGCGACGAGCACCATGGTGGGCACGAGCATCCCGCGGGGGATCCGGCGCTCGCCGTGGCGTTGGAGCTCGCGCAGGCGTGCGGGGTCGAGGTCGGACTCGGTGAGCTCGGCGACGGGCTTGCTCCAGAAGGCGCGCGCCCACACGCGGGCTACCGCGTACAGCGTGAGCAGGCTGGTCAGGGCTGAAGCGGCCACGAGCGCGTACGCCATGGGCGTGCCCGCGCGTACGCCGCCCTGCATCAGCGCGACCTTGCCGAGGAAGCCGGAGAAGGGCGGGATGCCGGCGAGGTTGATGGCGGGCAGGAAGAACAGCACCGCCACCATCGGCGCGGTGCGTGCGAGACCACCCAGCTCGGTCAGGGACGTGGTGCCGCGACGCCACTGGACCAGACCGACGACCAGGAACAGGGTGGTCTGGATGAGGATGTGGTGGGCCACGTAGAAGATCGCGCCGGACAGGCCGATCGTGTTGCCGACGGCCACGCCGAACAGCAGGTAGCCGATGTGGCTGACGAGAGTGAACGACAGGAGACGTTTGATGTCGTCCTGGGCGATGGCGCCGAGGATGCCCGCGAGCATCGTCAGTGCTGCGGCGACCAGGAGGATGGGGTCCAGCCTGCCGTGGGGGAAAAGCAGGGTCTCGGTGCGGATGATCGCGTACACGCCGACCTTGGTGAGCAGGCCGGCGAACACCGCGGTGACGGGTGCGGGGGCGGTGGGGTAGGAGTCGGGCAACCACCCCGACATGGGGAACACTGCCGCCTTGACGGCGAAGCCGAGCAGAAGCAGCAACTGCAGGGTGAGCTGGGTCCCCGGCGGCAGCCCGTCGAGCCGTACGGCGAGCTGGGCGAGGTTGACCGTGCCCGTCGCGGTATAGATGAAGGCGATGGCGGCGAGGAAGAACATCGACGACAGCAAGCTGACGAACACGTAGTTCACGCCCGCGCGTACGCGGTCGCTCGAACCACCGAGCGTCAGCAGCACGAAGCTCGCGACCAGCAGCATCTCGAAGCCGACGTAGATGTGGAACAGGTCGCCGGAGACGAACGTCGTCGAGACGCCCGCCAGCAGCACCATGAGCGTCGGGTGGAAGATCGGCAGCGGGGCCTCGCCGTCACGCTCGTCGTCGGACGAGGCGCCCTGGCCGATGGCGTACATCGTCACGCCGAGGGTCACCGTCGTGGAGACCACGAGCATCAGCGCGGCCAGCCGATCGACCACGAGGACGATGCCGGTCGGGGCGTGCCAACCGCCCACCTCCACGACCAGCGGTCCCTGGATGTCGGACAGCGCGAGGAGGCCGAGGGACGCGGCCAGGACGCCGCCGAGGACCGCCAGTGTCACCACGCGCTGCCACAGGTCGCGGCGGGACAGGACCAGTGTCAGGCCGGCACCGACCAGCGGGAGGACGACCGGCAGGGGGACGAGCATGGACGACAACGTCATGAGTCCCTCCTCGGCTGCTCGTGGTCGATGACGGGCACGTCTCCCTCGTGGGGCTCGTCCTCGTGGGGCGGTGGGACGTACTGGCGGGAGTGGCCGCCGGGGTCCGGGTCGTCGTCGGGCTCGGCCGCGGCGTCCTCGGTGAAGTCGGAGCCGGACATGTCGTTGGCCTCAGCCCTGGCGAGGATGCGCACGTCCTCGGTGTCGTCGACGATGACGTCGCTCTGGTCGAGCTGCCACGACCGGTGCGAGAGCGCCATCACGAAACCGGTCAGCGCGAGCGTGATGACGATGGCGGTGAGCACCATCGCCTGCGGCAGGGGATCGCTCATCTCCTCGACGGGGGCGGTCCCGACAATGGGGGCGCGCCCCGCGGGGCCGCTCGCGATGAGGAACAACAGGTTGATGCCGTTGCTCATGAGCAGGACGCCCAGGAAGGCGCGGACGATGCCGCGGGACATGAGCAGCGTCACCCCGGTGCCGACGAGCACGCCGACGAGGATCGCCAGGGTCAGGTTGGCGGTCATCGGCCCACCTCCTCGCCGTAATGGGAGTCGGAGTGGGCCGGCGAGTCGTCAAGCGTACGCCCGGGGCCGGATTCGATCTGCTTGTCGATGGCGCCACCGAGGCTGCGGAGGATGTCGAGCATGAGCCCGATGACCACGAGGTAGACGCCGATGTCGAAGACCAGAGAGCTGACGACGTGGATCTTGCCGACCAGCGGGATGTGGAGGTAGGTGTGCCAGGTCTGCAGCACGTCGCCACCGGCGAGCATGGACACCAGCCCGTTGCCGGCCGACAGGAACAGCCCGGTGCCGAGTAGCACGCCGGGCATGACGGGCGCGGCGGCACGCATCTCGTCACGCCCACCGGCGAGGTAGCGCACGACGATGGCCAGGCCCGCCACGAGGCCGGCCGCGAAGCCGCCGCCCGGCGCGTTGTGGCCCGACAGCAGCAGGAACACCGACCACACCATCACGACGTGGAAGATCAGCCGAGCGACGACCTCGAGGATCACCGAGCGGCGCTCGGGCATCAGGTCGCGGCCCTCGGCCAGCCAGCGCGGGTGGTCCTTGGCGTGACGGCGACGCCGCAGGCGGATCTCGTCGAGCTTGCGGCGGGCCGAGTCGACGTTCGATTCCTCGAGGAAGATCAGCGAGGCGATGCCGGTCGCGGCGGCCAGCACCACCGACAGCTCGCCCATGGTGTCCCAGGCCCGCGTGTCGACGAGGATGACGTTGACGATATTGGTGCCGCCGCCGAACTCGACGGCGCTGCGGTCGAGCCCGGTCGACGCGGGTGGTGCGGTCCGCATGGAGGGCAGGACGAGGGCCAGCCCCGTCATCACGACGCCCACGAGCACGCCGAAGACGGCCCGAACGCCGCGGCGCAGACGGGGCGTGTCGTCGTTGAACCGCGGGGACAGGCGTCGCAGCACCAGCACGAACACGATGATGGAGACGGTCTCGACGAGCACCTGGGTGAGCGCGAGGTCCGGGGCGCCGTGCAGCAGGAACAGGTAGGCGCAGGCATAGCCCGTTCCGCCGACGAGGATGACGGCGCGCAGGCGGCGGCGGGCGCGTACGGCGCCCACGGCCATCAGGGTGGCCAGCACGGCGACCGCGACCTGGGCCGGCGTGTCGTAGGCGCGGATGCGGGACTCGGACAGTGCGTACCCGCCGACGAGCAGCGAACCGCCGGGGAGCACCACGAACACCAGCAGGATGAGTGCCAGCGACAGCGGGAGCGAGCCGCGCTGGATGAGGCCCGTTGTCTCGAGCGACAAGCGGTCGAGAAGACGCATGCCGAAGCGGTAGGCGCGCTCGGCCAGCGGCTGGTCGGTCGGATCAGTCAGCAGGCGCGCCACGGGGCGCCGGGCCGCGTCGAGGGCGAAGCCCAGCCCCCACGTGAGGAACGACAGCAGCAGCGCGGTGTTGACCCCGTGCCACAGCCCGAGGTGGGTGTGGGCGGGCGTGGCACCGACTGTGTCGGCGTACGCCCGCAGCGCCGGTTCCAGCAGGGGCGACGCCACGGCGAGCGCGAGCGTCCCCAGCGAGAGGACGAACGGCACGCCCTGCAGGAGCACGCCGGGGCGGTGGACCTCACAGCGGTCGACGGCGGGACTGTTGCGGAAGGCACCGCGGACGAATCGCAGCGAGTAGGCCAGAGTGAGCGCAGATCCGAGGACGAGGACGAGCAGGACCCACGGCGCGTACGCGGCGTCGGATCCGGCGTACGCGGCGTACGCGGTCTCCTTGCCGACGAAGCCGAGCAGCGGCGGGAGGCCTGCCATCGATGCGGCGGAGACCGTGGCCGCGGCGGCCAGCCACGGCATCTCCTGGCGCAGGCCGGTCAGCAGGCGCAGGTCGCGAGTGCCGGTCGAGTGGTCGATGGCACCGACGGTGAGGAACAGTGCGGCCTTGAACAGCGCGTGCGCCAGCAGCATCGTCACGCCGGCCAGCGCGGCGTCGGCGGTGCCGGTGCCGACGAGCACGACGAGGAAGCCCAGCTGGCTGACGGTGCCGTACGCCAGCAGCAGCTTCAGGTCGTACTGGCGCAGGGCCTGGACAGCGCCGAGCACCATCGTCGCCCCGCCGAGCACGAGGACGGTCGGCAGCCAGCCGGGGACGTGGGCGTACGCGGGGGCGAGGCGCGCCACCAGGTAGACGCCGGCCTTGACCATGGCTGCGGCGTGGAGGTACGCGCTGACCGGGGTCGGGGCTGCCATCGCGCCCGGGAGCCAGAAGTGGAAGGGGAGCAGGGCCGACTTCGAGACCGCACCCGCCAGCACGAGGACGACGGCGATCGAGGTGAGCGTGCCGGGCTCGACACGCGCGAGCACGGCGGACAGGCGGTAGGTTCCGGCCTGCTCACCGAGCACGATGATGCCGATCAGCATCGCGAGGCCGCCGAGCGTGGTGACGACGAGGGCCTGCATGCCGGCCGCGCGGCTGGCGCGGCTCTCGGGCCGGTGGCCGATGAGCAGGTACGACAGGATCGTCGTGGCCTCCCAGAACAGGTAGAGCACGAGCATGTCGTCGCTGGTGACCAGGCCCATCATGGCCCCGGCGAAGGCGAGGAGGCAGGCCGCGAAACGGCCGAGCCCGGGCTCGTCGTCGTCGAAGTACGCGGCGCAGTAGACCAGCACCAGCGCGCCGATGCCGCCGACCACCAGGCACATCAGCCACGACAGCGGGTCGAGCCGGAACGCCAGCTCGAGGCCGAGGGCGGGCACCCATCGCACCCGCTCGGTGGGTGGGGTGGGGGAGAGCGCGGCACCGGTTCTGCTGAGCGCCCAGACGAAGGTCGCCGCCGGCGGCACGGCCAGGGCGAGGAATGCGCGGGGGCCGAGGCGCCGGATGAGGGCTGGGGCGACGAGGGCCACCAGAACGTGGCAGGTCACCAGCAAGCCCACGCGGTCTCCTCGGAAGGTCGTCGAAACTAGGTCGTCGGTCGCCACGACGTGGCGGGGACGGTGTGGGCGCCAACACCTGCGATCGCAGCTGGTCCACCGGCACGCCGTCAGGCACAGCCTATCGATGATGACGAAGGGCCGCCCCACGGGGGCGGCCCTTCGTGCTGATCGACGACTCAGTCCTGGAAGACCTCGATGTTGGCGCCGACCTTGTTGAGGCGGGTGGCCAGGTCCTCGTAGCCGCGGTTGATGACGTAGACGTCGCGGAGGATCGAGGTGCCCTTCGCCGCGAGCATGGCGAGCAGGATGCACACGGCCGGCCGAAGCGCGGGCGGGCAGACGACCTCCTGGTAGCGCCAGCGCGTCGGCCCGCGCACGATGACGCGGTGCGGATCGAGCAGCTGGACGTTTGCACCGAGACGGTTGAGGTCCGTCATGCGGATCGCACGGTTCTCGTAGACCCAGTCGTTGATCAGCGTCTCGCCGTCGGAGCACGCAGCGATCACGCCGAAGAACGGCAGGTTGTCGATGTTGAGTCCCGGGAACGGCATCGGGTGGATCTTGTCGATCGGGGCGCTCAGCACGGACGGGTGGACCGTCAGGTCGACCAGACGCGTCTTGCCGTTCGCCGAGAAGTACTCGTCGGTGGTCTCGTATTCCAAACCCATCTCGCGCAGGATCGACAGCTCGATCTCTAGGAACTCGATGGGGGCGCGCTCGATGGTCAGCGTCGAGCGGGTCACGATCGCCGCCGTCAGCAGGCTCATCGCCTCGATCGGGTCCTCGGACGGCGCGTACTCCACGTCGGTGGCGATCGACTCGACGCCCGTGATGGTCAGGGTGGTCGTGCCGATCCCCTCGATCTTCACGCCGAGCTGCTGCAGGAAGAAGCACAGGTCCTGGACCATGTAGTTGGACGAGGCGTTGCGCAGCACGGTCGTCGCCGGGGTCATCGCCGCAGCCATCAGGGCGTTCTCGGTCACGGTGTCACCGCGCTCGGTGAGGATGATCGGCTTCTCGGGGGCGCTCGGCTGGGCCGTGCACTGGTAGAAGCCCTCCGTCGCGACGACCTCGAGGCCGAAGTGGCGCAGCAGCTGCAGGTGGGGCTCGATGGTGCGCGCGCCGAGGTCGCAGCCACCGGCGTACGGCAGCTGGAACTCGGGGTAGAAGTGCATGAGCGGTCCGAGGAACATGATGATGGAACGCGTACGCCGCGCCGCAGCCACGTCCATCTGGTCGAGGCGCAGCTCGTCGGGACGCGTCAGGACGAGATCGGCCTTGTCGTCGGACCAGCGGGCCTCGACGCCGATCGAGGTGAGCACCTCCACGATGCGGTTGACCTCCTCGATGCGCGCGATGCCGCGCAGCGTGGTCGTGCCGCGGTTGAGCAGCGAGGCGCACAGCAGTGCGACGGCCGCGTTCTTCGAGGAGCGGACTTCGATGGAGCCCGACAGCGTGGTGGGTCCCTCGATGCGCAGGTGTTCTGGTCCCGAGCCGCCCACGGTGATGAGCTCGCTGCCCAGTGCCGTGGCGATCCGGTTGATCATCTCGAGACTGAGGTTCTGGTTGCCGGCCTCGATCCGGTGGACGGCGCTCTGTGAGGTGCCGAGGAGGTCGGCCAGCTGCTGCTGGGTCAGCCCCCGGTGCTTGCGCGCGTCACGGATGAGTCCGCCGATACGGTCAGGTGAAGTTTCAGTCACCGGTCCACGGTAACTCATGGACGATATTTTTCAACTTCGCGCGTAGGCGTTTCGGAGGGCTGGCGCGAAGCGGCGCGGCGGGGGCCATAGAGTTGGGTGCATGAGTTCACATTTTGACGTCGTCGTGCTGGGCGCAGGGCCCGGCGGTTATGTGGCAGCCATCCGCGCCGCCCAGCTGGGCAAGAAGGTCGCGGTCATCGAGAAGCAGTACTGGGGCGGTGTCTGCCTCAACGTGGGCTGCATCCCGACCAAGGCCCTGCTGCGCAACGCCGAGCAGGCCCACTTCGTCACGAAGGAGGCCAAGTCCTTCGGCATCAACGGCGAGTTCACCCTCGACTACGGCGTCGGCCACAAGCGTTCGCGCGGCGTCGCCGACCGCATGGTCAAGGGCGTGCACTATCTCATGAAGAAGAACAAGATCACCGAGCTGGACGGCTGGGGAGAGTTCGTCGACGAGAAGACCATCAAGGTCTCGGGCGGCAAGGACGAGCAGACGGTCACCTTCGACTCGTGCATCATCGCGGCCGGCTCGGTCACCCGTATGCTGCCCGGCGTCGAGGTCTCCGATAACGTCCTCACCTACGAGGAGCTGATCCTCGCCAACGAGATCCCCGAGAAGATCATCATCGCGGGCTCGGGCGCCATCGGCATCGAGTTCGCGTACGTCCTCCAGGCCTACGGCGTCGACGTCACCGTGGTGGAGTTCCTCGACCGCATCGTCCCGATGGAGGATCCGGAGGTCTCGGCCGAGCTCGCCAAGGCCTACAAGAAGCTGGGCGTGAAGCTCATGACGTCCACCAAGGTCGAGTCCGTCGAGGACACCGGCTCGGGTGTCAAGGTGAAGGTCTCGTCCGAGAAGAACGGTGAGCAGACCCTCGAGGCCGACAAGCTGCTGTCGGCCATCGGCTTCGCCCCGCGTACGCAGGGCTACGGGCTCGAGAAGACCGGCGTGAACCTCACCGAGCGCGGCGCCATCGAGATCGACGACTACATGCGCACCAACGTCGACGGCATCTACGCCATCGGCGACGTCACCGCCAAGCTCATGCTCGCCCACACCGCCGAGGCCCAGGGCGTCGTCGCCGCCGAGACCATCGCGGGTGCCGAGACCATGCCGATCAACTACGACATGATCCCCCGCGCGACCTACTGCCAGCCGCAGGTCGCCTCGTTCGGCTACACCGAGCAGCAGGCCAAGGACAGGGGCTACGACGTCAAGGTCGCCAAGTTCCCGTTCTCGGCCAACGGCAAGGCCCACGGACTGGGTGACGCCACCGGCTTCGTCAAGGTGGTCGCCGACGCGAAGTACGGCGAGCTGCTCGGCGCCTCGATGATCGGCCCCGACGTCACCGAGCTGCTGCCCGAGCTCGTCCTCGCCCAGATGTGGGACCTCACGGCCGAGGAGGTGGGCCGTTCGATCCACGCCCACCCGACCCTCTCCGAGGCGCTGAAGGAGGCCGTCGAGGGCATCGCGGGGCATATGATCAACCTCTGATGACAGACCCCGAGACCACCACGGAGCCCACCCGGCCGCGTCCGCGCGGCGGGTGGGTTCCCGTCTTCATCTCCCTCGCCGTCGCCCTCGTGGTGGTCGCCGGGGGAGTGGCCCACCAGTTCACGCTGCCGCCGCTGCGCGGCCGCGAGAACGCCGACCCGATGACGGTCCAGCTGGCCGGTCTCGCCCACCTCGTGGCACGAGTCGCGATGGTGGGCACCTTCGGCCTGCTCTTGGCTGGGGCGTACTTCACGCCCGTGGTCAGGCGCCACCACGAGCTCTCCGAGCGGGGGCGACAGGTGGTGGGCCTGGCGACGCACACCGCCGCGGCCTGGTTCGGCGCTTCGGTGCTCGAGGTCGTCCTGGTGGCCGGCGAGAACAACGGCGTCCCGGTGACCGAAGCGGTCCGGGCGCTGCCCGCGTTCATCTCGGCCACGCAGGCGGCCTCCGCCTGGATCGTCCCTGCGGCCATCGCTCTGGTCGTGATGCTGACGGCCCGCCACCTGCGGTCGCTCGGTGCGGTCGCTGCAATCCTCGGGCTCGGCGTGGTGTGGCAGCTCGCGCCCGTGCTGACCGGCAACGTGTCCGTGGGTGCCGACCACGACTTCGGCTCCGACATGGGGGCCATCGCCTCGATCACGTCGACCGCGCTGCTGGCGGCAGGCATCGCCTGGCTCGCCGGCGACGCCGACGACGACCAGGCCTCGCCGCGCTACCACCTGATCGCGGCCATCACCGTGCCGTTCGTCGTCCTTTCGTACGCGGTGGTGCTCTGGTACGAGATGGCCGGGACGTCCCTGTGGGCCTCCGGCTACGGTCTGCTGCGCCTCGCCGCGATCGTCCTGTGGGCGCTGGTCGGCGTGCGCGTCCTCACCGCCGTCCGGCGCGGGTCGACGCGCCGGCTCGTCGGCTGGGACCTCGCGCTGGGACTCGTGGCCTCCGCCGCAGACGTGGCGACCGCCCACATGGCGCCGCCGCGGTTCTTGGTGCCCCAGACCTCGGCTCAGATCAACTACCTCGGCTACGAGGTCCCGAACCCTCCGACGATCCCCACGCTGCTGGCCCCGGGACGCCCGAACCTCCTGCTGATGACGCTGGTCCTGCTGGTGATCGTCGCCTACTGGGCCGGCGTTGTCGTCCTGCGCCGTCGCGGTGTCGCCTGGTCGTGGGTGCGTACGGCCTCGTGGACCGTCGGCTGGCTCGTCCTCGGCTGGATCGCGACCGCGGGAATCTGGTCCTACTCGTCGGCGACGTTCTCCAAGCACATGCTCGTCCACATGACGATCAACATGATCGGCCCGGTGCTCATCGTCCTCGGCGCGCCGTCGACACTCGCGCTCCGCGCCCTGCCGACCCACCGCGACGGCCAGCTCGCAGGTGCGCGCGAGATCATCCTCGGCGTGCTCGACTGGAGGCCGATGGAGGTCTTCCTCCACCCGATCCTCGTGGGCATCAACTTCGTGGCCTCGTTCTACGTCATCTACTTCTCCGACCTGTTCGGGTTCCTGATGCGCTACCACTGGGGCCACCAGCTGATGACGTTCCACTTCCTCATCTCGGGACTGGCGTTCTTCGGGCTGGTCGTCGGCGCCGACCGGATGCCCAAGGAGCTGCCCCACATCGCGAAGCTCGGCTTCCTGTTCGCGGCCATGCCCTTCCACGCGTTCTTCGCGGTCGCGATCCTGTCGGGTGACGACCTGATCGCCCCCGACTTCTACCGATCGCTCGACCTGCCCTGGATGCACGACCTCCTCGAGGACCAGCGCATCGGTGGACAGTTCACCTGGGCGCTCGGCGAGGTGCCGATGCTGATGGTCGTGATCGCGCTCGTCATCCAGTGGTTCGTCCACGACAACAAGGAGGCCAGGCGTCGTGACCGGGCCATGGACGAGGGCCACGACGATGCGTACGAGGCCTACAACGACATGCTGCGCCAGCTCTCCGAACGCTCCGAGAAGTGAGAACCCCGTGACCGCTACCGATCCCGTCGCCGAACCGGTCCTCGAGGAGACCCTCGAGCTGGCCGTGGGCGGCATGACCTGTGCCGCCTGCGCCAACCGCATCGAGAAGAAGCTCAACAAGATCGAAGGCGTGACCGCGACAGTGAACTACGCCACCGAGCGCGCCCACGTCGTCGGTCCGGTCTCGGCCGCCGACGCGATCGCCGTCGTGACCAAGGCCGGCTACACGGCTGTCGAGGCCACCGGGGACGACTCGGAGCTGGGGCGCATCTCCGCGGACCGAATCTCCTCGCTGCGCCGACGCCTGGCCGTCGCCGCGATCCTCACCATGCCGCTGGGGAACCTGGCGATCGTGCTGGCGCTCGTGCCCCGGCTCCGCTTCCCGGGCTGGGAGTGGCTGTGCATCGCCATCGCGGCGCCGGTCGTGTTCTGGTGTGCCAAGCCGTTCCACGTCGCGACATGGCGCAACCTGCGCAACCGCTCGTTCTCGATGGACACGCTGGTCTCGCTGGGTGTGCTGTCCGCGTACTTGTGGTCGGTGATCACCGTGCTCATCGGCGCCTCCGACGAGGAGGGCTACTGGCTCGGCTACGGCATCACCCCGGCGGGCGCCGACGCGATCTACGTCGAGGTCGCCGCCGCCGTGACGACCTTCCTGCTGGCCGGGCGTTACTTCGAGGCCAGGGCGCGACGTACGGCCCAGAACGTCCTGGGTGCCCTGAACGCGCTGGCGCCCAAGGAGGTGCGCCGGCTCGAGCCCGACGGCCGGGAGGTCGTCGTGCCCGTCACCGAGATCCGTCGTGGCGACCGGTTCGTCGTCTGGGCGGGGGAGCGCGTCGCCGTCGACGGCACGGTGGCCGAAGGCGCGTCCGCCATCGACACCTCGATGATGACAGGCGAGTCGGTCCCGGCCGAGGTCACAGTCGGCTCCAACGTTCTCGGCGGCACCGTGAACCTCACCGGACGGCTCGTCGTCACCGTGGAGCGCGTCGGGGCCCACACCCAGCTCGCCCAGATGGCCGCGCTCGCCGAGCAGGCCCAGATGCGCAAGGCGAAGGTCCAGCACCTGGTCGACAGGGTCGTCGAGGTCTTCGTCCCCGCCGTGCTCATGATCTCCGCATTGACGCTGGCGGCCTGGCTCCTGACCGGTCACGGCCCGCGTTCGTCGTTCAGCGCCGCCCTGTCGGTGCTGATCATCGCCTGCCCGTGCGCGCTCGGCCTGGCCACCCCCACTGCGCTGATGGTAGGCGTGGGTCGGGGAAGCCAGCTCGGCATCCTCATCAAGACCCAGGAGGCGCTGGAGACCTCGGGTGCCATCGACACGGTCGTGCTCGACAAGACCGGCACCCTCACCGAGGGGGCGCTGACTGTCGAGTCGCTGCGGTCCGTCGGCGCGCTGCCCGACGACGACGTACGCCGGCTCGCCGCCGCCGTGGAGGCCAGCTCGGACCACCCGCTGGCGAGGGCGATCGCGGCCGAGGTGCCCGCCGACGACCGGCTCCCCGTCACTGACTTCGAGACCGTCCCCGGGCGCGGGGCCTTCGGCGTGGTCGACGGCCGGCGCGTGGGCGTCGGCAACGACGCCCTGCTGGCCGACCTCGGCGTACCGGTGCGCGACGACGTGGCCGCCCTGCTCGACGAGGCCCGGGCTGGGGGAGCGACCGCCGTCCTCGTGGCCGTGGACGGCGCCGTCGCGGGCGTGTACGTGCTCACCGACCGGATCCGCGCCAGCGCCGCGGAGGCCGTCGCGCGGTTGCGGCGGCAGGGTCTGCGTACGGTCCTGCTCACCGGCGACCACGAGCGCGCCGCGGCGGCGGTGGCCTCCCGCATCGGCGTGGACGAGTTCCGCGCCGGCGTCCTGCCGGCCGACAAGGCGACCGTGGTCGCCGAGCTCCAGCAGCAGGGCCGCCGGGTGGCGATGGTCGGTGACGGCATCAACGACGCGGCCGCGCTGGCGACCGCGGACCTGGGGATGGCGATGGTGACGGGGACCGATGTCGCCATGAAGTCGGCCGACATCATCCTCGTGCGCGACAACCTCGTGGTCGTGCCGGAAGCCATCAACCTCGCCCGCGGCACGGTGCGCACAATCCGGGGCAACCTCGTGTGGGCCTTTGGCTACAACATCGCGGCGATCCCGCTGGCAGCGTTCGGGTTGCTGAACCCGCTGATCGCCGGCATGGCGATGTCGTTGTCGTCGCTGTTCGTGGTCGGCAACTCTCTGCGCCTGAGGAATCGCCGCCTGGACCGGTGACGCCCCGGGTCCGGCTGTGCCACCATGTCGACAACGACGAGGAGGCCCCATGCCGAACACCCTGTCCGCGCAGAGCGCGGGCTCGCAGGTACAGAACAACTCCGTCTACCAGGGCCTGGTCACCGTCGGGCTCGTCGCCTACGGGATCATCCACCTGCTCATGGCCTGGATCTGCGTCCAGCTCGTGACCGGTGGGGGAGGCCAGGAGGCCTCCAACCAGGGGGCGCTGCGCGAGCTGGCCTCCCAGCCGCTGGGCGGCGTACTCCTGTGGGTGATCGCTGTCGGCATGGTCGCGCTGGCCGTCTGGCAGGCGATCGAGGCCGCCATCGGCCACACCCAGTTCGACGACAAGAAGCGGATGCGCAAGCGCATCTCGTCGGTGGGGCGGGCCGTCCTCTACTTGGCGCTCGCGTTGACCGCCGGCCGCATTGCGATGGGCGGGCAGGCGCAGAACTCCAACCAGGCGCCCCAGGACGCGTCCGGCACCCTGATGGGCATGCCCGGCGGCCCGCTGCTGGTCGGGCTCCTCGCGGCGGCGGTCGTGGCCATCGGCGTCAGCCAAGTGGTCAAGGGCGTGAAGCGGAAGTTCGTGGAGGAGGACCTCGACGGCGGCGTGCCGGAGTGGGCGAAGAAGCTCGGCACCGTCGGCTGGGTCGCCAAGGGCGTCTCGCTCGGGCTGGCCGGCCTGCTGATCGCGTGGGCGGCCGTCACCTTCGACCCGAAGAAGGCCGCCGGGCTCGACGGTGCGCTCAAGACGCTGGCCGCCGCCCCGTTCGGGGGAGTGCTGCTCGTCGCGATGGCCCTGGGTTTCCTCGCGTTCGCCGGCTACTGCTTCGTCTGGTCGCGCAACGCCCGCCACGCCCGGGGCTGAGCGTCAGGACGCAGAACGGCCGCCGGACCAGAGGGTCCGGCGGCCGCGATGCGTACGGGGTCAGCTGACCTGGGAGTCACCCGCACCCTTGGCGTGGCGCAGCCCCAGGAAGCCGAGGACCGCCATCACAAGCGCGCCGACGAAGGCCGCGGCGGAGGCGATGCCGGCGATCAGGCCCATCGTGCCGAAGGCGTACGCGTTCAGCAGCATGCCGCGCAGGGCGTTGCCCATGAACAGCGACTGGCGCAGGTCGCCGAGCTTCTTGGCCTCGGGGGTTGTCTTGTCCTGCATCTTCATGTACTCGCCGGAGACCTCCTCGTAGGTCTTGCCGTTGGAGGACTTGTTCATGTGGACGAGGATGTAGTTGTCGGCGAAGGCCTTGGCCTGGGCTCCGGTCGACATCTCCTGGCCGGCGAACTTCTCCAGCTTGGCCTTGTCCGCGGCGGGCAGCGCGTCGAGCGCGGCGCCTGACGGCATCGTGATCTTCTGCTGGCTGAGCTGGTCGTGGACCTGCTGGTTGACGAAGCTGCTGGCCCAAGCGAGCAGCCCGCCGGCGACGAGGAGGAGGGCGGCCAGCGCGAGGCCGACGTAGGAGATGAGCTTGTCGAGGACGCTGCGACGCATCGGGGACTCCTTGGGGGATCAACGTACGTACCGGTTGGTACATTCACCATTCAAGCACCTTTCCTACACTGCGTAGTAGTTGAACACTTGAGAGTTGGATCACAGCGTGCCCCGTGCTGCGAGAATGCGGGAGTGATGTCGAATCGATCCGACGACACGCCCTGCCAGGCCCCTCTGGCGCTCGCCCTGCCGCGGGCCGAGGTGGAGTCGGCCATTCCCTGCGGCGCCGACGGCGTACGCCGGGGATCGACACAGCCACGCTCGGCATGGGTGCGGCGGCGACGGTGGTGAGTGCGGCAGACTGGCCCCATGCTGGAGGCGAAGTGGTGGCCGGTGATCATCCTCCCGTCGATCGGTCTGTTCATGCTGATCGCGGGAGTGACGATGCTCGTCGACGGCCGCGACGAGGCCGCCATGAAGCGACGCCACGGCGTGATCCTCGCGGGCGTGGGCGCCCTACTCGTGGTGACCGGCGGCCTGACCGGTGCGCTCATGTCCGTCTAGCGGAATAGTTTTGATTTCAATCATGTTGTGCCCTGCATGACCACCGAGTCCATGCGTCCCCCCGTGCTCTTCCTCAGCCATGGGGCGCCCCCGCTCGCCGACGATGCCACCTGGACCGACCAGCTCCATGCGTGGTCGGCCGAGCTGCCGCGTCCGAAGGACATCCTCATGGTGTCAGCTCACTGGGAACAGGCGCCGACCACGTTGAGCTCGTTCGAGGCGAGAGTGCCGTTGGTCTATGACTTCTGGGGCTTCCCCGAGCACTACTACGAGGTCACCTACGACGCGCCACTGGCGCCCGAGCTCGCCCAGGGCGTGGCCCGCCTCATCTCGACCGTGGACAACCCCGTCCGCCACGATCCGGCACGCGGGCTCGACCACGGCGCGTACGTCCCCCTGGTCGAGTTGTTCCCCGAGGCGGACGTCCCGGTGCTGCAGATGTCCCTGCCCACGCTCGACCCGCAGGAGCTGTTCCGCCTGGGTCAGAGGCTCGGCGCCCTCCGGGACGAGGGCACCATGATCGTCGGATCGGGCTTCACCACCCACAACCTCCGTTGGTTCGACCCGCGGCGTGCCGCTGATGGCACACCCCCGTCGGCCTCGGCGGATTTCGACGCATGGGCCGCCGAGGCTATGGCCCACGGCAACGTCGACGCCCTCCTCGACTTCGAGCGTCGGGCACCCGCCCCGCACGAGGCCCATCCGCGTGCCGAGCACTGGGCGCCGCTGTACGTCGCCCTCGGCGCGGCCGACGCCACCGGCGGGATCGAGAACCGATCGGTGATCGACGGCTTCTGGTATGGCCTGTCGAAGCGGTCCTGGCAGCTGGGCTGATCTGGGGAACCTTCCGACCCCTGTCGGGGCCGCAGGCGAGCCGTACTCACCTACCGTGGAAGCGTCGAGACATCCGAGGCGAGGGGAGTGGACATGGCTACACCGCTGCGCACCGCTCTCGGCGCGCTCATCGCCCTCTCGACCGTCGTGCCGACTCTTGTGATCGGTTCGTCCTTGGGTCGCAGCGAGACGACGGCCGCTCCGGTGACCGCGGTTACCGCCGCGCCCCACCCGGAGGGCGACCATCCCGACGCCGTTCCCGTCGGGGAGCCGGCCGAAGGGGTCGAGACCCCGGAGCCGACCACCAGCACGGCGCCCTCGCCCAAGGCGACCGTACCCACGCGGCCTCCTGCGCCCCCCGCACCGCCGAAACCGTCTGCCCCGGCAACGCCGCAGCGCCAGAAGGCGTCGCGCACAGCGACGGCCGGCTGCACGCCCAACCCCGGGGCGATCCGTCCGGCGCGCTTCCAGATCTCCCGCATGGGCGTCGACGTGCCCATGATCACCGTGGGCAAGGACAAGGACGGCAACCCCGGCGCGTCCCCGTTGTCGCAGATGTACACCGCCGCCTGGTACAAGGGCTCGCCCGCGCCGGGCACCACACGCGGCAACGTGGTGGTCAACATCCACTCGTGGGCCAGCGGCCCTGCGTTGGGCAACGACCTGCGCACGAAGATGCGCACGGGTGATGTCATCCGCGTGGTTGGCACCGGCGGAACGGTCGCCTGCTACCGCTTCCGAGAGGCGATCAAGATCAAGGTGGCCACCTACGACCCGTCGTCGGGGGTCTACCTGAACCCGACCGGCAAGCCGCAGCTCGCCATCCTGACCTGCTGGGACCGCAACCCGCGGACCGGCGTCTACGAGTCTCGGATCCTGTTCTACGCCGATCCGATCCGCTGACTCGGCACCGATCGTCAGAGATAGTCGCGCGCGTCGATGCCGTGTTCCCGCAGCACGCCTCGCCCCGGTGCAGGTCGCAACGCTGGCTCGACTCGTAGCGACCGTGTCTGGCCTTGATCGCGTGGACGAGCAGGGGATGTGTGGCGAGGATGGCAACGCGCACGAGCCCCGGTGACGGCCCCCGGCGGTCACACGTAGGGTTACGACGTGACCACTCACCCCACCCTGAGCCAGACCGTCCTCGACGCGCGCGACATCCGCACGCTGGCGGAGTTCTACCGCGAGCTGCTGGGGCTGGTGTATCGGCCCGGCGACGAGCCCCCGGCCGCGGGAAAGCCCGACGACAAGGAGTGGCTGGTGCTGCGTACGCCCGACGGCGCGGCGGCGCTGGCGTTCCAGCTCGACGAGGACCTGACCGCGACCACCTGGCCCGACCCGGACGTGCCCATGCAGCTGCACCTCGACATGACCGTCCCCGACAAGGACGCCCTGACGGCGGTCCGTGAGCGCGCCCTGGCGCTCGGCGCCACGGAGATCCTGGACGAGTTCGACGACCCCGACGAGCCCCTGTACGTCTTCAGGGATCCCGCCGGGCACCCCTTCTGCGTGTTCGTCGGCTGACTTCCCCTGCTCGGCGGTTGGTTCGCGCGGGAACCGGTGCGAGCACCCGTAACTGGTCGCCTACCGGAGCTGCCGACAGCGGGACGGTCGGACGTCAGCGATCTACACGCGAAGCCAACAGTCCTTCCGGGTACCCTCCCTTCATGGAGTTTGCGCCGGGCCGATGGTGGACCAGCCCGCTTGATGTCGAGCGCCTCGCCTGGTCATCCGTGAATCTCACCAGAGTGGCAGCACAGGCGCTGGCCGATCAGCGGCAGGCGGGTGTCCACGTCGAGACCAGTCCCGAGCTGATCGCGGCCTCCTTCGCAGCGATCGAGCACCTGCGTGTGGATGGGCGTGAACCCCAAGGGTGGGCTCCCTTGTCGGGATTCTTCGAGACGGGGGAGGGCTGGGTGCGCCTCCACGCCAACTACCCCCATCACGCCGCCGCCATCACTCGGGCCCTTGGTGTCGAGACCCGGGACGAACTGCAGTGCACCCTGCGTGAGCGAAGCGCTCTGGACGTGGAAGAGATCGTCACCGCACAGCAGGGGATCGGGGTCGCGGTACGCACGGTGTCAGAGTGGCGGGCCCACCCGCACGGACGCGCCACCGCCAACGAGCCATGGGTCGCCGTTCGGGAGGGTGCCGATCGTCCAGCGCTGCCACCGGTGGAGGACGCGCCGCCGCTCGCCGGCGTACGCGTTCTTGATCTGACGCGTGTCATCGCAGGGCCCACGTGTTCGCAGCTCCTGGCCTGCCTGGGAGCCGATGTGCTGCGCATCGATCCGCCAGCCATGCCGGAACTCCTCGACCAGCACCTGTCCAACGGCATGGGGAAGCGCAGCGCGACTCTCGATCTGAATGTCCATCGCAACAAGCTGGAGGCGCTGGTCCCCGCCGCGGACGTCGTGCTCCTTGGATACCGCCCCGGTTCACTGACTCGATTCGGCCTCGACCCCGACGATCTGCTCGCCCGACATCCTCATCTCATCATCGCGTCGCTGTCAGCATGGGGGACAGACGGGCCATGGTCGCACCGCGCTGGCTTCGACTCCATCGTCCAAGCCGCCTGTGGGATCGCCGCCGAGTGCAGGAACCACGAGCGTCCCGGCGCCCTACCCGTTCAAGCTCTTGACCACTCGACCGGTTACCTCATGGCCGCGCACGTTCTCCAGCTCCTGAGGAACGCGCGGGCAGGCGTGATGCGCGCCAGCCTCCTGGGCGCGGCCCGTACTCTTCTTGCTTATCCGCCGCCTCCCGCCGAGCCGCCCGAGCTCCTGCGCGTGGACACGGTTGCGGTTGCTTCGCCCCACGGCCAGCTGACACTCACCCCGCCACCGCTGACACTTGACGGGGCCACGCTGGCACCGCCCGTCGCGGGGTACGCACAGGCCAACCCTGCATGGATTACCACGGCAGCCGGCTGAACGGCTGTCACTCATCTCGAGCCGTTGCTTCGTCCGAGAGATGGGGCAGGAGGGAATTCGATAGGGGCTTAGTGGCCCAGCGACTATCTGTCGCCCCTCGACCACGCCACGAGGCTGGCGATGTTCCCGCGGGAACTCGCCGACGCAGTCAAGCCCAGCGTCGGCCGGCTGGGGGTCGACCTGCTGGTGCTGTTCGGCAGCGTACGCAAGAGGCCAGGATCCGCCGGGGACGTCGACGTGGCGTACTCGTTCAGGCACGGTCACGCGGGCCACGACCTCGCCGTGGTGAACGCGCTGGGCGAGGCGTACGGGGACTCTCTTGACATAATGACGCTGGACCGCGCCCGGGTCGTGGCCCGGTATGCCGCGCTGGGCGAGGGCGAGGTCCTGGCCGAGCTGACGCCCCAGAAGTTCGCGAACAGCCAGACGGCGGCGTTCGGCGAGTACTGCGACACCCAGCACTTCAGGGACGCCGACCTGGAGGCGATGCAGCGATGACCCGAAGGACCTGTCGTCGGCGCCGGTCGGCGTGGCGTTCTGGCTCTCCGCCGGCCCCTAGAGGCGTGTCCGATAAGTGACATTATGTCACTGTGAAGCGATGGACCGAGCCCCGGCGCTCCTCCGCGGGGTCGGCGGCCGTGTCAGGTTTCATCGAACCTGAGGCATTGCACCGTACATGAGGCACCGTGTCCGTTTCGTTCATCCAACCTCCGTGACTACGACGGGCAGCGCTACTGGCTCTGCTGCCCAGGCTGCGGACCGACCTTCGACTCCGATCCAGCCAAGTACGCCGCCAACATGGCCTGATCCTTCGACGCACCCGGGGCTGCAGCATCACTGCTGCCGCCCGGGGTCGACTGGATCGTCGCTGAGCGATTCCACGCCGCCGATCGACATTTGGAAGATACCCCAGAGGGGTATAGTTTGCTCGGACCAGCTCGGACCAGAATCAATAGGAGGCTTTATGCGTAAGCGCCTCACGACCACCGTCGCCGCAGGAGTGCTCGGAGGAGCACTCGTGCTCACTGGCTGCAGCACCGGAGGAGACCAGGACCAAGCGACCCCCTCGTCGACCAGCCAGCACGAGGGCCACGGAAGCAGTGGCAGCAGCTCTGACAGCGGCGGGATGGAGCACCCGATGGACGGCGGGCCTGCTCCCGCGGGCATTGAGAAGGCTGCGTCTGCCAAGTACCCCGTCGGCACCGAGGTCACGCTCACTGCTGACCACATGGAGGGCATGGATGGCGCGAAGGCCACGATCGCCGGGGCATTCGACACCTTCACCTACGCGGTGAACTTCACACCCACCTCCGGCGGGGAGCCGATCACCGACCACAAGTGGGTTGTCCAGGAGGAGATCAAAGACGCCGGCGACCAGCGCCTGGCCGACGGCACCGAGGTCACCCTGGAGGCCGAACACATGAAGGGCATGAAGGACGCGAAGGCCACCATTGCCTCCTCCACCGACGAGACCGTCTACATGGTCGACTACGAGGCTGACGGAATGAAGATGACCAACCACAAGTGGGTCGTCGAGAGCGAGATCAAGCCGGCCTCCTGAGCCGTCCGTCGGAGCCCCAGAAGGCCCGTGGCGAGATAGACCAGACCCGATCGAGGGGAAGCGAGAGCAATGACGAACCCGTCCACGCACCACCACGGCGACGCCGACGAGGCCGTGCACGGCGAGCCCGACGCCGTCACGGCGACCGACGGCGCGCACGCGGCGCACGACGGCCATGGCATGGACCACGCCGGACACGACGATCACGGCAGCGGCCATGGCGGACATGCCGGGCATGGGGACCACGTGGGCCAGTTCCGCCGGTTGTTCTGGATCAACCTCGTCATCGCGGTCCCCGTGGTCGCGCTCTCCCCCATGTTCGCCATGCTTCTGGGGTACTCCGTGCCCGGCTGGGCGGGCTGGGCCGCTGCGGTGCTCGGCACCGTCATGTACGCCTGGGGCGGCACGCCGTTCCTCACCGGTGCTTGGAGCGAACTCAAGAGCCGTCAGCCCGGGATGATGTTGCTGATCGCGCTCGGCATCACCGTGGCGTTCCTCGCCTCCTGGGCCGCCACCGTCGGGCTCGTTCACCACGAGCTCGAGTTCTGGTGGGAGCTGGCGCTGCTGATCGTCATCATGCTCCTCGGCCACTGGATCGAGATGCGCTCCCTGGCCCAGACCACCTCCGCGCTCGATTCCCTCGCCGCACTGCTGCCCGACGAGGCCGAGCGCGTCGAGGGCGACGACGTCATCAAGGTCGACCCAACTGACCTCCGCATCGGCGACGTCGTCATCGTCCGCCCCGGCGGCAGCGTTCCCGCCGACGGCACCGTCGTCGACGGCCGCGCCGACATGGACGAGTCCATGATCACCGGAGAGTCACGCCCGGTCGCCCGCGGCGAGGGCGACCAGGTCACCGCCGGCACCGTGGCCACCGACTCCGGCCTACGCGTGGAGATCACCGCCACCGGCGACGACACCGCACTGGCCGGCATCAACAGGCTCGTCGCCGAGGCGCAAGGCTCCTCCTCCCGCGCGCAGCGCATCGCCGACCGCGCCGCCGCCCTGCTGTTCTGGTTCGCCCTCGGAGCGGCCCTGATCACGGCAGTCGTCTGGACGCTCTTCGGGCTGCCTGATGAGGCCGTAGTGCGCACCGTCACCGTGCTGGTCATCGCCTGCCCCCACGCCCTGGGCCTGGCGATCCCACTGGTCGTGTCCATCGCCACCGAGCGCGCCGCGCGCGGCGGTGTCCTGATCAAGGACCGCCTCGCCCTGGAATCGATGCGGCAAGTCGATGCAGTTCTGTTCGACAAGACCGGCACGTTGACCCGGGGCGAGCCCATCGTCACCGGCGTCGAGCCGACCGAAGACCAGGACGCCGACCAAGTGCTCGCCCTGGCCGCCTCCGCCGAGGCCGACAGCGAGCACCCCCTCGCCCGGGCCATCGTCGCCGCCGCCAAGGAACGCGGTCTCGCCCTCAAGCCGGCCGGCGGGTTCACCTCCTCGCCTGCGGTCGGCGTCACCGCGACCGTGGCCGGCCAGGAGATTCGCGTCGGCGGACCTCGACTGCTCGAAGAGACCAGGCAGAACGAGATCGATGCCGCCGAAATCTGGCGAACCGAGGGCGCGATCATCCTGCACGTCCTGCAGAACGGCGACGTGATCGGCGGCCTCAAGCTCGCCGACGAGGTCCGCCCGGAGTCCAGCGACGCCGTCGAAGCGCTGCACCGGCTCGGCGTCGAGGTCGTCATGATCACCGGCGACGCCGAGGCCGTCGCGAACGAGGTCGGCCAGGAACTCGGCATCGACCGCGTCTTCGCCGGGGTCCGCCCCGAAGACAAGTCCGCCACGGTCGCCGCGCTGCAGCACGAGGGCAAGAAGGTCGCCATGGTCGGCGACGGCGTCAACGACGCCCCCGCACTCGCCCAAGCCGACGTCGGCATCGCCATCGGAGCCGGAACAGACGTCGCCATCGCCTCCGCCGGCGTCATCCTCGCCAGCTCCGACCCGCGCAGCGTCCTCTCGGTCATCCAGCTCTCCCGCGCCGCCTATCGGAAGATGAAGCAGAATCTGTGGTGGGCCGCCGGCTACAACCTCATCTCCGTCCCGCTCGCGGCCGGCGTCCTCGCCCCCATCGGGTTCGTCCTGCCCATGTCGATCGGCGCGATCCTGATGTCCCTGTCCACCGTCGTCGTCGCGCTCAACGCCCAGCTACTGCGGCGCATCGACCTCACCCCAGAAGCCAGCACCCGCTCCGTCCTGGAGCACCACAAGTGAAGGACACCCCCATGAACACCGACACCACCGAGATCGGGTCCGACACCGGGACTCATCAACACGGCTACACCAGCGACAAGGACCGCTACCGCAGCCGAATGAAACGCATCGAAGGCCAGGCTCGCGGCATCGGCAAGATGATCGACGACGAGAAGTACTGCATCGACATTCTCACCCAGGTCTCCGCGCTCACCCGGGCCCTGCAGGGCGTGGCGACCGGCCTACTCGACGACCATCTCAAGCACTGCGTCCTCGACGCCGCCAAGCAAGGCGACAACGACGCCGCCATCGCCAAGATCCAGGAAGCCACCGACGCCATCAACCGCCTCGTCCGCTCCTAAGAACCAAGCCCACCCGTCACGCCCCTGGCGGCGGACTCGACCAAGGGTTACGCAAGGCTCGCCAGCGGCGCCACATCGACCAATTCTCAACCAATCGAACTGGCCATATTCGATCCGGCCCCCACCCGCTATGAAGCGTGCGAAGCAGAATCCCAAGTATCCAGTGGGGGCTCCCAAGTCAGTTTGCCTCAGGTTGGATGCAAAATATCCGTCGCTGTGGTTGCATCCAACCTGAGGCACCGCGTCAGAATCGACGCTCGTGCCTCATCATGGATGCAACCTGACAGGCCGCCCCTTGGACGACTAGGCTCCCGCGCATGGACGCCTACACCGTCGGACAGCTGTCGCCGGAGACGTGGGGCGACTTCGCCGAGCTCGTGGAACGGAACAACGGGGTCTACGGAGGCTGCTGGTGCATCGCGTACCACTCCCGTGAGGAACGCGTTGGTTCGGACAACCGAGAGGCGAAGTTCCAGCTGGTGCAGCGTGATCGTGCGCACGCCGCGCTGGTCTACGACTCCGAGGGCAAAGTCCAGGGATGGGCGCAGTACGGGCCGCCCGCCGAGCTCAAGGGTTTCAAGCACAAGCGTGCCTACGACAAGGAGCCTCCCCCGCGGCCAGACTGGCGGATCGCGTGCGTCTTCGTCGACAAGCAGCATCGTGGCCAGGGTGTCGCCCGAGCGGCGCTTGCCGGAGCGCTCGAGCAGATCGGGGCTGCCGGTGGCGGGCTCGTCGAGGCCATCTCCGAGACGACCGATGGACGGGTGGCTCAATCACGATTCCTCTTCACCGCGACGGCCGAGCTCCTGGAGGACCTCGGTTTCGCCCGGACGCGACAGGTGGGCAAGCACGCCTGGATCCTCAGCCGTCGCGTCAAAGGCCGCTGAGCGGCCCATGGGCCAGTGCCCGGACGGCGCAGGGCCACCAGCCGTGCCATGATCACCGCATGACCGACAGCCGCCGGGAAGCGCGCCTCGCCGAGCTGGTCGCGCTGCGTCGCGTGCGCGACCGCATGGACCGCGAGTACGCGAGCCCCCTCGACGTGGAGTCGCTGGCCCAGGACGTCCACATGTCGGCCGGACACCTGAGCCGACGCTTCAAGGTCGCCTACGGGGAGTCTCCGTACGCATACCTCATGACCAGGCGCATCGAGCGGGCAATGGCACTGCTGCGCACGACCGACCTCAGCGTCACCGACGTGTGCTTCGCCGTTGGCAGCTCGTCGCTGGGCACGTTCAGCACGCGGTTCAGCGAGCTCGTCGGCATGAGCCCCAGCCGCTACCGCGAGCAGGCGGTCAGCCAGCTCGACGACTCGCTGCCGTGCATCGGGATGCGCGTCGACAGACCGATCAGGAATCGAGAAGCGGCCGCCCACGAGGGCGCCTAGCGTGGTGGTCATGGCACTCACCATCCACTCCAGCTTCCTCCCCCACCGCGACCCCGAGGAATCGCTTGCGTTCTACCGCGACGTCCTCGGCTTCGAGGTGCGTCTCGACGTCGACCAGGGCGACCTGCGCTGGATCACCGTCGGCCCCGCCGACCAGCCCGACACCAACGTCGTCCTCCAGCCGCCGGTGTGCGACCCGACCATCAGCGAGGCCGAGCGCACCGTCATCGAGGACCTGATGGCCAAGGGCACGTACGCCGCCCTGAACCTCGCGACCGATGACCTCGACCAGACCTTCGACTCACTCGTCTCGCGCGGCGCCGATGTCGTCCAGGAGCCGAAGGACCAGCCGTACGGCCTGCGGGACTGTGCGGTCCGCGACCCTGCCGGCAACCTGATCCGCATCAAGCAGAACTGAGGAGCCCCGATGGCGACGACGAAGAAGACCACGCCGGCCAAGAAGCCAGCAGCGAAGAAGGCCGCCGAGGCCACGGCCGATCAAGGCTTCTCCACCGAGGAGAAGGCGGCTGTCAAGCAGGCCGCGGCTGAGAAGCGGCGTACGAGCAGCGGCAAGAACACCGAGGCCGACGTGCTGGCGGCGATCGAGGCCATGGACGCCCCCGACAAGCAGATCGCCACGGGCCTGCACGCCCTGGTCAAGAGGATCGCCCCCGAGCTGCACGCCCGCACCTGGTACGGGTTCCCCGCGTACGCGAAGGAGCCCAAGGGTCCGGTGATCTTCTTCTACCAGTTCGCCGGCAAGTTCAAGACCCGGTACGGCACGCTCGGCTTCAACCACGACGCAGCCCTCGACGACGGCACGATGTGGCCGGTGACGTACGCGCTGACGACCTGGGACGACGACATCGAGAAGAAGGTCGCCGCGCTCATCGAGCAGGCCATCGCCTGATGGCTCCCCCGCACGATCAGTCCGCCGGACGCGCCACTAGTATCGACATGTTGATGCACGCGGACGTTCCGTCGTGCGTCCCGTCGGATGTCCAAGGAGGATCCCGTGCCTGCACAGAAGGATTCGATCGCCGCGGGCCGTCGCACCGCGCCCGCCCGCCTCGTTCTGGTCCGCCACGGCCAGAGCCTGGGCAACGTGGCGGACGTCGAGGCGCGCAAGGCCGGTCGGGGCCACCTCGAGCTCGATTACCGCGACGCGGACACCCCGCTGTCCGACCTCGGACGCGAGCAGGCCACCGCCCTCGGCCGGTTCCTCAAGGGTCTCCCCGAAGACGAGTGCCCGCAGGTCGTCCTCGCCTCCCCCTACGAACGCGCCCGTCGGACCGCCGAGACCGCCCTCACGACAGCTGGCCTCGACCACACTCTGGTCCTCGACGAGCGCCTCCGCGAGCGCGACCTCGGCATCTTCGACGGCCTGACCGGTCAGGGCATCCGCGAGCGCTACCCCGAGGAGTCCGAGCGCCGCAGTCGCATCGGAAAGTTCTACTACCGGCCACCGGGCGGCGAGTCGTGGTGCGACGTCGCGCTCCGCGTACGCAGCGTGCTCGCCGACATCCGCCAGGAGTACGCCGACGAGCACGTCTGGGTCTTCAGCCACCAGGCGGTCATCATGAGCTTCCGCCTCGTCGTCGAGGGTCTGGACGAGCAGTCGCTCATCGGCATCGACAACGAGTCGCCCATGGCCAACTGCTCCATGACCTCCTACACGCGCACCGACGACGGCTCGCTCGAGCTCGAGGCGTACGCGGCCACGGCCCCGCTCGAGGACGAGGGCGCCGAGACGACCCACGAGGAGCCACAGGACGAGCAGGCGCAGCCGTGAGCGATCCGCGCGTCATCTCCCCCGGTTTCCTGCGCGACTGGCCGCTACCCGACGGCGGCGGCAACAAGGAGAGCCAGGGCCGCGTACTCGTCGTCGGCGGCAGCGTCCCCATGCCCGGCGGCGCCCTGCTGGCGGCCGAGGCGGCCCTGCGTGGCGGTGCCGGCAAGCTCCAGATCGCCACACCCGAACCCATCGCTTTGCCGATGGCCATGCAGGTCCCCGAGGCCTTCGTCGCCGGGTTGCCCTGCGACGACGAGGGCGACCTGACCGCGGCCGGCGCCGACCGTGTGGTCGAGCTGGCCGAGGGATGCACGGCGGTGCTGCTCGGTCCCGGCATCATGTCCCCCACCGCCGCGTGCGCCCTCTTGGAACAGGTGGTGCCGCGCCTGGACGTCCCCGTCGTGATCGACGCGCTCGGCATGGCCTACCTGACCAAGCACCGCGACGGACTCCACCACCTCGAGGGACGCGCCATCGTGTCCCCCAACGCCGGCGAGCTCGCCGAGACGCTCGGCGTAGACGAGGACGAGATCGGTGACGCCCCTCTCCCCCACGCGCTCCGGCTCGCCACCGACGCCGGCACCGTGGTCGTGACGGGTGGCTCGACCACCTTCGTCGTCGATCCCTCCGGGAGCACCTGGCAGGACGAGACCGGCGGTGAGGGCATGGCCGTCTCCGGCTCCGGCGACGTCAAGGCCGGGCTGCTCTTGGGACTGCTCGGCCGCGGTGCCGAGCCGGCCCAGGCGGCCGCGTGGGGCGCGTACGTGCACGGTCGCGCCGGAGAGCGGCTCGTCGCAAGCTTCGGCCGACGCGGCTATCTGGCTCGCGACCTGCTCCAGGCGATCCCCCGGGGGCTCGCCGAGCTCGACGGCTGACAACGACGTCCGGCGTTGTCGCCCGTGCGCTACTTCATCCCCGGCGAGGCGCCGAAACCGGAATGATCGGGCGCGCTCGCGCGGGCGGCGCTGCGGTGAGGCTTCGAAACCTGACACCGAGCCCAGACCCGCTGATCCGCGCTCACTGGACTCATTCGGATGCTCAGCGCCTCGGCCAGAGTGGGTGGAGAGGCCCTCGCGGCGCGAGGGGTTTTCGTCTTCCGGGGACAGTGAGCGGGGCCGCCGCAACGTCGCGACGACCCCGCGGGAGTGTCAGCCGAAGCTGACCTGGCGGCCCAGCGTGCCGTTGAGCGACTTGAGGTACGCCGGCGACCCGACGACCTGGGCCTGCTGCTGCAGATGGGCGAGCCGGTCCTTCAGGCCGAGACGAGCGACGGGCCGCTCGTTGCCGTCGGCCTGGACGAATGCGCCCAAGTCGGCCACTCCCTTCTTGAGCAGCGCCACCTCCGCGGACTGCTTCGCGGCCAGACGCTGCGCGTACCAGCCAGACGACAGGATGGCCTCGCGCCCGAACTGTGCCCGGAACTCCGGCGAGTCGAGGGTCCAGCCCTCCTCGCTGGTGCCGTTGGCCATGATCTCCAGCAGCGCCCTCAACGGCGGTACGGCCAGCTCGACCGTCCCGTCGGCGAAGTACGCCTGGGCCACGCGCCGGTGAGTGGTCACGACGACGTCGATGCTATCGGCGAACACGTCGCGGTCCTGAAGCTCGGGCTTGAGCATCTCCTCTGTGAACACCATGTCGGGATGCAGGAAAATCCGGCCGAAGAAGGTCGCGGCGAAAGCGGCGTTCATGCGGTACCCGAGCCGGCTGGCGGCGATGGTCCGGCCGTCGTGCTCGAAGTCCTCCAGCTTGTCGAGCATGCCCTGCTCTATGAGCGACGAGGCGCGCCGCTCGTCCGGCGTCATGCGGCTGAACAGCTCGGGGACCAGCAAAGAGATGTCGTGGTCGACGCGCACGTCCGGCCCGATGACGCCGGCGCTTGACAGCCAGCCGTCGGTCTCTGTCAGGGCATAGCTGAGGAGGGCGGCGTTCAGGTCGACCGGCGCGGGCATCGCGTTGAAGGGACCTTTGGTCATGGCACCCTCGGAGCCGGCGCCGGTGGTCGACGGCGACTTGCCTGTCATCGAGCTGATGAACTCCATGAACAGCTCGGGCAGCTCCATGTAGTGCAGCGGGTTGTAGGCGCACAGTGGCGGTACGCCGTCGTCGGCCGCGTTGTTGCGGCGGCCGGCTGCGACGACGTCGACCGGCAGGCGGACGGGCTCGTCGGCGCGTACGCCCTGATGGAGGTGAACCGCGAGGTCGGCCGCAGCCGTCGCCTCGGGGTTCATGAGGTCGGGACGCCGCTGCAGGTAGCGCGGGTTCTTCGTCCGCTTGCCTCCCGCGACGATCCGTGGCTCGGAGCTCACGGCCAGGAAGCGCGGCGACTCGTCATCCTCGCCCGCGGCGAACTCGCGCACGAGGTCGGCCATCGGCGCGGTGAAGCGGCTCATGCCGGGCGCGTCGGCGACCATCTCGCGGGCCTCGGCGCGTGTCAGCGGTTGGAAGTTCGAGATGAACGAGTCGGTGCCCGCGAGGTCCTTCTCGGTCTGCTTGTCGTAGCCGCGGTGGATCGCGTCGTCGGGCCGCTGGAACAGCAGCTGCTCGCAGTTGCGGACATACTTCGCCGACACCGGGCTCGACGTCGGCTCGACCGGCGGGGCCACCACCGAGGCGGTGATGTCGTCCTCGGTCTGGACCTTCATCGCGGGCGAGAAGTCCGGACGCAGGCTGAACAGGCGCCAGCTGCCGTCGGCCTCGAAGCCCACACGCAGCATGTTGACCTGGATCTTCTCGCCGTCGAGCTGGACCGAGTTGCCGCGGCGCCCGTTGATCTGGCCGACGCTGAAGTGGGAGCGCCAGTCGTCGCCCCACTCCGGCCTGTAGTAACGCTTCACGGTGAAGACCAGCTCGGTGATGTGCGGAGGGATCGTCGCGAGCCACTCGTTGTAGGCATCGGTGTAGTCCTCGCGCTGCGTGAGCAGCTTGATGACCGAGCCCAGCGAGCGGCGGTCCGACAGCAGCGGGCGGTCGTCGTGGCGCGCAGGGTCACTGAAGCGGTCGGAGTAGTCGCGCTCGAGGAGCTCCTGCACGCGGTCCATGTCGGCGTCGAAGTTGGCGGCGTACGCGGAGCCGAACACGAACGCGTCCAGCAGCGACTTGCTGATCTCCGACTTGCCGCCGCCGCTGACGGTGGCGGGCTTGTGGCACTGGGTCGACGTCGGCGACGTGCCGACCAGGTGCCACTGGGTGGGGTCGGCCTCGCGCGGCTTGCAGTGGACGCGGTAGCCGTTGGGTGCCAGGTAGGTCAGGCCCTCGCGCAGCGGGATCTCACCGGCCGAGCCGTCGGGGTTGGTCCAGGCGATCGTCTGCTCGCGCATCGAGTAGGCGGCCCTGCCCGGCACCACCACGAGGTGCGGCTGCTCGAGGTCCAGCGCGTGGCCCTCGGGCTGCATCTCGAACCGCTCGGGGTCGCGCTCGACGACCGACGCCACGGTCTGGTCCTCGGGCGTGTACGTGTCCTCCCACTCGGTGCCGAGGTTGTATGCCGGGAAGGTCAGCGCGCCGCCGGAGTGCTCCTCCTCCGCCAGGCCGAACAGGTTGGCCGAGTAGGAGATCTGCGTCTTGACCTCCTTCTTGCAGTAGCCGTAGTAGTTGTCGGCGATGACGGTGACCATGACACCGCGCTCGTCGCGGGCGCAGACCTTGAACGCCTGGCCGCCGTTGTAGAGGTCGGACTCGTCGCTCCAGCACATGCCGTCGCGGCGCTGGCGCTCGGTCGCCTCGGACTCGTGGGGCAGGCCGAGCTCCTTCTTCGTCACCTTCGTCAGGTGGGGCGCGAGGATGACGGCGCCGGTGGTCCCGGTCCACGACTCGGGGTCCAGGGAGGCGTCGTTCTCGGGCAGGTGCGGGTCGCCCGCGTTGCCGAAGATTCCCTCGACGAAGTCGAGGTTGCTCACCAGCCCACCGGGGACGATGAAGCGGGTCTCCATGGTGCGCTCGGCGGCGAAGCCCGGGACGGCGGGCACGACAAGCGGCCGCATCAGCAGCGAGACGAAGCACGCGGCGGGCTCGGGCTGGTTCGCGGTCCACGGAAGCACCATGTCGTCGTGCGGCGGCTGGAAGGCGCGCTCGACCAGCCGACCGAACACCGCGACGGGCACGGCCAGCTTGTCGTCTGGGATGGGCAGACCGCCCTCGCTGACGTGGAAGACCCCAGCGGTCGTACGCCGGTCGTTGGCCGGGTTGTGCAGGACGCCGTTGCCGAGCCGATAGCTGGTCAGCAGCTCGGAGGAGAACTCGTCGCCGTCGGCCGGCAGGCTGAGCGTACGCGCCAGGCCAGCCTGGTCGAGGACGAACGTCTGGTGAGGCAGGCGCGGGTGCGTACCCGTCCCGGCGAGGTAGTCGTCCAGGAACGCCTGGATGCGGTTGTCGGCCGCGCAGAGCCGGTCGGCCAGTCGGCGCGACAGCTCGCGCTGGCGCGCGATGAGCGGGCGGACGAGGGCGGCGGACGCGTCGTCCCCACCCCCGACCGGCGGCAGGCCCAGCAGGGCCAGACGCATGTCGATGGCTGCGGTCGTGTCGGCAGGAGAGGTGGCCATGCCTCCATTCAAACCCGGCGAGACATGCGCACTTTCAGGGGGGCCACCGACCCCGCCGGTTGGCAGTCTGTTCTCATGACTGTCCGCGTACGCCGGGGGGCCCTGGCGCTCCTGCTGGCCTGCACGTCCTGCGCGCTGCCCCAGCTCACGAGGTCGCCCAGCGCGCCGCCTGTGGCCACCACCTCCCAGGCGCCCACGAGCGAGGCCCCGGCGGCGAGCCCGACGCCCACCGCCGAGGAGACGCTGCCACCGCCCTCCCCCGCGGCCGAGCTGACACCGTCGCAGGTGCCGGTGAACCCGCCGCCGACCCAGGCGGCTCCCGCCCCGCGCGCGCAGAACCTCTCGCTGGTGGTCGGCCAGACCGCGCGGCTGTCGTACTTCGACGTGACGCTGCTGCAGTTCACCCACGGCAAGGACGGGGTGAGCGTGGGCTGGAAGGTCCAGGTCTGCTACACACGCCCCCACCCGCAGCAGAACTCAGACGGGTCGACGCGGGTGAGCACGAACCCGTGGTCGGCCCGGATCGCCGACGGCGAGACGGGATCGGCGCCGCGGTGGATCCGCATCGACGAGATGCCCCGCGACAACGCGTGGTCACCGAACTACGCGACCCGCACCATCAGGCTCGGCGAGTGCAACATGGGCTGGATCGGCGTCACGCACGGCAACCCCGACCTGTTGTGGTCGGGGTTGCGGTACGCGCCGGCGGACTTCGGCGACGTCGTCATCTGGACCCACTGATCCGGCCTGCTGCCACAGCCGACCGGTCCGCGGGTCAGCGCAGGAGCGCGGCCCAGGTCTGGTCGCCGACCGAACCGTCGACGGACAGGCGCTCCTTCTTCTGGAAGGCGCGTACGGCTCCCTCGGTGGCCGGGCCGAACGACCCGTCCACCTCGAGCGCATGGCCCCTGGCGCGCAGCGTCGTCTGCAGCGCCTTGACCGACTCGCCACGGGCACCCTTCTTGAGGGTGGGGGTGATGGCGGCTAGGGTCTTCGGGCCCGCGTGGCCGTCCACCTCGAGGCGGTGGCGGCGCTGGTAGTCCTTGACGGCGTCGGTGGTGGCCGGACCGTACGATCCGTCGACCGCGAGTCGCGCGCCGTTGGAGTTCAGCAGCATCTGCAGGCCCTTGACGTCGTCGCCCCGGTCACCGGGGCGCAGCACGTCGAAGCCCTTGGGGTCGGGCTTCTCCGTCGGCGGCTTGGGCGGGGTGGTCGGACCCTTGCCGCCGGTCACGCGGCGCAGCTCGTTGACCATGTTGGTCCCGGCCATCCTGTGGCCCTCGACGCTCGGGTGGATGCCGTCCCAGTGGAGGCTCTTCGAGGCGAAGCGGCCGTTGGCGTCGAGGCCCTTCCAGGGGTCGACGTAGTGGTAGCCGTTGCGCTTGGCGAAGGCCTCCAGCTCACGGTTGTAGGCGTTGCGGCGCGTCGCCTGGTCGTTGAACGGCGCGATGGCCGAGATGATGACGCGGTTGGCGGGCTTGCCCGACGCCTTGATGACGCCCTGGTAGCGCTCGATGACCCGGTCGTTGGAGTGCGTACGCGGGTCGACGGCCTGGCTGGCGACGTCGTTCGTGCCGCCCATGAGGAGCAGGTAGTCGGAGCGGTCGTAGCGCTTCGCCTCGCGCAGGAAGTGGGTGCTCATGCCGCCGCCACGGGCGAGCCCGTCGTTCACCTGGAAGTCGGCGGTGCGGCTGACGTTGCAGAGCCACCCCCAGCACTTCTCGGTGTTGACCTTCGACAGGTACGCGCGGTTCTTGCTGTCCTTCGGGAGGTCGGCGAGGGTGATGGAGTCGCCGACGGCAGCGATCGTGGTGGCCGGCGTGACGGCCGACGCGATGGTCGGAACGGCCGCTGCGCCGCCCAGGAGGGTGGTGACCAGTGCGATGGCGGTGCGCTTCATGACGGGCCCTTCGGGGTTGGGTCAGGAACGGCTCCCACGCTAGGTCGATCGACCCGATGCGGGCCAGCGATCTCCCGGGGAACCTTCCCCCGGTGAACCATCGTCCGCTCGGAAGGTGTGCGCGCCCTCGACGGCCATGGTGAACCCGCGCCCCGAGGCGGTCTCGACGCAGCGCATGCCGGCCTCGCTGGAGGTGCAGGTGTAGCCCGACACCGCGATCGAGCTGCCGTACGGCAGGACGGCGGCGCCCTCGGTGATGAAGCAGCCCTGGTTGGCGCAGCGGGCGCGCGCCCCGGCCGTGCCCCCGTACGCCATCGGCGCGTTGGAGTCCATGTCGGAGCACTGCGGCAGGTTGGCGACCTTCACGAACATCTGGCAGCCGGCGCCCATCTCGCCGCGGGCGAGGATCGCGCAGCGGATGCGCCCGGAGGCCGAGGTGAAGTAGTGGGCGCCGTCCTTCGCGTACGCGCCCGGCCGCACGTCGCCGCCCTGGCCCCCCGGAGCGCCCTGGGTCGTGGGAGCGCCCGGGGTCGTGGGTAGGTGGAGGCCGGCGGGGGCGCCGGGGGCAGCGTCTCGCCCTCGTCGACCGGGCTCTGCGACGCCTCGGGCGTGGGGGCGTCCGCGGGCTCGGACGCGCTGGGCTCGACGGGGGCGCTGGGCTCGACGGGGGCGCTCGATGGGAGCTCGGGGCTCGCGATCGGACGCGGGCCGCCGGGCAGGCCCGCACACCCGGTGAGCATCAGGGCTGCGGCAAGCGCCAGTCCGGTCGTACGCATGTGTCCCCTCTCAGATCGCCCCATGCTGGCACCCGGAGGGGGTCGTCGGGGTGTGGCCACGGGCGTACGCGCGGCCACACCCCGGGCATTCAGCGGGGGGTGATGACGGCGAAGATCTTGCCGGCGGTGTCGTCACCCCGGGCATTCAGCGGGGGGTGATGACGGCGAAGATCTTGCCGGCGGTGTCGTCGGTGAACGAGCGGGTGCTGACCTTGCCCCGCCAGTTGCCGTCGACCGTGTCGTAGCGCCAGCGTCCGTCCTCGCGATGGGCGTCGGCCCGGATGATCGCGGTGTGCGAGGACCATCGGCTCTCGCGCTTCTTCCAGTGCCACATGAGCACGACGTCGCCCTCGCGCGGCTGGGACGACCTGGCGGCCCGCTGCAGGCGGTTGGAACGGGTGGCGTCGGCGAGCAGCCTCTCGTCCGACCAGCGCAGCCGGTCGTGCTCGCGGGCCCAACGGAACCAGCGGTTGGTGGAGGTGTTCACGGCGGTGCCGGGCTCGCCCAGGGTGAACAGCCGGTCGTAGCGGGCCTCGGTCCAGCACAGGCTCGCGATCTCCGAGCACCAGGCGGTGCCCGCCTCGGCCTGCTTCGGGGTGAGGACGATCGAGGACGGCTCGTCGAGATGACCGAGCGCGATCCTGGTCAGGGGGTGGCTGGTGGCGGCGTGGGAGGGGGTGGGACGGGCGGCCGGGGCAAGGACGAGACCTGCGCCGACGGTCGCCAGGAGGGTGCGGCGATTCATGTTCACGGGCGGGGACGCTAACGGTGTCCCGAGGCCCGACATGCCCACCGCCGAGGTGATGTCACGGGTGAAGTGGTCGCTCGACCAAGTCTGACGTCCAGGGCGCCCCGGCCATGGGCCGGGGCGCCAGGAGGATCAGGAGCGCAGGGTGGTGCAGGCCTTCGTGAGCGGGACGAGCTCGTCGAGCACTCCGGTCAGCTCGGCGGCACGACGCTCACCGGGCTGGAAGCCCTGGTCACCGAAGTCGGTGAACAGCGAGAGGGACACCTGGGCGCGGGTGGCCTTGAGGTAGACGTTGGCGGTGATGCCGCGCCAGTGCTCCACGGCACGGACCGCGCCGTCGGCGCCGTAGCCCACGAAGGCCACGGCCTTGTTGTTCCACTCGGGGTAGAGCACGTCCACCGCGTTCTTGAAGGCCGCGGGGACGCTGTTGTTGTACTCGGGGGTGACGAAGACGAAGCCGTCGAGCTCGTCGATCTTCTCGCTCCAGCGGCGCGTGTTCTCGCTGGCGTACTGGCGGTTGGCCGCACCGGGCACGGTCGGCTCTTCGAGCAGCGCGAGGTCGTAGTCGGCCAGGTCGACCAGCTCGAACGCCGCGTCGTCGCGCTGGACCGCGATCTCGTGGACCCAGCGGCCCACGGACTCGCCGGCGCGTCCCGGACGCGTGCTGCCGATGATGATGCCGATCTTCATGCGGGTGGTTCCCTTCGTCGATGTAGTTGCGTGCTCAACCATCTCGGCGCCGGGGAATATTCCCGCCCTCCCCCCTTGCTTTCCCCACGTACGCCAACCACACGGGAAGGAACCCCCATGGCAACGATCACGATCATCGGCGGCCACGGCAAGATTGCCCTGCTGGCCACTCCCCTGCTTACCTCCGCCGGCCACACCGTCCGCTCGGTGGTCCGTAACCCCGACCACTCCGACGATGTCGCCGCAACCGGCGCCGAGCCTGTCGTGGCCGACGTCGAGTCGATGGACACCGCCGCAATCACCGGGCTGCTGGACGGAGCGGACGTCGTCGTCTGGTCAGCCGGTGCGGGAGGCGGCGATCCTCACCGCACGAAGGCCGTCGACCAGGACGCCGCCATCCGGTCGATGGATGCCGCCAGGGCCGCCGGTGTCGACCACTACGTGATGGTGAGCTACTTCGGCGCACGTCGGGACCACGGCGTACCCGCCGACAACCCATTCTTCGCGTACGCCGAGGCCAAGGCCGCAGCCGACGAGCACCTGCGCGGCTCGGGGCTGGCGTACACGATCCTGAAGCCGAGCAGGCTGATGCTCGGCACGCAGACCGGGCGCATCAACATCCGTGCCACCGAGTCCGGTGAGGTCGACCGTGCCGACGTGGCCGCCGTGATCGCGGGCGTCGTCGAGCGCCGCGACACGCTGGCTGGTCAGGAGATCTCCTTCAACAACGGGCAGCAGCCGATCGGCGAGGCGTTGGACTCGCTCTGAGTCCTCGTCTCCGGCCGCGGGACGGCCTCCGCTCGGACAACAGAGGGTGGGACTGCGGCCTGATCGCACGACCCTCGTCGCGCTCCGAGTGAGCGCCAGTGAGACGAGGAGTCCGGAACCCGTATGGACAGGTGCTAGTGTTGACCCAAGCATCCGCCCCGTCTTGCCGCGGATGCCGGTGCAGTCGTAGCGATTCTTCGCCGCCCCATCCCTTGGGATGTTGCACGGGCGAGACCACCGTCATGTCCCAGTTGGAGCAATCTTCTTGACCACGCAGTCTTTCACCACCTTTGGCGTGCCCGCGAACCTGTCCCAGGTCCTCGCCGAGCGCGGCATCACCACACCCACCCCGATCCAGGCGGCGACGCTGCCCGACTCGCTGGCCGGACGCGACGTCCTCGGCCGAGGTCGCACGGGTTCGGGGAAAACGTACGCCTTCCTCCTGCCCCTCGTCGCCCGCCTGAGCGCCGACGGCCGCCGCCCCCGAGCCAAGGCGCCGCGTTCGCTCATCCTCGCGCCGACCCGCGAGCTGGCCAACCAGATCCACGAGTCACTCAGGCCGCTGGCCGAGGCCGCGGGCCTGCGTACGCACGCCATCTACGGCGGCGTCGGCCAGAACCCGCAGGCCGCCGCCATCAACCGTGGCCTCGACGTGCTCATCGCCTGCCCCGGCCGCCTCGAGGACCTCATCAAGCAGCGCCTGTGCAACCTGGGCGACATCGAGATCACCATCCTCGACGAGGCTGACCACATGGCCGACCTCGGCTTCCTTCCCGGCGTCAAGCGCATCCTCGACCAGACCCCGTCGACCGGGCAGCGCCTGCTGTTCTCGGCCACGCTCGACAACGGCATCAAGGTCCTGGTCGACCGCTACCTGCACGACCCGGTGACCCACCACGCCGACCCCGAACGGTCGGCCGTGTCGACGATGAGCCACCACGTGCTCCACATCTCCCCCACCGACCGGCTCGACGTGTTGACCAACCTCACCAGCGCCCCCGGCCGCACCGTCGTGTTCAGCCGCACCAAGCACGGCGCCAAGAATCTGGCCCGCCAGCTAAACGCCCGCGGCGTGCCGACAGTGGACATGCACGGCAACCTCAGCCAGAACGCCCGCAACCGCAACATGGCGGCGTTCCACTCGGGCGAGGCCACCACGCTCGTCGCGACCGACATCGCCGCTCGCGGCATCCACGTCGACGACGTCTCCCTGGTCATCCACGCCGACCCGCCCACCGAGCACAAGGCGTACCTCCACCGCTCGGGTCGCACCGCGCGTGCGGGCGCCGAAGGCACCGTCGTCACGCTCATGACCGACGCTCAGGTCTCCGACGTGCGCAGCCTCACGCGTGCCGCCGGCATCAAGCCAACGACGACGAAGGTCACCGCGGCCCATCCGCTCCTGACCGAGCTCGCCCCCGGCGAGCGCGAGCTCCTCGGCGGGCTCGCCCAGCCCGAGCCGCAGCCCCAGGGCCGTGGCCGCAGCGGCGGCCAGGGCCGCCCGGGACGTGGCGGCGGTCGCTCCGGCTCGTCGGACCGCGGCACCTCGCGCGCGGGCGGCTCGGGCCGCAGCGGCTCCGGCCGCAGCGGCTCCGGCCGTGGCGGCTCCGGCCGTGGCGGCGCCCAGCGCGGGTCCCGCACGACGACCTCCCGCTGAGCCTCTGGGTTCGGACGACCCGTTGACATCCGGACGGGGGCGATGCACTAGCGTCGCCCCCGTCCGTCATGTTCCCGGCCTCTCTCCTGCCCCGACCCCTCTCACCGACCAGGAAGGTCTCCATGAGCAACGAACTCGAGTTCATCAAGGGCGTGGACAAGCTCCACGCCTTCTACACCGAGAACGTGCGCATGCTGGCGCGCGCGTACGACCTCTCCGACGAGCAGGCAGCCCAGATGCTCGAGCAGTTCGAGTTCCGCAACGTCGCCCGCAGCATCCTGCGGCCGCCGCGCGTCGACATGACCGATATGCCCGATCTGAAGCCAGACTTGTGATCGCCGCTCCCCCTCGACCCTCGCCGCCCCGTCCAGCAGGACGGGGCGGCGTCATGTCGACACCGGGTTGTAGGGTCGGACGACCACGCGAGGGAGGACGACGATGACCGAGGCACCCGCCAGCAGACCGGGAAACCCCATCACCAACCGGCGCGTGCTGCTCGGCAGCCTGTCGGGCTCGGCGATCGAGTGGTACGACTTCCTGCTCTACGGCACCGCTGCCACGCTCATCTTCAACAAGCAGTACTTCCCACAGGGCGACATCTTCGTCGCCACGATGCTGGCCTGGATCGGCAACCTGCTCACGTTCGTCATCCGCCCGTTCGGCGGCGTGGTCTTCGCCCACATCGGTGACCGGATCGGGCGCAAGAAGACCCTCGTGCTGACCCTCACGATGATGGGTCTGGGCACCGTCGCGATCGGCCTGCTGCCGACCTACGGACAGATCGGGGTCGCCGCGCCGGCGCTGCTATACCTGTGCCGCATCGTCCAGGGCCTCGCCATCGGCGGCGAGTGGGGCGGCGCGCTCCTGCTCGCCTACGAGTACGCCCCGCGCGACCGCCGCGGCTTCTTCGGCTCGATCCCCCAGATGGGCGTCACCGTCGGCCTGCTTCTCGGCAACGGCGCCATGCTGCTGGCAGGGCTCTTGCCGGACGCCGCCTTCAACTCGTGGGGCTGGCGCGTGCCGTTCATCTTCTCGATCGTGCTGGTCGCCGTGGGCCTGTGGATCCGCAAGGGACTCGACGAGACCCCCGCGTTCCGCCGCCTGCAGGAGACGAAGACCGTCGAGAAGATGCCCCTGGTCGAGACCCTCCGCAGCCACTGGAAGGCCGTGCTGATCGCCGTCTTCACCAAGGCCGCGGAGACGGCGCCGTTCTACATCTTCGCCACGTTCGTGATCTCGTACGCGACCCGCCAGCTGGGATACACGCGCCCCCAGGTGCTGAACGCCGTCCTACTCGGCGCGCTGGTCTCGTGCCTCCTGATCCCGGTCACCGGTGCCCTGTCGGACCGGCTGGGACGCCGCCAGGTCTACTCGATCGGCATCGTGATGCTGGCCGCGGCATCCGCCGCGTACTTCCCGCTCCTGGCCACGAAGAACACCGCGGCCCTCTACCTGGCCTCGGTCCTCGCGCTGGGCGTCGCGTGGTCACCGGTCACCGCAACGCTCGGCACCATGATGTCCGAGACCTTCTCGGCCAATGTGCGCTACACCGGCATCACGCTGGGCTACCAGATCGGTGCCGCGCTGTTCTCCGGTACCGCCCCGATGATCGCCGAGTGGATGATCAAGCAATTCCACGGTGCGTGGTGGCCGGTCGCGGCGTACATCATCGGCCTGTGCGCCATCTCGTTCGTCGCCGCGCTCCTGTCCCGCCACGTGGCCGTCACCGAGGACGACCACGCCCACGCCCCGGAGGTCACCCGATGAAGCAGCCCCGCTGGATCGACGAGGAGGCCGTACGCGCGTTCGGCCCCGACCGTGCCCGCCGCGCGCTGCACGACGCGCTCGCCGCCGGGCTCGACCCCGCCACTGACCCGGCCCGGACCGCGCCCGCAGCGGGCACGGGTCACCTGCTGGTGATGCCGTCGGCCTGGGGCGCGTACGCCGGGGTGAAGGTCGCCTCCGTCGCACCCGAGAACCCGGCCAAGGGGCACCCGCGGATCCAGGCAGTCTATGTGCTGCTCGACGGCGGGACGCTGACCCCGCACACCCTGCTGGACGGCGCCGAGCTCACCGCCCTGCGTACGCCGGCCATGTCGGCGGTGGGCGTCGACGCACTGACCGCACCTGACGTCGACACCGTGGTCGTCCTCGGCACGGGGCCGCAGGCCGTCGGCCACGTCCACGCCGTGCTTGCCTGCCGCACGCCCCAGCGGGTGCTGGTCGCCGGCCGAGACGCCGCGCGTGCGCAGGCGTGCGTCGACCGGGTCGAGGCCCCTGCAGGGGTGGCCGTCGAGGCCGTGTCGACCGACGACCTGGCCGCGCTGGTCCCGCAGGCCCAGCTCGTCGTCTGCTGCACCAGCGCGAAGGACCCCGTCATCGACTCGGGCTGGGTCGCCGACGACGCGTGCGTCGTGGCCGTGGGCTCCCACGAACCCGACCGTCGTGAGCTCGACGCGGCACTCATGGGCCGCTCGCAGGTCGTGGTCGAGGACCGCGAGACCGCGCTGCGCGAGGCCGGTGACGTGATTCAGGCCATCGACGAGGGCCCGTTGACCGCCGACGCGCTCGCCGGCATCGCCGATGTCGTCGCCCGGCGGGCGGAGGTTCGGCGCGACTGTCCGCGCGTTTTCAAGACCGTCGGGATGTCGTGGCAGGACCTGGTGGTCGCGGCGGCCGTCGCCGAGGCCTGAGCGGCTACGACAGCCGCGTGCGGGCGTCGAGTGCTGCGAGGCAGAAGCCCACGATGATGAGCACGCCACCGATGGGCGTGATGGCGCCCAACCAACCGATGCCGGTCAGCACGAGCAGGTACAGCGAGCCGGAGAAGATCGTCAGCCCGGCGACGAGCAGCCATGCAGCGCGGCCGGCCGCCCCGGCGGCGCCCAGCGCGATCAGCGCGAGCGCGACGTAGATGTGGTAGCGGACGCCCGTCTCGAACGTGCCCAACCGCTCTGGCGTCACCATCGCCTGCAGCCCGTGGGCGCCGAACGCGCCGAGGGCCACCCCCAGGGCGGCGAGCATGGAACCGAGGAAGACCGTGGTGCGCTGGGACATGGGGTCATTCTCCCCCACCTCGTCCCCCCGACCGGACGCCGGCGCGCCACGGAGGCGGGGCTCAGAGCCCAGCCATCAGCGGCAGCGCGGCGGTGATGCCGGCGATCGTGACAAAACCGGCCAGGGTCGTGAGCGTGACCGAGTGTGCCACCGAGTCGACGTCTCCGCCGTACTCCATCGTCAGCAAGTAGCCGTTGACCGCCACCGGCATCGCCTGCGCCAGCACGAGTGCCTGCAGTGCTGTGCCGTGCAGACCGCACAGCAGGCCGATGCCCAGCGACACCGCCGGCAGGACGACGATGCGCAGCAGGGACCCGGTCACGACGGGCCGCGAGAGGCGTACGCGTCCGCTCGCGGCCAGCTGCATGCCGAGCGCGAACAGCGCCATCGGCAGGCAGGCGTCGGACAACAGCTCGATGCCGCGCATCACGCCCAGCGGAGGGGTGAAGCCGACCAGCCGCAGGACGGCCGCCACGAGCACAGCCCACAGCACCGGCAGACGCGCCATTTTCACCGCGGCCGCCCGCAACCCCTCCTCCGAGCCCATGATCATCGGCACGATGACGAACATCAGCACCGTGGAGGTCAGGAACATCAGTACCGTCTGGTCCAGCCCCGCCTGGCCCAGGGCGAACAACGAGATGGGCAGGCCCATGTTGCCGCTGTTCACGCTGCTGGCCGAGACCATCACCGCGCGACGTGCCGACGCGGCCATCCCCGGCGCCGCGACCAGCCCCAGCACGACGGCGACCACGGTCGCGATCGCGTACGCTACGACGATGCGCGCGCCGAGGCCGCTGGACACCTGGGTGGTCAGCAGCGTGTCGAGGGCGATGGCCGGCGTGAGCGCGTGCAGGGCGATGCGCCCCACAGTGCCGGAGTCGAGGGTGAACCGGCTGCCCATGACCGCCCCCACGCCCGCGACTATGACGACCGGGAGAATGACGTTCCACAGCGCACCGAGCAGAGCCACCCCGGCACTCTAGGGGTCCACCCCGATCCTGCGGCGACCGTCCGCCCCACGGAACCCGGGTCGTCCCCTGAACCGACCCCGGGAACGGTCCGGTCGTGGCCCGCGATGCCCCACACTGGACGCATGAACACCACGCACCCCCTGTCCCGACCCTCCAGCGACGAGTGCACCGCTGCCGTCCTGAGCCACCTCTCGGCGATCATCGCGATGATCGTCACCGCAGGCTGGCTGTCGTTCGTCGGTCCGCTCGTGCTGTGGCTCCTCTACAAGGACCGCTCGCGCTTCGTCCGCACCGCCGCGGCCGGTTCGTTCAACTTCAACCTGTGGGCCTGGCTCATGAACGTCGTCGGGTGGATCCTGGCCTTCACCGTCGTCGGCATCATCCCGGCGATCATCCTGTGGTGCGTCGCCGGCATCATGACCCTGTGGTGCCACATCCGTGGCGCCATGCTGGCCTCCCGCGGCGAGGTCTACCGCTACCCCGCCCAGTTGCGGATCCTCTCCTGATTCTCGGTCCCCCGGCGCCGGGCCCGCCCCACTACGGTGGGTGCGTGCTCGGCGCCTATCATTTCCGGCCGGTCGTCGCCCGGACGCGTACGCGGCCCCCGGCCGTTTTCCGGTCCGGGCTGCTGTGGCTGTCCACGCCCCGAGCCCGCCGGCGCATGGCCGCGCTCGGCATCACGTTGGTCGTCGACCTCCGCTCCCCCGCCGCGGCGCGGTCCTTCCCCGACCGGCCCGTGCCCGGCGCCCGTCGCGTCCTCGTCGACGTCATCGGGGCCGACGACGTGCTGGGCACGCCGGAGGGCCGCGACCTGTTCGGCGAGGGGCTGATGAAAGCCCGCTACGTCGCGATGGCCAACCGCACCGGCCAACGTGCCCGTGTCGCCGAGGTGCTGCGGACGATCGCCGACCACGACGGCGGCGTGCTCGTCCACTGCACCGACGGGAAGGACCGCACCGGCTGGGTCGCCGCCCTGCTGCAGCACATCGGCGGTGACGACGCCGCGGCGGTGCGTGAGGCGTACCTCGCCTCGGGCCGGCGCGTACGCCTCATGGGCGCCGCACGGCTCGTCGGCGACCTCGTGCGCCACGGTCCCGCGTACGCGCATCGCCGGATGCCGGTGAACACCGTCGCGGCGGCGTACCTGGACTCCGGCCTGAACGCGGTCACCGCCGAGTGGGGCGACCTCGACGGCTACCTCCGCGAGGGACTCGGCCTCGACCGGGCGACGCTGCATCGCCTGCGCGACCGCGTCGTCTGACGGGCTCAGGCCCAGCGGGGCCACCTCTGGCGGGCCCTCGCGGACACCCAGGCCGCCAGTGGCCACAGCGCCAGCGAGGTGCCGAGGCCGAAGAACAGGCCGGCGAGCACGTCGGTGGGCCAGTGCAGACCCAGGTACATGCGGGCGAACATCACCGCAGCCACGAGCAGGCCGCCGACGACGACCACCCAGCGGGCGCGGCGACCGGACACGTGCAACGCGAAGGCCAGCGCCACGACGAGCGCCGCCGCGAACGAGGTATGGCCCGACGGGAAGCTGTTGGCGCCGGGGCCCGAGTACTGGAACACGGGATTCACGTCGGCCGGCGGGCGCGGACGCATGAACATCTTCTTGGCGAAGAAGCCCGGAAGCCAGCCGAGGAAGGTGAGGGCGGCCACGAGCGCGCCCAGCACGGCCCGGCGCAGCACGACCAGCAGGATCGCCACGGCGACGGTGAGGAACGGGGTGACCTTCGGGCCGCCCACGAAGTCGAGGGCCATGGCTGCATTCGTGACCGGGTCGACGCGGTGGGTGCCGAGCCAGTGGAGGAGCTGGTGGTCCCCGAAGGAATGGGGATCGACCTTCTGCGTGAACGGCCCGAGCAAGAACGCCAGGGCCACCATGACGGGCCCGGGGACCTGCTTGGCGGCCTGCCAGGGCGACGTGTCGCCGCGGACGACTGTACCGTCACGCTCCTGGGCGCGTTCCATCTCGTGGGTGGCCATGCGTTGCCCCTCTCGGCCGTCCGGGCCGTCCCCGGTGAGGAGAAAGAATAGCGACAAGTCGCTGGAGATCCGCTACGGCGAGGTCGTCGACCTGCGCGACGGCGACCCCGAGCAGACCGAGCAGACCGACGACGTCCCCACCACCATGGACACCGTCCTGGAGGGGGACGGTGACTGATCGTCGAACGGCCGGGTGACGCAACCTGATCGTCACCTGGACGTAAGGTCGCCTCCCGCCGGAACGACTAACGTCGAGGCCATGGAACTTGGCATCGATCTCGGCACCACGAGGACGGTCGTCGCCTGCGTCGACCGCGGCAACTACCCCGTCGTCAACTTCACCGACCACCTGGGTGACACCGTCGACCACGTGCCGTCGGTCGTCGCCCTCGACGGTGACACGCTGGTGTACGGGTTCGATGCCATGGCCGCCGCCGAGGCCGGTGCTCCCCTGCTGAGGTCGTTCAAGCGGACGCTGGCCGACCCGACCGTCTCGCCGTCGACCACCGTCACGGTCGGCACGCGCGAGGTGCCGCTGCTCGACGTCATGACGGGATTCCTCGTCGATCTCCAGACCTCGCTGCGCACGAGGTCGAACCTCGGCCCCCAGCTCGCCGAGCTCGGCATCGGACGCACCGTAATCGCCGTGCCCGCCCACGCGCCGGGCGCCCAGCGCTTCCTCACCCTCGAGGCCTTCCGCAGGGCGGGGTTCGAGGTCAGTGCCGTCGTCAACGAGCCGTCCGCGGCCGGCTTCGAGTACACCCACCGCCAGGGCCGCACCCTGAACTCCAAGCGCACCCGCATTGTCGTCTACGACCTCGGAGGTGGCACGTTCGACGCCTCGCTCGTCCGCGTGGACGGCACCGCCCACGAGGTCATCGACACCATCGGCCGCAACCGGCTCGGCGGTGACGACTTCGACCTGCGCCTCGCCGACCTGGTCCTTGACGAGGCAGGTGTCACGGCCGACTCGCTCGGTCGACGGGCGTACGCCGAGCTGCTCGACGACTGCCGCGACGCCAAGGAGCACCTGTCGCCGCAGTCCAAGCGCATCACCCTCGAGGTGCGCGGCGAGGCCGTGACGGTGCGCGTCGCTGACTTCTACGAGGCTGCCGCACCGCTGGTCGACGACACGCTGTCGACCATGTCGCCCCTGGTGAGCGGGCTGGACGACGACACCCCGCTCACCACCGACATCGCGGGCATCTACCTGGTGGGTGGCGCCTCCAGCCTCCCGCTGATCCCCCGCCACCTCCGGGAGCGGTTCGGCCGCCGCGTCCACCGTTCTCCCTACCCCGGCGCGTCGACGGCCATTGGTCTGGCGATCGCCGCCGACCCGACGGCGGGCTACTCCCTGACCGACCGGCTCTCGCGCGGGTTCGGCGTCTTCCGCGACGCCGAGGGCGGCCAGCTGCTCCAGTTCGACCCGATCCTCTCGCGCGACGAGCTGGTGGGCGCGAAGACCCGCGTGGTCACGCGACGCTACCGCGCGGCCCACGACGTGGGCTGGTTCCGGTTCGTGGAGTATGCGTCGGTCGACGCCGACGGTCAGCCGACTGGGGACATCGTGCCGTTCGCGGACGTGATCTTCCCATTCACCCCGCAGCTGCAGTCGATCGACGCCCTGCCGCGCAACATCGCCGTCCAGCGTCTTGGCCACGGCCCGGAGGTCGAGGAGCGCTACGAGATCGACGCGAACGGCATGGTGTCGCTGACGATCACTGATCTCGACACCGGCTACTCGATGCGCCGGGCGCTCGGCGACTGATCCCTCGGCCCCCAGCCGAACCGATTCGTGCACAGTTGGGATCTCCGGCGGATCCGGGCAGGACGAGTCGGGCCCCGGGGATCTGCCCGGGGCCCGACTCGTCGTGGGGATCGATCACTTGAGCGCGGCGAGCGCGGCGTCGTAGTCCGGCTCCTCGGTGATCTCGTCGTTGAGGCGCGTGTATGCCACGTTGCCCTGCTCGTCGAGCACGACGACCGAGCGCGCGTTCAGACCGGCGAGCGGTCCGTCGGTCATGCGTACGCCATAGGCGTCGCCGAAGTCGCTGCGGAATGTCGAGGCCGACACGACGTTCTCGATGCCCTCCGCACCGCAGAAGCGGCTGAGCGCGAACGGGAGATCGGCCGAGACACAGACGACCTTGGTGTTCTCGAGGCCGGCGGCGAGCTCATTGAAGCGGCGCACGGACGCGGCGCAGACGCCGGTGTCGACCGAGGGGAAGATGTTGAGCACGACGCGCTGGCCGGCGAAGTCGCTGATGCGCACGTCAGCGAGGTCGGTGCCGACGAGCACGGAGTTGGGGGCGGTGTCTCCCAGGTTGGGAAGATCGCCGGCGGTGTTGACAGGATTGCCCTTGAACGCAGTGGTTGCCATGACTTGTGTCTAGCACACCGCGCCGCAGGCGGTCCGCTCAGCCCGCGTACAGGCCGTCCTCGCCGGGCTGCTCGCCGACAGGACCCGACGGGGTCCAGTCCTCGTCGTCCTCGTCGTCGAACTCGCTGAGGTCGGGCAGCATCACGGCGACGCGCTCGGCCAGGCGCCAGCGCTTGCGCGGCCCGAACTCGACGACCTTCTCGTCGCGTCCGCCGCACGCACGGACGGTGAGCTCGCTGCCGACCTCGCCGACGGGCTCGTTGCGGTTGGCGTCGAGGTCGTACGCGCGGCGCTTGGAGTCGGCGACGACGACGATCTGACCGCCCACGCCGACCTGGCCTGACAGCTTCTCCCACGGATGGGCCTTGAGCAGCGTGCGCATCGGTGACTCGATCGACCAGCCGGCCAGCGCCCCCGCGAGGCAGCCACCCGCGAGCGCCGCGAGACCCACGAGCAGCCACAGGCCCCAGGAGTGCTGGATGACACCGAGGACCGCGGCGACGAGACAGGCGAGGGCAGCCACGGCGCCGACCGAAGCGGCGACGATGGTGGGTCGCAGGCGGTCGGCGGCCCTTCGGCGGGTCTTCTCGTCGTCCCAGGCGGTACGCGCCGCTGCGGTGTCGCCGACCGGTGTCGCGGAGACCGCCGGCACGACCTGGGTCTCCTGCTCGTGGGCCCGGCCCGTCGCGGGAGCCGGGTGCGTGGCGATCCGGTGGGTGGTGTCGGCATCTGCGTGGGGGTGGGCTGGGGAGGGCGTCGGGTGCTGGCCATGCTGCACGGGCTGAGAACCCGACACGGACACCCGCGCGGGCGTGCGCTGAACCGGCTGGGTGGGCGCCTCAGGGGGGACGGGACGGCCTGCAGCGGGCGGTCGCGGTGCACGCGGCTGGTCCAGTGGTCCCACCTGTACGGTGCGCTCGACCCGCGGGATGACGCGGGTCTCGACGTGCATGCCCTGATCGGCGGCCTGGCCGGCGGTGACGGTCGGGTCGTTGCCGGTCTTCTTCTCGGGCGGGACGTCACTCATGCCGCCCAGTCTGCCGCACGGCGCGGGGCTGTCCAATCAACCGAAAGCGCGCGGCGCCGCGCTGACGGGCCTTCTCTGCCTCCACCTCCCGGTCCTTCGGGGGTGCGCTGGTGACGAGCCCGTAAAGCAGCTTCCGGGTCGCGCCAGCCAAGTTGTGGAAGACCCTGGTGTTGCGGCACATGCGTACACGGGTGCCACCGACCTTGACCGACGTGTCACAGTGGAGACGGTGGACTCCCGTCGGATCGCTGACCTCCTGTGGCCGGGACATCCGAGGACCTGGGCCGAGGTGCCCTACCGGATCGCCCCGGTGCTGCTGCACGCCCTCAGGCTGTCGTTCGGGGCGGTCGTCGCCTACCTGCTGACCATGCCGCTCATGTCGCCGGGAGTCGTCGACCTGACCGGCTGCCTCACCGCGCTGCTGGTCCTGCAGGCCTCCACGCAGGCCACGTTCAAGATGGCGGCCGTGCGCGTCGGCGCCGTCCTGACCGGCGTCGCGGTGGCCCTGGTCGTCACGAGCCATGTCGGTCTGTCGTGGTGGAGCCTCGGCGTCGTGGTGGGCGCCGCGCTGCTGCTCGCGCGCATCTTCCGCCTCGGCGAGCAGGCGCTCGAGACGCCGATCAGCGCCATGCTGATCCTCGCCACCGCCGGCCAGGAGATCGCCGTCGAGACCCGTGTCGTCACGACCCTCGTCGGGGCGGCGGTCGGCGTCGTCATGGGGGTCGCGCTCCCGCCGGTGGTGCCTGTCCGTCATGCCGCACACGCCGTACGCCGTGTCTCCGACCGGCTCGGGGGCTGCCTGCGCCAAGCCAGCGTCGACGTGGCCGATGGCCCGGTCACGCGCGAGCGCGTCGCGGTCTGGCTGGCGCGTACGCGCGAGACCCACGAGGCCCTGCTGGCGGCATCCACCCGGGTGAGCGACGTCGGCGAGGCCCGCCGGTGGAACCCCCGGGCGATCGGCACCGCCGATCTCGAGCCGGTGCTGAGGTCGGGCACCGCCGTCCTCGAGCAGACGTTGTTCGCCGTCCGCACACTCTTCGCCACGATCGAGCGCGAGGCACCGGCGAGCGACGACGCCGACGACCCCTTCGGCGAGGAGGCGCGGCAGGCCTTCGCCGTCGTGCTCGACGACCTCGCCGACGCGGCGGAAGCCTTCGGGCGGCTGGTCCAGGCCGAGGCCCACGGCACCGACGATCAGGTGCGCGACCAGCTCGGCGAGACGCTGGAGGTCCTGCGCGAGACTCGCGTACGCCTCACCGAGCTCATGTTCGTCGACGCCCGCGACCAACCTGGGCTGTGGCTGCTCCGCGGGACGGTGCTCGACTCGATCGAGCAGGTGCTGCGTCATCTCGACCTGGACGCCCACCTCGACTCGCAGCGCGAGTGGGCGACCCGGGAGGCCGGTCGGCGCCTGTCGTCGGGGCAGCTGGTCAACCGGGACACGCTGGCCGCGCTGAGGCGACGGCAGAGGCCAAGGCCCGCGCCACGCGTACGCCCACCGGGCACCCGTGCCGACGGAGGTCCCCCACCCTGACGACCCGAACTGGGTTGCGGACATCCCCGGTGGGTTCTGGGCGATCGCCCGCGTAGCCTCGATGCATGGACCCGATCTCTCTCGTCAAGACCGCCCTCACCTCCCGCACCACCGATGCCGGTGGCCCGACCGTGCTCGAGCTCGACCTCGCCCGCGGCGTGGTCAGCGCGCAGCCCTCGAACCCTCTGGAGGCGTTCCGCCAGCGCCAGTCGCCGTCGATGCGGGAGATCCGTGACTCGCTGCGTCGCGCCAAGGATGACGACGTCGCGGGCCTGGTCGTTCATCTGGGCACGTGCCCCCTCACGACCAGCCAGGGCGACGAGCTGGCTGAGGTCATCGCCGACTTCAGGCGGTCGAAGCCCGTCATCGCGTGGACCGAGTCGTTCGGTGAGCTGACCAGCGGCATGCTGGCGTACCGCATCGCGCTGGCCGCCAGCGAGATCTGGCTGCAGCCCACCGGAGCCTTGGGCTGGCCCGGTGTCGAGCTCCAGGTGACTCTGCTGCGCGGCGGTCTCGAGAAGCTCGACATCGAACCGCAGTTCGGTCAGCGCAAGGAGTACAAGTCGGCGGCCGACCAGTTCGCGGCCCGTGAGGTCTCCGAGGCCAACCGCGAGATGATGCAGCGCATCGCCGACTCCGTCGTCGACGACACCGTCGCCCGTGCGGTGGCCGCGCGCGGGCTCAGCGAAGAGGTCGTCCGCGCCGCCATCGACGACTCGCCCCTCCCTGCCCCCGTCGCCCTCGAGCACGGCCTGGTCGATCACCTCGGTTACCGCGACGAGGTGTACGCCGAGCTGCGCCGCCGCTGGGGTGCCGACGAGAAGGTGGAGCTGCGGTACGCCCACCGCTACCACCGCCCCAGCCGGGTCGAGGCCATCGAGGGGATGCTGAACCGCAACAAGCCGGCCATCGGGGTCGTGTCGCTGAGCGGGGCCATCGTGGACGGCCCGGGTCGGCAGGGGTCCCCGATGGGCGGCCGCGAGGCCGGTTGCGACACCGTGGGGGCCCATCTGCGCGAGGCGGCCCGCGACGACTCGGTGAAGGCCGTCGTCCTGCGCATCGACTCCCCCGGCGGCTCGTACATCGCCTCCGACGTGATCCGTCGCGAGGTGCTCCAGCTGAAGGAGGCCGGCAAGCCGGTCATCGCCACGATGGGCGATCTCGCCGCGTCGGGCGGTTATTTCGCGGCCATGGGCTGCGACACGATCGTCGCGAACCCGACCACCCTCACCGGGTCGATCGGTGTGCTCGCCGGGAAGATGGTCACCCAGGGCCTCTACGAGCGCCTCGGTCTGGTGCGCGAGGCGATCCGCTCGGGCCGCAACGCCGGCTGGTTGTCGCCGGTCGAGGGTTTCTCCGACGAGCAGTGGGCCAAGCTGGATGCCTGGCTCGACGAGGTGTACGCCGACTTCACCACCAAGGCCGCCCACGACCGGGGCATGGACCTGGCGGATCTCGAGAAGGTCGCCCAAGGACGTGTCTGGACCGGTGCCGACGCCCACGACCGGGGGCTGGTCGACGAGCTCGGCGGCATGGGCAGGGCCCTCGAGCTGGCCGCGGAGAGGATCGGTCGGCCCCTCGACAAGGTCGCAGTCCGCATGGTTCCGACGATGCCCTGGCTCGAACAGCTCAAGCCGGCCGAGTCGTCGGAGTCGCCCTCGGGTCTCAACGCCCGATCCGTGACCCTGGCGTCCGGACCTGAGGGTCTCATCCTCGGCGCGGCCCGGCTTGCGGGCGTCCACGTGCCCATGGGCGTTCTGTCGCTGCCGTGGGACATCCGCATCTCCTGACCCGCGCTCCCGCTCCTCCAAGCCCAGCTCGCACGGACGTCGACAGGTTGGCCCCCTGCTCGCCGGTACGGGACCAACCTGTCGACGTTGTGCACGAGTTGGGCTTCGGGTGGGGGTGGGGCCGGGTCAGCCGCGGCGCATGGGGACGTGCGGGATCCCGTCCTCGACGAATCCCGAACCGCTGACGGCGAAACCGAACCGGGCGTACCAGTGCTCGAGGTGGGCCTGCGCATCCAGCACCACGGGCGCGTCACCCCACTCGGCGAGCGCGGCCTCCATGAGCCGGGCCGCCACGCCGCGGCCGCGCGCGGCGCCCGAGGTGGCCACGCGCCCGATCCGGCGTACGCCCCCGGCATCGGTCAGCAGGCGCAGCGTGGCCAGCACGTCGTCACCCTCGTGGGCCCAGAACCATACGCAGTCCGGTTCGAGGTCGCGCCCGTCCAGCTCGGGGTACGCACACTCCTGCTCGACGACGAAGACGTCGGTGCGCAGCCTCAGCAGGGCGTACGCGGTGGCGAACGGCAGGTCGGCCGGGCGGGCCCGGGAGACCTCGATGTTCACAGCGCGATCCCGACGTACTTGGTCTCGAGGTATTCCTCGACGCCCTCCCGGCTCCCCTCGCGCCCGAGTCCGGACTGCTTCACCCCGCCGAACGGTGCGGCGGGCTGCGACACCACGCCGGAGTTGAGGCCGACCATCCCGGTCTCGAGGCCCTCGGCCGCCCGGAGGGCCTCCCCGAGGTTCTCGCCGAACACGTAGCCCATGAGCCCGTGCTCGACGTCGTTCGCGAGCGCCAGCGCCTGATCCAGATCGGTGAACGTCGTGATCGGCGCCACGGGGCCGAAGATCTCCTCGTGCATGACTCGGGCGTCGTCGGGCACGTCCACCAAGACCGTCGGCTCCCAGAACCAGCCGTCACCGGCCGACCGTTCGCCCCCGGTGAGGACGCGTGCCCCGCGGTGGACCGCGTCGGCGACGAGGCCGGACACCTTGTCGAGGGCCACATCGGTGATCAGCGGCCCCACCTCGACGCCGTCGGCCAGGCCGGGGCCGACCTTCATCGCGCCCATCCGCTCGGCGAGACGACGGCCGAACTCGGTGGCGTGCCTCTCGTGGACGAGGATGCGGTTGGCCGAGACGCACGCCTCGCCGCCGTTGCGCATCTTCGCCGCAAGGGCCCCGTCGACGGCGCGGTCGAGGTCGGCCGACTCCAGCACGAGCAGTGCGGCGTTCCCGCCGAGCTCCATGGACGTGCGCAGCACGTGCTCGGCCGACTGGGCGATGAGCTTCTTGCCCACGGCCGTCGAGCCGGTGAAGGTGAGCTTGCGCAGGCGCGGGTCGCCGATGATCGGAGTCGACACCCCGGCGGCGTCGGACGTCACGACGCAGTTGACGACCCCGTCCGGCACGCCCGCCTCCGCGAGGATCTCCATGAGCACCAGCGACGTCAGCGGGGTCTCGGCGGCCGGCTTGAGGACGACCGTGCAGCCGGCGGCCAGCGCGGGCGCGATCTTGCGCGTCCCCATCGCCAGGGGAAAGTTCCACGGCGTGATCGCGTACACCGGGCCGACCGGCTGCTTCATGATGAGCATTCGCTGCTCGTTGTTCGGCGCCTGGCCCCAGCGCCCGTCGATGCGTACGGCCTCCTCCGAGAACCAACGCAGGAACTCCGCCCCGTAGGTCACCTCTCCCCTGGCCTCGGCCAGCGGCTTGCCCATCTCGAGCGTCATGAGGGTCGCGAGGTCGTCGCCTCGCGCGATCACGAGCTCGTACGCACGGCGCAGGATCTCGGCGCGCTCGCGGGGCAGGGTCCGCGCCCAGTCGCGGGCGGCCGCGCAGGCCGCGTCGAGAGCGCGTACGCCGGTGTCGGCATCTGCATCGGCCACCGTCGTGAGGACCGCTCCGGTCGCGGGGTCGTGCACCTCCATCGTGGGCAGATCGGTGGACCACTGCCCACCGATGAACTGGGTGCGGGGTACACGACCCAGCAGGGCACGGACTTGGTCGGACTCGTGTGCACGGACGCTCATCATCCCACCATGCCACCTTCGGTGGCGCACGGCGAGGGCGCCTCCCCACCCACCGGGACGCCCCATCCCACGAGCAGGTGTCCCAATCGTTATTCGGAGCTGACCCACCGACCAGAGTGCAGGGTTTAACGTCTGTGCCATCTTCGGACAGAGGAGAGCCATGAGCACCAGCGTCAAAGACGACGACCTGATCCCGGGCGACGAACCTCGCCCGGTGCGCACCGATCCCGACCGGCCGCCCGTGGCCGTCGTGGAGGGTGCCCACAGCACCACCGCCAACAAGGCCATGTTCACCGTCATCGCCCTGCTGTGCGCAGTTGGCTGGACGATGATCGCGTTCATCCGCGGCGAGCGAGTCAACGCCGTCTGGTTCGTGGTCGCAGCCGTCGGCTCCTACCTGCTCGCGTTGCGCTTCTACTCGCGCTTCATCGAGCGGAAGCTCTGCGAGCCGCGTGACACGCGCGCCACCCCCGCCGAGCAGTACGCCAACGGCAAGGACTTCATGCCGACCGACCGCAAGGTCCTGTTCGGCCACCACTTCGCCGCCATCGCCGGCGCCGGCCCGCTGGTCGGCCCCGTCCTGGCGTCCCAGATGGGCTACCTGCCCGGCACGATCTGGATCATCGTCGGCGTCATCCTCGCCGGTGCCGTGCAGGACTACATGGTCATGCACCTGTCGATCCGCCGCGGCGGGCGCTCGCTCGGCCAGATGGCCCGTGACGAGCTCGGCCCGGTCGGTGGCTGGGCCGCCCTGATCGGCGTGTTCACGATCATGCTGATCCTGATCGCGGTTCTCGGCATCGTCGTCATCGGCGCACTGGCCGACTCGCCGTGGGGCGTGTTCTCCATCGCCATGACCATCCCGATCGCCCTCTTCATGGGCGTCTACCTGCGCTACCTGCGGCCGGGCAAGGTCACCGAGGTCTCGATCATCGGCGTCGCCCTGCTGCTGTTGGCGATCATCTCCGGCCACTGGGTCGCCGAGTCGGCCACGCTCGCCCCGATCTTCACCCTGACCAAGGTCGAGCTGGCGTACTGGCTGGCCGCGTACGGCTTCGCCGCCTCCGTGCTGCCCGTGTGGCTGCTCCTCGCGCCCCGCGACTACCTGTCGACCTTCATGAAGGTCGGCACGATCGCACTGCTCGCCGTCGCCATCCTGCTGGCCGCGCCGACCATCACGCAGCCGGCGGTGTCGAAGTTCGCCCATTCCGGCACGGGTCCGGCGTTCGCTGGCTCGCTGTTCCCGTTCCTGTTCATCACGATCGCCTGTGGCGCGCTCTCGGGCTTCCACGCACTCATCTCGTCGGGCACCACGCCGAAGCTCATCGAGAAGGAGTCGCAGGCTCGCATCATCGGCTACGGCTCGATGCTCACCGAGTCGTTCGTCGCGATCATGGCGCTCGTCGCCGCCTGCTGCATCGACCAGCACATCTATTTCGTCATGAACGCCCCGGCCGGCGTCACCGGCGGTACGCCGCAGACCGCCGCCGAGTGGGTCAACAAGATGGGACTGGTCTCCCCCGGCGGACAGCCACTGCCTGCGATCGACCCGAACGTGTTCGCCCAGGCCGCCCAGGACGTGGGTGAGAAGACGATCATCTCGCGCACCGGTGGTGCGCCGACGCTCGCCTTCGGCATGGCGGAGATCATGCACCAGATCCCGCTCATCGGTGGTCTGAAGGCCTTCTGGTACCACTTCGCCGTCATGTTCGAGGCGCTGTTCATCCTGACGACCATCGACGCCGGCACGCGCGTGGCGCGCTTCATGCTGTCCGACACCCTCGGCAACATCAAGGGCCTCGGCAAGTTCAAGGACCCGTCGTGGCGCGTGGGCGCCTGGCTGTGCTCGGCAGTCGTCGTGCTCGGCTGGGGCTCGATCCTCGTCATGGGTGTCACCGACCCGCTGGGCGGCATCAACATGCTCTACCCGCTGTTCGGCATCGCCAACCAGCTGCTCGCCGCCATCGCGCTCACTGTCGTGTTCGCCGTGGTGATGAAGCAGGGCAAGTTCAAGTGGGCGTGGATCCCGGGCCTACCGCTGGCCTGGGACCTCATCGTCACCATGACCGCGTCGTGGCAGAAGATCTTCTCCCCCGACACCAAGATCGGCTATTGGTCGCTCCACAGCGCGGCCAAGCAGGCCCTTGCATCCGGCAAGACCACGTTCTCGACCGCCAAGAACCCCGCCGAGATCGAGGCAGTCGTCCGCAACACCTTCGTCCAGGGCACCCTGTCGATCGTGTACGCGGTGCTCGTCCTCATCGTGTTCGCCGCCGCCATGTGGGTCTCCATCAAGGCTCTCCGCCAGGGCGGCCTGCCCACGACCGAGGACCCGGACGTCCCATCGAAGATCTTCGCGCCGAAGGGCTTCTTCGCCACCCCGACCGAGAAGAAGGTCGCCCAGGAGTGGAAGGACGCGGGCCTGGAGGCGAATCCCTACGTGGGGGCGCACCACGAATGAGTGTCGTCGACACGCTGAAGAAGGTGCGCTGGTACGTCCACGAGGTGATGGGCGACAACGCGTACGCGAAGTTCGTCGCCCACCAGCGCACCCACCACCCGGGCGCCCCGATCCCCACGGAGCGGGAGTTCTGGGCAGCTAAGCACAAGGACGCGGAGCTCAACCCGCGCTCCCGCTGCTGCTGAACGCCACGAGCGGCCCCGCCCTGGGGTGGGGCCGCTCGTCGTCTCGTGAACCGCCGGTGTCCTGGGATGTCGGCATGGCTCCTCCGATCCCCTCAGACCCGAAGAACGCCCTCGACGTCGTGTGCCGCATCGCGGCGCCCGATGACACGTCGTGGACGTCGCCCCACCGGAGCGCCAGCCCGGCTACTGTGAGGCGCGCCCACGCAGTGAGACGTTCGCCACATCGAAACACATTCGGGCTACTGTTCAGTAACACGCTAGACGACCCAAGGAATCGACCCATGACGACCACCGAGGCTCAGCCTTCGACGTCCACCCGCATCGGCCCCGAGCTCGCCCGCAGCTGGCTGCTCGTGAACGCCACGCACGTCGAGCGGTTCGACGCCGCCGTAGCTTCTGCAGCAGACGTCGTCATCCTCGACATCGAGGACGCGGTCGCCCCGAAGGACAAGGAGACGGCACGCCAGAACGTCGTCGACTTCTTCGAGCGCGGCGGCGAGGCCTGGGTCCGCATCAACGGCTTCGGCACCGAGTGGTGGGAGGCCGACTGCAAGGCGCTGGCCCAGTTCCCGAACTGCCTCGGCGTCATGCTCGCGATGGTCGAGTCACCCGAGCACGTCATCAAGACCGCCGGCCTGCTGTCCGACTCCCAGAAGATCGTCGCACTGGTCGAGACCGCGCGCGGTGTGCAGCATCTCGACTCGATCGCCGCGTCGCGCTCGACGTTCCGCCTCGCTTTCGGCATCGGCGACTTCCGTCGCGACACCGGCTTCGCCGACGACCCGATGACCCTGGCGTACGCCCGCTCGCAGTTCACGATCGCCGCCCGCGCCGCCGGCCTGCCCGGTCCGATCGACGGCCCGGCCGTCGGCGCCCTGGGCGTGAAGCTCGCCGACGCCGCCGCCGTCACCGAGCAGTTCGGCATGACCGGCAAGATCTGCCTGATGCCGGAGCAGTGCGCCACGGTCAACGAGATCCTGTCGCCGTCGCTCGAGGACATGTCCTGGGCGCTGGACTTCCTCACCGAGTTCGACGCCGACGGCGGCGAGATCCGCAACGGCTCCGACCTGCCGCGTCTCGCCCGCGCGCGCAAGGTGCTCGACCTGGCCGCGGCGTACGGATTGAAGCCGCCGGCCGGCTACGACGTGCACTTCCCCGCGCCGACCGACACCTACCACTGCTGAAGCTCCACCCGCTCGTGCGCATCTGCGCCAACGGCTTCGACTGACGCCGCAAGCCCCTCGACCGCCGGAGGCCCACGCCGAGGGGATCGCGCGAGCGATGGACGTGGCGCCCTGTCCCGGATTGTCCCCCGCGACAATGCGGCTCGACGAACCCCGCGGCACGCGTGACACCTACGACTACTGGATCTTCGGCGCCGGGATCATCCAGCTCCCGGTGATGGGCGAGGGCTCCGAGCTGCTCCGCCTGCGTGCGATCGCCCTCTGACACTCAGCCTTCACCACTGGTCGTCACTGCTCGATCAGGGTGATCACCAGCCGCTCGGGGTTCGAGGCGTCAACGCGGTAGGCACGGGCGGGCGCCCCAGCAAGCCCGACCCGCACGAGCGCGCGCCCGTCCTCGCCGCTCACGAAGGCTACCCAGGCCGCCCCGGGGTTCCGGTCCCTGATCTGTAGGTGCTGCGTCCCACCCGGCTGGCGGTCGCGGTAGCGGCGCGGCTCCCACGTCGGGTCCGCCGGCGCGAGCGCGACCGTCAGGACCTGCTCGCCCGGCGCGGCCTCCTGCGGCGCGTACTTACCCTGCGCCGCCGCGGGCAGTCCCGAGTAGCCCGCCTCCCAGGCCGGCGTACCGCCGGAGAGGTCCACGGTCACGCGCAGGCCGCAGGGGGTGTCGAGCAGCCCCACATCGCCCACGCGGATCGCGCCGGAGCCCCTACCGCCGCTGGTGCGCTCGAGCGTGTGCTCACCGCAGACCACACGCTGGACCGGGGCCCGACACCCCGTGACCAGGAGCGCGAGCAGGGCGGGGACGACGAGCAACTTCTTCATGCGTCCCACGCTAAAGACGCAGGGGTCCGCATCGGTCCGACCGCGGTTCCGGGTCGGCCCGCCGCCGTCAGACCTGGAACGGGGTGGGATCGCCCGCGCCGGCGCGGGCGATCACCGGCTCGTCGCCCGTCCAGTCGACCACCGTCGTCGCGGCGTTGCCCACGTCGCCGGAGTCGAGAACGGCGTCGATCTGGTTGCCCAGCTCGTCGTTGACCTGCCAGCCGTCGGCCAGCGGCTCGGTCTCTCCCGGCAGGATGAGCGTCGAGCTCATCAGTGGCGCGCCGAGCGCCTCGAGCAGGGCGAGGGCCGTGGTGTGTGGCGGGATGCGTACGCCAACCGTCTTCTTCTTGGGGTGCAGCATCTGGCGCGGCACCTCCTTGGTGCCGGGCAGGATGAACGTGTAGTGGCCCGGGGTGCGGGCCTTCACCGCGCGGAACACGTGGTTGTCCATCTGGACGAACTGCCCGAACTGGGCGAAGTCGTGGCACACCAGCGTGAAGTTGTGCTTGTCGTCGAGCTTGCGGATCGCGCGGATGCGGTCGAGACCCTCCTTGTTGCCGAGCGAGCAGCCGAGGGCATAGCCCGAATCGGTCGGATAGGCCACCAGACCACCGTCGTTGACTATGTCGACCACCTGCGACAGGGAGCGCGGCTGGGGGTTGTCGGGGTGAACATCGAGATACCGTGCCATGAACGGATACTAGACCGCAGGACGCGAGACGAGAAGAGGGCCACGTCCGCCGCGGCTACCCTCGTCCCATGGCAATCCTCGACCTGACCCTCGACCAGCTGCGGACGCGTACGAGCATGAAGTGGCGGGCCTATCCCGACGACGTCCTCCCGGCGTGGGTCGCGGAGATGGACTGCGTGCCGGCCGAGCCGATCCGCGACGCGATCCACCGCCTCGTGGACGCCGGTGACACCGGTTATCCGTCGGGGCGCCCCTACGAAGAGGCGCTGGCCGCGTACGCGCAGCAGCGCTGGGGTTGGACGTTCGACGTGGAGACCCGGGCCGTAACCGTTCCCGACGTGATGCAGGGCGTCGTGGCCGTGCTGCAGCGGTTCACCTCCGACGGCTCGTCAGTCATGATCAACCCGCCCGTCTACCCGTTCTTCTACCGCGCGCTGGAGGCCGCCGGGCGTGCGCCGCTGGACGTTCCGCTGACCGCCGACGGCCGTCTCGACCTGACCGCGATCGGTCGGGCGTTCGCCGAGCAGCGGCCGGCCGCGTACCTGCTGTGCTCGCCGCACAACCCACACGGCACCGTCCACACCGGCGACGAGCTCGCCCAGGTCGCGAAGCTCGCGGCCGAGCACGACGTGCTGGTCATCAGCGACGAGATCCACGCTCCGCTGGTCTCGTCGTCGGCGACGCACATGCCGTTCCTGTCGATCGCGGGCGCGCGGCGCTCCGTCGCGCTCCTGTCCGCCTCGAAGGCGTGGAACCTCGCCGGGCTGAAGGCCGCCGTCGCCGTGGGCACGCCCGACCTGGCCGCCGAGCTCCTCGCACTTCCCATCACCACCACCCACGGCGCAGGGCACCTCGCACTCATGGCCCATACCGCAGCACTCACCCAGGGCCAGCCCTGGCTCGACGAGCTGATGGGCGAGATCGAGGCCAACCGCCAGCTGCTGGTCGAGCTGCTCGCCGAACACGTGCCTGGCGCGGTCTACCGCCCGGGTCCGGCAACCTATCTGGCGTGGGTCGACTGCTCGGCGCTCGGCCTCGACGAGCCCTACCAGGCGTTCCTCGACCGGGGCCGGGTCGCGCTGAACCGCGGCGCCGACTTCGGTCCCGGCGGTGAGCAGTGCGTACGCGTCAACCTCGCGACCTCCCCGGAGGTCCTGCGGGAGGTCGTACGCCGGATGGCCTCCGCCCTCTGATCACCGATCAGAGGGGCCCGATGATCAGCCAGCCCCCAGCAGGACGAACCTGATCAGGTCGATCGCGCCGTGGGCGATGTCGGTAGCCACATCCAGCCGACCTCCGTGCTGTACAGCACCAGACGCAGCGCGATGAGCACGGCGCCCCAGCCGGCGAGGACGGCCCTGCCCAGACCATCCCACTCACCCCCACCGTGCCGCCGCCTCCTCTCGACGCCGATGCCACGCACGTGGCGACGTCAGGCGCGCAGCAGAACCGACTCGGCGTACGCGCCGGCGCTGACCTCGCGCACACCGACGATCGACAGGAAGATCGTGGGCGCACCCACCCTCGTCCGCACGCGCACGACGCCGCGGTCGAGCTCGACGCTACCCGCCACGCCGCTCGCCGTCAGGTGCGCGCGGGCCGCCAGCACCGCCACGCCCGGGTCGGTACGCCCGCCCAGCCGGCTCGTCGCCGCCGCGTCGGTGGCGGCGCGGGCGGCCCCGGACGCCGCACCCTCGGCCCGCCGGGCGGCATGGACGCGCTGCCCCCCGTCGACGGCCAGTCCTGCGATGACGACGAGGGCCATCACCCACAGCGTCACCATCACCGACATCGACATGCCCCGCTCGTCCCGCACGCGAGGATGGTGCCAGAGCGCCGGGGTGTCGCAGGAGGTCACCTCGGCGAACTCGAGGTGAACGATCAGGTCAGCCGCGCTGCCTCCGCCCGCGTGGGCAGGGGGCGCAGCCGGTTTCGGCCGTCGGGCATTCAGAGATCGTCGTTCGCGGCGATGGCCCCGAGCAGCGTCCGCCCGGGGCAGCTGATCGGGGTCAGACCTACCCCAATAGTGTTGGGGCGAACACGACGTCCACAGGAGGTTCCATGGTCAAGAAGGTTGCGATACTCACGGCGGGCGGCTTCGCGCCCTGCCTGTCCTCGGCGATCGGAGGCCTGATCCAGCGATACACCGAGCTGTCCCCCGAGACGGAGATCATCGCGTACAAGCACGGCTACCAGGGCCTCCTGAAGAGCGACTCGATCACCGTCACGCCCGAGATCCGGGAGAAGGCCCATCTGCTGCACGAGTACGGCGGCTCACCCGTCGGCAACTCCCGCGTCAAGCTCACCAACGCCGCCGACCTCGTCAAGCGCGGCCTGGTGAACGAGGGCGACGACCCGCTGAAGGTCGCCGCCGACCGTCTCGAGGCCGACGGTGTGGAGGTGCTGCACACCATCGGCGGCGACGACACCAACACCACCGCCGCCGATCTCGCCGCGTTCCTCGCCCAGCACGACTACGGCCTGACCGTCGTCGGCCTGCCGAAGACGATCGACAACGACGTCATCCCGATCAAGCAGTCGCTGGGTGCTTGGACCGCCGCCGAGATGGGGTCCCGCTTCGCGCAGAACATCGTGGCCGAGCACAACTCGGGCTCGCGCATGCTCATCGTCCACGAGGTCATGGGCCGCAACTGCGGCTGGCTCACCGCCGCGACCGCCCAGAAGTACCGCGAGTGGCTCGACTCGCGCGAGTGGCTGCCCGAGATCGGCCTGTCGAAGGAGGCCTGGGACGTCCACGCCGTGTTCGTCCCCGAGGCCCACATCGACATCGAGGCCGAGGCCAAGCGGCTGAACGAGGTCATGGACCGCGTCGGCAACGTCACGATCTTTCTGTCGGAAGGGGCGGGCCTCGACTCGATCGTCGCCGAGATGGAGAAGGCCGGCGAGGAGGTCCCCCGTGACCCGTTCGGCCACGTGAAGCTCGACAAGGTCAACCCCGGCAAGTGGTTCGGCGACCAGTTCGCCAAGCTCCTGTCGGCCGAGAAGGTCATGGTCCAGAAGTCGGGCTACTACTCCCGCGCCGCGGCGGCCAACCAGGCCGACCTCGACCTGATCAAGCAGTGCACCGACATGGCCGTCGACTGCGCCCTCAAGGGCGAGTCGGGCGTCATCGGCCAGGACGAGGAGAACGACGACAAGCTGTCGGCCATCGACTTCCCGCGCATCAAGGGCGGCAAGCCGTTCGACATCACCACTGACTGGTTCGTGGCGATGCTGGACGAGATCGGCCAGGGTACGCCGCAGGCCGCCGAGGGCGGCTCGGGCCACTGTCGCATGCCCGGTGCCGGCGCCCGGTGCGCGTTCCGCCGTGCCACCTCGGCGGACGCCGCACTGGTCGCCGGCCTGTTCGTGGACTTCGCACGGGAGTTCGACGACCCCGTCGGGCCGCGAGAGGTGGTGGAGCGGCGCTTCCACCGGCTGCTCGGGCTGGCCGAGGTGGTCGTGCTCCTCGCGGAGATCCCGACGGCCTGTGACCACGCCGACGACGGCGCCCGCCGGGACGTCGCCGGCTTAGCGTGGGCCACGCTGCGCCCCAGCCCCTACGACGACGGCCCGCTCCCCGTTCTCGACGAGCTCTACGTGCGGCCCCACCTGCGCTCCCGCGGCATCGGCGGGCGACTGATGGCAACCCTGGAGAGGACGCTGCGGACGCACGGCTGCGCGGAGCTCCACGTCAACACCGACGAGGAGGACGTGGACGCGCAGCGCTTCTACTCCCGGTTGGGCTACCGCAGCGGCGAGCCGGGCACGGGCAACCGGTGGCTGCTCCTGCAGAAGGACCTCGGCTGAGTCGACTGGTCCCAGACGCCCAGGATCACCCCCGGCCGAGCCCCTGGCGCCCCCGGACCCGCCGATCGTGGGACCGTGGGGCCACGGGTCAGCGTCGCCGGCGCAGCACCCAGGCCAGCACAGCCCCGAGGCCGGTCCCGGTCACGGCCCCGGTCACCCAGCCCAGGCCCAGGCTGGTGCGGGCGGCCGTCTCGGCCGCGTCGCGGGCCACGGTCGCCTTCGGGTCGCGCTCGACCCGCGCCCGCTCCTGCTGCTCGCGGCGGCGGGCCTCCTGCGCGAGCCCTGCAGACACCGCCCGTGCCTCGGCGGCGTTCTTGGCGGCCGTCGCGCCGCCAGCGCTCCCGCCGCCCCGGGACGGCGGGACGACCTCGGGCCCCGGAACGGGGTACGCCGGCGCTGCCTTGCCCTCCTTGGCCGCCTCCTTCTTGGCCTTCTCCCATTCCTTGACGCGCTTCTCGTGGGCCTGGCGCTCGCGGTCGGCGTCGGCCTCCTCCCAGTGGCCCTCGACGACGTCGGCCTTCTCACCCATGTCGCGGATCGGCTGGTCGGCGTCGGTCCACTTGCGGGCGATGGCGGGCTGCTTCGCCGTGGCGATCCAGGCGGCGATGAAGAGGATCAGCCGGGCGAAGAGGTTGAAGAACAGCATGATCACGATGACCGGGCCGAACAGCGCGGCCGCCGGGTTCTTCGTGAACGAGCCCATGAGGATGCCCGTCGCGTACTGGAGCACCGCCAGCAGGATCGAGCCAGCCAGCGCGCCCTTCCAGATGTCGCGGACCTTGAGCTTCTCCTCGGGCAGTGTCTTGTAGAGGTAGGCGAACAGCAGCCAGCCAGCACCGATGGACACGATCAGCGGCACAAACCTCAGCAGGAACGACACGCCGGGGATCTGCTCGAGGTGGAGCGCGGACACGATGGTCCCGGTGAGCGCGGTCGCTGCGGAAGCGAGGCCGAAGGTGATGACGATGAAGAGCAGCAGCATCACCAGGATGCCCATGTTCTTCAACGTCTCGACGACAATGTTGGACTTCTGCTCCTCCTGCTCGAAGTCGGGGCGCCACTGGGCGCGCACGGCCGACTTCAGGTTCGCGATCCAGCCGGCGCCCGCGTAGCCGGCGGACAGGATGCCGATGATGCCGATGCCCTGCCAGCTCTTGAGGGCGTGGGTGATGACGCCCATCACCTTGTCCTTGGTGTCGCCCGGGGCGCCCTGCAACTGGGACTGGACGGTGCCGAGGACCTGGTCCATGAGGTCGGGGCGGAAGACCGTGAGCGTCATGCCGGTCAGGGCGAACGCGAACATCAGGATGGGCACCATCGCCAGCACCGAGAAGTAGGTGATGGCGGCACCGAACTGGTTGCCCAGCCGGTTGCCGAACCGCGCGTTGGCGCGCAGCAGGTGGGCGATGGCCGGCTTGGCCATCAGTGCCTTGAGCTTGTCCACAGTGAACTCCCCTCGGGGTGGCTTTGCCGACACACTACCGAGGAGTTCGCCGACGACCCCCGGCCCCACACGACCCTGTGGGAAATCTCAGGCACGCGCCGGTCGCCCGGCGCGTCCCGAGTGCTCAGCCCTCGTACGCCTCAAGCGGCGGGCACGAGCAGACGAGGTTGCGGTCGCCGAACACGCCGTCGATGCGGGCGACGGCGGGCCAGTACTTGTCGCGTCCCGCTCCCGCGATCGGACCCAGGTGCTGACCACCGGGGTACGCCGCCTCACGCCGCGAGTACGGGTGGGGCCACTCGTCGGCCGTGACGCGCGCCAGCGTGTGGGGCGCGTTGTGCAACGGGTTGTCCCCGGCCGGCCACTCCCCCGCCGCCACCCGGTCGATCTCGCCCTTGATGGCGATCATCGCGTCGCAGAAACGGTCGAGCTCGGCCTTCGACTCCGACTCGGTGGGCTCCACCATGAGGGTGCCGGCGACGGGGAACGACATGGTTGGGGCGTGGAAGCCGTAGTCGATGAGGCGCTTGGCCACGTCGTCGACGGTCACCTTCGTCGCCTTCGTCATCGGGCGCAGGTCGAGGATGCACTCGTGGGCGACCAGTCCGCCCTGGCCGGCGTACAGCACCGGGAAGTGGTCGCCGAGGCGCTTTGCGATGTAATTGGCGTTGAGAATCGCGTTCTGGGTGGCCACCTTCAGGCCCTCTGCACCCATCATCGCGATGTAGGCCCAGCTGATCGGCAGGATGCCGGCCGAGCCGTGCGGCGCGGCGGAGATGGGACCGACTCCCGTCCCGGGTCCGGCGGTGTCGGACAGCGGGTGGTTCGGGAGGTACGGGGCCAGGTGCTCGGCCACCGCGACCGGGCCGACGCCGGGTCCGCCACCGCCGTGGGGGATGCAGAACGTCTTGTGGAGGTTGAGGTGGGACACGTCGCCGCCGAACCGGCCCGGCTGGGCGATGCCGCACAGCGCATTGAGGTTGGCGCCGTCGATGTACACCTGGCCGCCGGCGTCGTGGACGAGCGCGCACAGCTCGGTGACGGTCTCCTCGTAGACGCCGTGGGTCGACGGGTAGGTGATCATGATGGCCGCGAGCTCGTCGCGGTGCTTGTCGAGCTTGGCGCGCAGGTCGTCCATGTCGACCGAGCCGTCGTCGGCGCTCTTCACGACGACGACGCGCATGCCGGCCATGGCCGCCGATGCGGCGTTGGTGCCGTGGGCCGAGGACGGGATGAGGCAGACCTCGCGCTGGTCGTCGCCGTTGGCGCGGTGGTAGGCGCGGATCGCCATCAGGCCGGCGAACTCGCCCTGCGAGCCGGCGTTGGGCTGGATGGACACGCGGTGGTAGCCGGTGATGGCGGCCAGCCAGTCCTGCAGGCTCGAGATCAGCTCGTGGTAGCCCTCGGCGTCCTCCTGCGGCGCGAACGGGTGGAGGTTGGCGAAGCCCTCGTAGGAGATGGGCTCCATCTCAGCGGTCGCGTTGAGCTTCATGGTGCACGAGCCGAGCGGGATCATGCCGCGGTCGAGCGCGAAGTCGCGGTCGGAAAGCGCGCGCAGGTAGCGCAGCATCTCGGTCTCGGAGTGGTAGGTGTTGAAAACCGGGTGCTCCAGGAACGGCGTCGTACGCGTCCGCTCCCCCATCGAGCCGTGGGAGGCCGAGGCGTCGAAAGCGGCCTTGACGGCCTGGCACACGACCCCGAGGTCGGAGTCGTCACCGGAGCGCTCACCGACCGAGATGCCGACGTGGTCGTCGTCGACGAGGCGCAGGTGGACGCCGCCGTCGCGGGCGTCGTCGACGATGGCGCGGGCACGGCCGGGGGCCTTGACGAGCAGGGTGTCGAAGAACCGGTCGTGGACGACCTCGAGGCCGGCGGCCACCAGCGAGCCGGCCAGCGCGCGGGCGGCCCCGTGGATGCGCCCAGCGATGTTCCTCAGCCCTTCCGGGCCGTGGTAGACCGCATACATCGCCGCCACCACGGCGAGCAGGACCTGCGCGGTGCAGATGTTCGACGTGGCCTTCTCGCGGCGGATGTGCTGCTCGCGGGTCTGTAGCGCGAGGCGGTACGCCGAGGTGCCGTCTGCATCCTTGGAGACGCCGACGAGACGACCGGGCAGCGACCGCTCGAGCCCGGCGCGGACGGCGATGTAGCCGGCATGCGGGCCGCCGTAGAACAGCGGCACGCCGAAGCGCTGCGACGAGCCGACGGCCACGTCGGCACCCCACTCGGCCGGTGCTTCCGTCACGGTCAGCGCGAGCAGGTCGCAGGCGGCGATGACGAGGGCGTTGTTGTCGTGGGCCTTGTCGGCGATCTCGCGCAGCTCCTGCAGGGACTGGAGGCGGCCCGACGCGCCGGGGGTCTGGACGACGACGGCGAAGGCCTCGTGGGTCTGGAGGGCCTCGACCAGCGAGCCCTCGGCCACGACGACCTCGTGGCCCATCGCCTGGGCGCGCGTACGCACCACCGCGATCGACTGCGGGAGCATGTCGCCGTCCAGGACGACGACCGAGCCCTTCTTCGTGGTGCGGCGGGCCAGCATGATCGCCTCGGCGACGGCGGTGCCCTCGTCGAGCAGCGACGCGCCGGAGGTCGGCAGCCCCGTCAGGTCCGAGACCATCGTCTGGAAGTTCAACAGGGCCTCGAGGCGTCCCTGGGAGATCTCGGGCTGGTAGGGCGTGTACGCCGTGTACCAAGCCGGGTCCTCAAGGACGTTGCGTCGGATCACCGCCGGGGTGATCGTGTCGTGATAGCCGAGGCCGATCATCGCGCGCAGCGGGTTGTTCATGGCGGCGAGCCCCTGCAGTGCCTCGAGCACGCCCTGCTCGCCGACGGGCTGGGGCAGCTGGGGAAGGTCGGAGCGGATGCCACCCGGCATCACCGCGTCGACGAGGGTGTCGAGGCCGTCGAGGCCCAGCGCCTCCAGCATGGCCCGCTGCTCGGCCGGGTCCGATCCGATGTGGCGTCCGACGAAACCCTGCGTTGTCTGGTCCATTCCCCGTGCTCCTTCGCTCGCGGCGCCGTCCGACGTGGGGTGCCGTCCGGCCGGATTGCCGGGGCGCCGGCCGCCAACACTAGTCGACCCCCGCCCACCATGTGGACAGGGGCCGCGATGACGTCGGGGTGTGACGCAGGCTCAGCCGACGTCGCGCGCACGACGGCGACGGGACAGCTCGTCGTCGAGCATCGGCTGCTCGTGGGCGCGCTCGCCCGGCAGCTGCAGCAGGCTCCCCTCGAGGTCACGCCAGACCGAACCCAGCGCGATGCCGAACATGCCCTGTCCGCCGCGGAGGAGGTCGATGATCTCGTTGTCGGTGGTGCACTCGAACACCGAGACGCCGTCGGACATCAGCGTGACCTGGGTGAGGTCCTGGACGCCGCGGGCGCGGAGGTGGTCGATGGCGCGGCGGATCTGCTGCAGCGAGATGCCGGCGTCGATCAGCGACTTGATGACCTTGAGCAGGAGGATGTCGCGGAACGAGTAGAGGCGCTGGGAGCCGGAGCCCGACGCGCCACGGACCTCGGGGGTGACCAGACCGGTACGCGCCCAGTAGTCAAGCTGGCGGTAGGTGATGCCGGCTGCGCTGCAGGCGACCGGGCCACGGAAGCCCATGTCCTCGGGCACCGGCGAGAAGTCGCCGTCGAACAGGAGATCTTGCGCGACCTCGGGAGAGCTCTGCTGCTCCGGTTCGTGCCTGGTGTTCACGTGTCCTCGCTCAAGGGGGAAGGCGACGCGTGGAATACCACGCATGGGATTACTGGGAACCTATTCGCCGGTGGGTCCCCGGTCAACGAGCCCGGTCGCCGTGTCGGTCACGAATTGGTGGAGTTTTGCCCACGGACGTCGCCGCCGATGTGCTTCTGACTACGGAAAATGTACGCCGGCCCGAGCGGGGGGCAAGGTCTCGAGGACGCCTCGACCCCCACTTGAGGTGTGGCCCCTCCGTCTGTCCCCCAGCCACCCATCGTCCTGCCCCAGCGATGCGCGCCCGCCCCAGCGATCCGACCCCCTGCCTGCGCCACGAGTGCGGCCTTGGCGGCACAACAGGCCGAGAACTCCACAACAGGCGATCGATGACCTGTCGTGGAGTTCTCGACCTGTCGTGAGGTGGGAGGCGTGGGACTCAGCCGCGGTCGGGCGGGTCCTGCGGGTCGTCGCCTGTGAAGAAGTCGTCCGGGTTCACGTGGTCGAGGAACTCCCGGAACTCCTCGACGACGTCCTCGCTGGCCTCGTCCGGGTCGGCGGGGTCGCCCTCGTCGTCGGGCACCTCGATGCCTGCAGTGTCAAGAACCTCGTCGGCGCACAGGATGTCCGCACCGGCCCGGACCGCCAGCGCGATGGCGTCGGACGGGCGGGCGGAGACGGTGCGGCCGTCGATGACGAGCTCGGCGTAGAACGTCCCCTCGTTGAGCCTGGTGATGCGTACCTCGTCGAGGACGTGGCCGAGGTCGAGGATGATGTTCAGCATCAGGTCGTGGGTCAGCGGACGTGGCGGCACCAGGTCTTCCTGGGCATTGGCGATCGCGGCGGCCTCGTTGGCACCGATCCAGATGGGTAGGTATCGCTGTCCGCCGACCTCGCGGAGCAGGACCATCGGGATGTTGGAGGGCATCTCCACCCGCACACCCATGACATCGACTCGGCGCATGGGGCCAGCGTACGCGATCCCCGACCGGCGCGGTCGGGCCGCACGCCTGCTATCTGTCGGCGGCAATCCGCATCATCGCGGCGTGCACGTGGATCATGAGCTGGGTCGCCTCCTGCGCGACTGGCCGGCTGGAAGCCCGGCGCTGGTAGGGGGCCACCGCCTGCTCGATGAGGCTGTACTCGCGCTGGGCGTAGCTCTTGACCTGACGGAGGTGGCGGGCGTCGATGCCGTACTCGGCGAGGCGGCGTGCCGCGATCGCGATGGTGACGGCCTCACGGCCGTAGTAGGAGGTCCCGCGCCGCGGGGTGACCAGAAGCTCCTTCTCCAGCTCGATGAGCTGGGGCTCGCTGAGGCCGCTCGCCGCCAGCAGCTCTCGCCGCGACATGCGCAGCGGCGGCCGCTTCTGGGCCTGAGCGGGGGTGATGTTGCCCGCCCGCGCCCCCGTGGGCTCGTCGGGCCCGGCCTCGGCCACCGGGGACTCGGCGGCCGGCGTCGGCGGCTCGATCCGTGGCGGTGCCATGCCGCGGTCCATCATGTCGAGGTGTTCGCGGATGACCTTCAGCGGCAGGTAGTGGTTCTTCTGGACCGTGAGGATGTAGCGCAGACGCTCGACGTCGTGCTCCGAATATTTCCGATATCCCGACGACGGCGCGCGCTCCGGCGAGACCAGACCCTCAGACTCGAGGAACCTGATCTTTGAGATCGAGATATCGGGAAAGTCGGACTTGAGGATGGTCAGGACCTGCCCGATGCTGCGCATCGGACCGGGCATCACACCAAACCGTGGGGGCTGGCGAAGTAGACCATCCGGAACTTGCCGATCTGGACCTCGTCTCCCTGTTTCAGGGGGACCTCGCCGTCGATCAGTGTCCGGTTGACGTAGGTGCCGTTCAGGCTGCCCGTGTCGGCCACCATCGTCGTGTCGTCCTGGCGGGTGAACCGCACGTGGTGGCGTGACACCGTGATGTCGTCGAGGAAGATGTCGGAGTCGGGGTGCCGGCCCGCGGTCGTCGTCTCACCGTCGAGCAGGAACCGTGCGCCGGCCGACGGGCCGCGCAGCACGATCAGCAGCGCCCGCCCCGCGGGCAGCGACGCGATGGCCGCCTCCTCGTCGGTGGACAGCTCGTTGACGCCTGCGGTCAGCTGTTCGTCGACGACCGGGATGCGGCTGGTGTCGCCCTGGCTGATCTGGGTGGTCTCAGGGTTGGTGAGGGCATGGCCGCACTGGGCGCAGAAGTTGCTGCCTTCGGGATTCTTGTGCCCGCAGCGCGTGCAGTAAGGCATGCGTGGTCTCCTCGCCCTCTCGCGGCCGGGCGCCGCGTCCGAACAGTTTAGCGATGGCCGCCCGTGGTGGTGTCACCGCGGGCCACTTCTGGCGTGCCAGCCCCCCGAACACGGGGAGCCGGTCAACGCCGTGCGATCAGGCGCCGACCGACTCGGCGTACGCGTCGGCGTCCATGAGGTCGTCGACCTCGGACTCGCCGGAGACCTCAACCTCGAACAGCCAGCCGTCCCCGTAGGGATCGGCGTTGATGATCTCGGGCGAGTCGGACACGACCTCGTTGACCGATGTGATCACGCCGGACACCGGCGAGAACAGCTCGGAGACGCTCTTGGTCGACTCGAGCTCACCGCACGCGTCGCCGGAGCTGACCTCCTGACCGAGCTCGGGCAGGTCGACGAAGACGATGTCGCCCAGCTGGTCTGTGGCGTACTCTGACACGCCGACGCGGACGGTCGCGCCGTTGCCAGGACGCACCCACTCGTGCTCGGCGCTGTATTTCAGGTCCTCGGGAAAGTTCACCTTCGACTCCTTCGACTGGTGCGGCTGTGATCAGCGCGCGGGGCGAGCGTACTGAGGCGCCGCCACGGCGTGCAAGGACGTCACCTCGATGCGCTCCGAGCGCTCGATGGTGATCGCGGCGCCGACGGCCGGGCTGGTCACCTCCGTCGCGAGGCCACCGCGGAACCGTGCGGCCTCCTCGAGGGCGTGCGGGTCGCCGATCACGTCGAGGACGATCGTCCCGGCGACGGGGCGGCCGTCGACGGTGGTGGCGCCGGGGGTTCCGCCCACCCACGACTGGGCGACGACACGGACGGCGTCGTTGAGCTCGATGGCCTCGGCCCCCGCGTCACGCATCTCCTCCAGTGCGTCGAGCAGCATGGCCACGTCGACCTTGTGCTTCACGTCGGTGATCGTGATGCGTACGCCCGGGCCCTGCGCCGGCGCGGTTCCGGCCAAGATGGCCAGCTCGTCCAAGCGGGCGCGAGAGGCGCTGCGGGCGACCTCCGCGGAGCCGCGGTTCGATTCGAGCGCACGACGGGTCTCCTCCAGCGCCCGCAGGTCGCCCTCGAGACGACGCGCCTCCGCGTCCAGGCCGTCGGCCATCTGGACGAGGTCTGCGCGGCGCGCCGTGGCGTACGACGTGTCGTTGGCGCGGGCGCGGACCTGCATCACGAAACCCATGGCGAGCAGCCCCAGGACCACGGCGACGACGACCTGGGAGCGGCTGACGTGCAGAAGCGCCTCGCGCACCCGCACGCCGGCGGCAGTCGACGCGGCGTGGCGTGGGCTTTGCTCGTCGTACTCCTTCAACCGGTCGCCATCGATCTCGTGCCCGTCGTCGCCCCGAGACCTCGCCTCGCCGGCGGCCGCCCCAGGCTGGGCGTGTGGCGCCCCAGCACACTCCTGGCCGTCGGGCTCGGTGCACTGTTGGTGCTCGGCTCGCTCCTGGGGCTCGTCGCGCTCGAGATCAGGCATGGAACACCGCCCTGCGGATGGCGGCGGCGTTCGTGAAGATCCGGATGCCGAGAACGACGACGACACCGGTGGACAGCTGGGCGCCGACGCCGATCTGGTCGCCGATCCACACGATGAGCGCCGCGATCAGCACGTTCGACACGAACGAGATGACGAAGACCTTGTCGGTGAAGATCCCGTCCAGCCAGGCGCGTGCACCGCCGAACACGGCGTCGAGTGCGGCCACGATGGCGATCGGCAGGTACGGCTGGAGGAAGGGCGGCAACGTCGGCTCGAGCAGGATGCCGAGCACGATGCCGATGATGAGTCCCAGGATCGGGATCACGAAGCCCTCCTCGCGTGCCTCAGCGCGATGCCCGGGTCGGCGGGCAGCCGCAACTCCTTGTTCTCGGTGACGTCGTAGCGGAGGCCGTAGCGGTCGCGCAACAACGCCCAGGTGCGACCGCCGGGAGCGGCGGCCAGCTTGTCGGAAAGCGTACGCGGGTCGCCGATCACCGTGACCTCGTAGGGCCGCACCAGCGACCGGTAGTCCACGGTGATGCTGTCCCCCGCCCCGCGGATCGCGGTCAGCGACGACAGGCGGTGGCCATTGATGGCGACCGCCTCTCCCCCGGACAGCCACAGCGCGTTGACCAGCTGTTGCAGGTCGCGGTCGATGACGCGGTTCTGGGACCCGCCGCGCGCAGCATCGTCGACGACGATCACGAGTCCGGGCCCCGTGACAGGCATGGTGCCGGTGATGGCGCCGACGGTCTCGAGCTGGTCGGCGAGCCGGCGGTCCGTCTCGTCGTAGGCCTCGTCCAGGCGCAGCTGCCGAACCGTCGATCGCTCGGTCTCGACGTCGCTGCGCAGCGCGGTGTTGCGGCGCTGCCCCTCGGTGACCTGGTCGACGAGCGTGCGGTGCTCCAGTTCCGCAGCGGGCAGCTGTTGGGTCGTGTGGGTGGCCGCCAGCGTGAAGAGCAGGCCCACGCCGGCGGCCGCCGCGCCGAGTCGCCAGCGGTTCTGGGCGGGGCGGTCGGCGCTTTCGGCAACCCGCCGGTAGTCGGGATCGATGGGGTGGGACATCACGTCGTTGAGCAGGCTCATGCTCGCGTCGACCCGGCGTGTCGGCGGGGTCGCGCGCGCGGAGGTCGAGCCTGGGGACGCGGACATCTCCACAGCCTAACCCGGGTGGGCACCGCGGGCTCGTCGCGCGCGCGCCGTTGCGTACGCCGCCTCCAGGCGCGGGCCGACCGACGCCCAGTCGTAGCGTCCCACGTGGTCACGCCCACGCTCGTCGGCCGGCCGTCGGATCGCTTCGAGGACGGCTCGGGCCAGCGCGTCGGCATCGGCGACGGGGACGAGGTCCGCATGCACCCGGCCGTCGCCATCGGTCACGACCGCCCGGAACGACGCCAGGTCGCTGGCGACCACGTGGGCGCCGGCGGCGAGGGCCTCGATCACCACCAGCCCGAAGCTCTCCCGACCGGTGTTGGGGGTGACGACGACGTCCGAGGACCTCAGTAGCCGGGCCCGATCGGCGTCAGACAGGATGTCGAGACGCTGCATCGGCGCGGGCAGCGTACGCCGTCCCGGGCCGGCGACCACCAAGTGGGCGTCGGGTCGTGCGGCGTGGATCGCGCCGGCGGCCGCGACGAACGTGTCGAGTCCCTTGCGTGGCTCGTCCACGCGTCCCAGGAAAGTGATCCGGGGCCTCGCGGTGCGGGAGACGGCTCCGGCGAACTCGGCCTGCCGGAACCCGTTCGGGACGACGGCCGGGTCGACCCGGTAGGGCGCCCGCACCTGCTCGGCGGCTGCCTCGCTCACGGCCACGGCGACGTCGATTCGGGCGAGGCAGCGGCCGAGCACCGCCCCGGCCGCCTCCCGGAGCCGCGACGAGTCCGCCACGGAGTGGAACGTCGCTACGACCGCGGTCCGGCGGGGGGCGGCCCAAAGCGCATGCAGCGACGCCGACGGCGTGACCGGCTCGTGGAGATGGAGCACGTCGGGACGCAGCCGGTCGATCCACGCCCGCGTACGCGCCGCGGTGAGCGGGCCGAAGCCGATCCGCGCGGTGGATCCGTTGGCTGGCACGGGCAGTGCCAGACCCGTGCTGGTGACCCGCTCGGGTGTCAGCCCGTGGGCGGCGAGCTGGTCGGGTGCCGGGCTGCCGGGGGCGAGGACGTGGGCCTCGTGCCCGGCGCCGACGAGGTGGCCCGCGAGCCCGAGCACATGGTTCTGCACTCCTCCGGGCCGGGCCAGCGAGTAGGGGCAGACCAGGCCGATCGTCAGTCGTTCAGCCATGGTCGGTCGTGGTCCGGTCGACGGCGAGGAACGGCTGGAACATGTGCCAGTCCTGCGGGTGGCGGCGTACGGCGGCGCAGAAGTGGTCCGCGAGGTCCTGGGTCATGGCTTGGAGACCGTCGCGACCGGGACGGTGCTCGACCGGATCGGAGATCTCGATCACTATCCCGTCGGGCGTGTAGTGGGTCGCGGCGGCGAACAGCGCGGCCCCGGAGCGGCGCGCGACCATCGCGGGACCGGGCGGCAGGGTCACCTCGTGGCCCGCCCAGTCGACGGACAGCCCGGTTCCGGGCAGGTCGCGGTCCCCCATCAGGCACACGACGCGTCCCTCGCGGACCGCCGTGACCAGCGCACGCATGGCGCCGGGGTCGTCGTGGGCGTAGACCTCCATGCCGATGCGGCGGCGGATCGCGGTGAACGCGGCGAACTCCTGCTCGCCGAGACGCTCGGCGACCGTCGTGACGGGCATGCCCGTGGCGCAGGCCCAGGCACCAGCGAGATCCCAGTTGCCCATGTGCGGGAGCGCCACGACGGCGCCGGTGCTGGCGTACGCCTCCCGCAGGCGGGCCTCCTGGACGGGATCGACACACACCGAGGCGACCGCGCGGCCGGGGTCCCAGCCGGCCACGGCCTGGACCTCGACGTAGACCCGCACCCACGAGGCGATCGCGGCGCGCATGAGCGCCGGTGCGGGCTCGTGGCCGAGCGTCAGCGTGAGGTTGCGACGCAGTGTCTGCAGGTGGCTCCAGTCGACCGGGAGCGCGACGCGGCCGACGGCGCGCCCCAGCAGGGTCGTCTGGCGGGCCGACAGTCGGGGCGCGACGCGGCCCACGGCGCGGAAGACCCGTCGGTTGACCGCGTCGACGAGCTCGGCGCGGGCGCGCATCAGTCTCCGGCGTGCTCGGCCCAGGCCTCGGCCAGGCGGCGGCGCGAGTCCTCGAGGAGCTGGGGCAGGGGCTTGGTCTGGGCGATGATCGGCATAAAGTTGGAGTCGCCCTGCCAGCGGGGCACGACGTGCTGGTGGAGGTGGGCGGCGATCCCCGCCCCGCCGACCGCTCCCTGGTTCATGCCGAGGTTGAACCCGGCGGGGTTGGACACGACCCGGAGCACACGCATGGCCTGACGGGTCAGGATCGCGACCTCGATGGTCTCCTCGGGCGTGAGCTCGGGGTAGCCGGCCACATGGCGGTACGGGCATACGAGCAGGTGTCCCGGCGAGTAGGGGTAGAGGTTCATCACGACGAACGCGTGCTCGCCGCGATGGACGACCAGGCCGTCGGCGTCGTCGCGTCCAGGAGCCCGGCAGAACGGGCACTCCGGCTCCGAGGCGTCCTTCGGCTTGTTCTCGCCGCCGATGTAGACCATCCGGTGGGGCGTCCACAGGCGCTGGAACGAGTCCGGCACCCCCACCAGGCCCGAGGAATCCTCGGCCTGGTCGCGGTGCAGGTCGCCGTACTGGTCGGGATCGGTCATGTCAAACCTGCGCGCGGTTGGCGATGGCCTGCGTGATCTCGGCGATCGCCTCGTCGACCGGGACCTGGTTCTTCTGCGAACCGTCGCGGTAGCGGAAGCTGATGCCGCCGGCCTCGACGTCGTCGCCACCGGCGATGAGCATATAGGGCACCTTGGTCTTCTGCGCGTTTCGGATCTTCTTCGGGAAGCGGTCGTCGGAGTCGTCGATCTCGACGCGTACGCCGGCGGCCCGCAGCTTCGCCGCCACCTGCTCGAGGTACGGGAGGAAGTCGGCGGCCACGGGAATCATCTGGACCTGGACCGGCGAGAGCCACACCGGGAAGGCGCCGGCGTAGTGCTCGACCAGCACGCCCATGAACCGCTCGATCGAGCCGAACTTCGCCGAGTGGATCATGACCGGCTCGGCGTGGGAGCCGTCAGCGGCGGTGTAGTGCAGGCCGAAGCGGTGCGGCTGGTTGAAGTCGTACTGAATCGTCGACATCTGCCAGGTGCGGCCGATGGCGTCGCGGGCCTGGATGGAGATCTTCGGGCCGTAGTAGGCGGCACCGCCCGGGTCGGGGACGCACTCGAGGCCGGTCTCGTTGGCACACTCCTCGAGGATGCGCGTCGCCTCGGCCCACTGCTCGTCGGAGCCGATGAACTTGTCCTTCTTCTTGCCGTCCTCGTCGCGTGTGGACAGCTCGAGGTAGAAGTCGTCGAGGCCGAAGTCGCGCAGGAGGCCGAGCACGAAGTCGAGCAGGTGCTTGATCTCGTCGGGCGCCTGCTCCGGCGTCACGTAGGAGTGGGAGTCGTCCTGGGTGATGGAGCGTACGCGGGTCAGGCCCTGCAGCACGCCGGACTTCTCGTTGCGGTAGACGGTGCCGAACTCGAAGAAGCGCAGCGGGAGCTCACGGTAGGAACGGCCGCGCGACTTGAAGATCAGGTTGTGCATCGGGCAGTTCATCGCCTTGAGGCGGTAGGGCTGGCCGTCGTCGTCCATGGCGGGGAACATGCCGTCCGCGTAGTACGGCAGGTGGCCCGAGGTGTGGAACAGCTCCTCCTTGGAGATGTGGGGCGTGCCCACGTAGAGGAAGCCGGCGTCGATGTGGCGCTGACGGACGTAGTCCTCCATCTGGCGCTTGATGACGCCGCCCTTCGGGTGGAACACCGGCAGGCCAGCGCCCAGCTCCTCGGGGAACGAGTAGAGGTCGAGCTCGGCGCCCAGCTTGCGGTGGTCGCGCTTGGCGGCCTCCTCGAGCCGGGTCTTGTAGGCCTGCAGGTCTTCCTTCGAGGCCCACGCCGTGCCGTACAGACGCTGCAGCTGGGGGTTGGTCTGGTCGCCACGCCAGTACGCCGCGCTCGTCCGCATCAGGGAGAACGCGGCCTGGTTGATGTAGCCGGTGTGCGGCACGTGCGGACCGCGGCACAGGTCGCCCCAGGCGCGGGAGTCGTCACGGCGGACGTTGTCGTAGATCGTCAGCTCGCCCGCGCCGACCTCGACCGACGAACCGTCGTCGTCGGACGCGTTGCCCTTGAGCTGGACCAGCTCGAGCTTGAACGGCTCGTCGGCGAGCTCCTCGACGGCCTCGGCGTCGGTCACGACGCGGCGGACGAAGCGCTGCTTCTCCTTGATGATCTGGACCATCTTCTTCTCGATGGCCTTCAAGTCGTCGGGCTGCAGGGCGTTCTCGAGCAGGAAGTCGTAGTAGAAACCGTCGGTGATGGGCGGGCCGATGCCCAGCTTGGCGTCGGCGTACAGGTTCTGCACGGCCTGGGCTGAGACGTGGGCGCACGAGTGGCGCAGGATCGCCAGACCCTCGTCGGAAGTGACGAGCACCGGCTCGACCGTGTCGCCGTCGACGAGCACCACTGCCAGGTCCTTGGTCTCGCCGTTGACCTTCATCGCGACGACGCTGCGATCGTCGCCGAACAGGTCGAGGCCCGTGGTCGTCGTGTCCACCTGTCGCTCCTCGGTCGATCCAGAGCTGACCAGGGTAATGCTGAGGGACACGTCGTTTCCTTTCGGTGCGGGCCGCGGCTCGGCTCGGTGGCCCATTCTGCCAGCCCGCCGCCTCGTGGGCGACCGACCGCTCCCGCACCCGCGTGACTGCTCTCCCAGCCACGGCACAAGCCGCTCTCTCAGAGCGAGGGCCGGCGAGACAGGAGTCAGCCGCTCCACTCCTTGATCTGGCAGACGGCGTCGTCATGCCACGGATCGGGCCCAGGGTGGCCATCGGGTCGGCGGCCAGCCCGTTGATCGTGACGTCGACCTCGCGGAAGCCACGCATCATCGCGTCGTCCACGACCGGTGCGACCGACTCGATGAAGGACGTCTGCAGACGGTTGACCTCCGCCGGGGCGAGGTTGGTCGCGAGCGTTGAAACCAGCCAGGCACCACGAACCCGACCAGGTCGGGGACGACAAAGGCCCCCGACCGCTGTCAGGGGCCTTGCTCGGTGGGCGGTACTGGACTCGAACCAGCGACCTCTTCGGTGTGAACGAAACGCGCTACCAACTGCGCCAACCGCCCGTGCGTCGTTGAACTATAGCCGATCTGACCACCCTTGTCGCATCCGTGCATCCTCGACAAGCCCTGATCGTCAGGCAGGGTCGAGATCGGCCGAAGCCCGCTCGTCCCACACCTCACGCAGGCGCCTGGTCATGGGACCGGGTGCCTGCCACGTGGTGTCGTCCCAGCGCTCGACACCCTGCACGTCGCGCGACGACGACGTGAGGAAGACCTCGTCCGCGCCCTTCGCCTCGTCGAGGCTCATGTCGCGCTCGACCATGGATACGCCGGCCTCACTCCCCCATTCCAGGACGAGGCCGCGCGTCACGCCAGCCAACGGGGCCGCCGACAGCGGCGGGGTGACGACCTCGTCACCGAAGACGCAGAAGATGTTGGAGCCCGTGCCCTCGCACAGGTTGCCGTCGGTGTTGGTGAAGATCCCCTCGGTCGCGTCGCGGTCGATGGCGTACGCGAGCCCGCGGACGTTCTCCGCGTACGAGGTCGTCTTCACCCCCGACATCGCGCCCCGCACGTTGCGCTCCCACGGGGTGGTGACGATGGTCGTCGTGAGGGGCTTGGGCGCGGACGGCTGCAGGGCCACCACCAGTGTGGTCGGGCCGGATGCCTTGCCGGAGCCCAGCGGGCCGCGGCCGCCGGTGTACGTGATCCGGAACAGGCCCAGGGGCTGGTCGAACCCGTCCAGCACCGCGTCCATCCCCTCGCGTACGAGCCCCAGGTCGAGCTCCGGCAGCCCCAGGGAGGCCGCTGAGCGCTGCATGCGGGCCAGGTGACGGGTGGGAGTGAAGGCCGCGCCGTCGATCGCCTTGAACGCCTCGAAGACGCCATCGCCCACGACGATGCCGTGGTCGATCGCGGAGACCCTCGCCTCGTCAGACGTCTCATACAGGGTGCCGTCGACCCACACCCGGGTCTGGTCGAAGTCATCTGCAGCCATGGGCATATTGTGCCTCTTGCCGAGCGACGCGACGACGGCGGGCCGCAGGGGTGCCGCAACGATCCGTCGAGGTCGGCGGGAACCCGTCGAGAAGCCCGGCGCGCCCGCAGCGGCCGCGATCTCGAATCATGGACACGACGGGCGGGGAAGGGCCGAGCGCCCTGGCAGGTGGGCGACTTGGACGTCCATGGCCCGGGTTACGGCGATCGGTAGCGCGCCGTGTCGGTGTCCAGGACGACCACCCTCCTTCCATCGAAGAGACGGCCGTCGGGTTGGTGATGCGTCAGCTGCCGGCACCCACGTTACGAAGAGACCTCATCTGGACCGTGTCCCTATCAGCGGTCGGCTGGCGCCGCCGGACCCGCGCTTTTGGGTCTTGTGTTGCATGCGTGCTCAGGTCCGCCCCTACACGCATCAAGACTTTTCTCAGTCGCAACGCCGGCACGCGCGAGCTCACGCAACGTCCACTCGGTGAGGTGGGCGCCGGAACCGGAGTTTGCCACTTCGGCTGCTGCGACTCATCTCCTCTACACGGAGCCTGAGGAAGCCCTGCCTATTCAGTGCTCAACTGCTCCGCGACGTCAGTGATGCACACGGCGGTTCATCACCGACTTTGGCAGGTACGCAGTGACTACCCAGTTTGGTGCGTCGACGAGTTCGCTGATCTTGAGGTCCACCACGACGCTGCACAACAGATAGGCGTCCGCTGGTTCTAGCGAATAGTTTTGCCCTAGCAGTTCGATCATGCCTCGGACCGCTTCCTTACTGGCCGTCATGAGGTCAGGCGCGATACCCATCGTCGCGTGGTAGCCCGCGTCCTCTATGCCCGCTCGAAGCGGACCTGAGGTCTCGAACCGAGGAGCAGAGATGGTTCGCCCCTTGTGCAGACGAACGCGGACCTCGCCATACATGCTCCCCAGTTCCATGGCCGATACGCAGACCTCGCCAACTCCTTGCGCTCCATGGGGGACTCGACGTGAGCGAGCAGGTGGCGCGACGGATGCGCGCGGCCCCGGCCGACGTCCGCCCCGGTTCGACGAGGTCTCGTTGGGCCTGAACTGCACCAGAGGCATTTCTCTGCCTCCTTGTCGGCGGTCCGAAGAGGCCGCTGACGAGGGGTGTTGCTGGTGGGCGGTACCAGATTTGAACTGATGACCTCTTCCGTGTCAGGGAAGCGCGCTACCAACTGCGCCAACCGCCCGAGGTGGGTACCGGATTTGAACCGGTGTAAACGGATTTGCAGTCCGTTGCCTCGCCTCTCGGCCAACCCACCACGTGTGGGGCAGAAACCCCATGGGGGGAGGCCCCACTCCGAGCGGACGACGGGATTCGAACCCGCGACCCTCACCTTGGCAAGGTGATGCTCTACCAGCTGAGCCACGTCCGCATGCTTTTCACTCGGCGTTTCCGCCTCGTTCAGCGCGTGGATAAACATAGACCACCTTCTGCCAGGAACACAAATCGTCGGTCTGTGGCGTGTCGCGGAGGGCATCCGCCGGGCCGCAGATCCCCTCCGCAGACGTCATCTGCCGAGCCAGCCGCCGTCGACCGCGAGCACCTGTCCGTGCACGTACGCAGCCGCGTCGCTGGCCAGGAACACGGCCGCCCCGGCGATATCCGATGCCTCGCCCCAGCGTCCCGCAGGGATGCGCTCGAGGATCTGGCGGCTGCGCGTCTCGTCGTCGCGCAGCGCCTCGGTGTTGTCGGTGGCGATGTAGCCGGGCGCGATCGCATTCACGCGTACCCCCTTCGCGGCCCACTCGTTCGCCAGGCCCTTGGTGATGCCGGCGATGCCGTGCTTGGAGGCCGCGTACGCGGGGACGGTGATGCCGCCCTGAAAGCTCAGCAGCGAAGCCGTGAAGATGATGGCCCCGCTCCCCCGCTCCACCATGGCGCCGCCGACGGCTCGGGCCAGCACGAACGCGCTGCTTAGGTTGGTCTCGATGACGTGGTCCCAGTCCTCGTCTGTGGTCTCCGCGGCCGGCGCCCGCCGGATGGTGCCCGCGTTGTTGACGAGGATGTCCACGCCACGCAGTTCGTCGGCCAGCGCGCGAGTCGCGGCACGGTCGGACAGATCGCACTCCTTCGAGGTGAACGAGCGCCCGAGGGCGGTCACCTCCCGGTCGGCCCGACCGCCCGCGCAGCCGCGCGAGGAGACGCCGATGACGTCGGCGCCGGCCTGGGCCAGACCGATGGCGATGGCCTCGCCGATGCCGCGCGACGCGCCGGTGACGGCGGCCGTGCGGCCAGCGAGGGAGAACAGCGCGCCCGGGCCCCGCATCAGCGCAGCGCCGTGATCGGGGCAGGCTCGACGTCGGTGTAGTCGAGGTTCTCGCCCGCCATCGCCCAGACGAAGCTGTAGCTCGACGTGCCGAAGCCGCAGTGGATCGACCACGCCGGAGAGATGACGGCCTGCTTGTCGGACAGGATCACGTGGCGGGTCTCCTGCGGCTCACCCATCATGTGCACGACGCGCTGGTCCTCGGGCAGCCCGAAGTACAGGTAGCACTCGGTGCGGCGGTCGTGGACGTGGGCCGGCATGGTGTTCCACATCGAGCCCTCGGCGAGGTCGGTGACACCCAGCACCAGCTGGCACGACGCGGCGCCGTCGGCGTGGATGTACTTGCGGATCGTGCGCTCGTTCGACGTCTTGATGTCGCCGAGCTCGATCGGCGCGGCCTCCTCGGCGGAGACGTGGGTCGTCGGGTGCTCGGCGTGGGCGGTCGCCGACGCGAGGTAGAGCGCGGTGTCGCCCGAGAACGTGACGTCCTTGGTCCCGCGGCCCACGTAGAGGACCTCCTTGGGCTTCAGCGTGTAGTCGGTGCCGTCGCAGACAACCTTGCCGTCGGCCGTGCCGACGTTCACGACCCCCAGCTCGCGCCGCTCGCAGAAGAACTCGGAGCGGACCTCGGCCGGTGCCTCGAGCTTCACCTCGCCGGAGCCGGGGAGGACACCGCCGAGGATCATGCGGTCCTCCATGGCGTACGTCAGCGACACCTTGCCCTCCTGGAAGAGGTCGGTCACGACGAAGCGGTCGTAGATGTCGGCCGTGTCGAGCAGTGGCATCTGGTCGGGGGCGGTGCTGGGTCGGGTGTCCATGATCACTCCTGGTGGTGGTCGTCGGTGCGGTCTGATTCCTCGCGCCGGGCGCGTACGGCCTCAGCGTACGCACGCAGCGCGAGGCCCTGTCCCCAGGGCTGGATGCGGTCCGAACGGATGACCGCGTACCCGAAGGGGATGAGCTGGAGGATGGTGCCGGCACTCGTGAGGGCGAGCGTCCCATCCTGTTCGGTGTAGGCGTGGACCGCGCGCATCGCGAGGTCGGCGGCCCGGTCGTGGCCATCGTCGCCGACGCCCAGCCGGCGCGCCCGCCACAGCGCTGCGGCGATGCCCGCCGCGGCCGACGTCTCGAGGATGCCGCGTACCTCGGGGTGGGAGTCCACGAGGACGTCCCACACGCCGTGATCGGGCTGCACCGCGACGAGCGAGCGGAGCTGACGCCTCAGGCGTACGCGGACCTGGTCGGCGAGCTCGTCGAGCTCCGGGTCGCCCAGGTCGCGGGCCACCTCGAGGATGTCGGTCGCCGAGAGCGCGAGCCAGGCGTTGGCCCGGCCCCAGAAGCACCAGATCGTCTCCCCGTGGTGGGAGCCGTGGGCCATCAGACCACTGTCGGGGTGCTGGAGGATGTCGGCGTGGGCCAGCCACTGCCGGGCGATCGTCCGCGCGGGCTCGGGATCGACGAAGCGACGCGCCTTGGCGAGCAGGAACAGCCCCATCATGTGGACCGTGTCGGCCCACACGCCACCGGGCCAGTGCTCCACCGCGCCGTTGGGCGCCCGGGTCACGTCGGCACCGTCCAGCCACGCATCCAGGATGCGGACGAGGTCGGCGTGGTCGAGCCGCACGGCCGCCCCGCCGGGGGCGAGAGAGTTCACGTGGTCGGGGCGTACGCCGACCGCGCGTGCGTTGGCGAGGAACTCCCCCACCGACGCCGGCTCGGGGCGCCCGTTGGCGTCGGCCCAGTCGAGCAGGCCGTGCAGTACGACCCCCTCGCCCCAGAACCAGCGGTGCAGGCGCATGGCCTCGGCGCGCCGTGCGACCCGGTCGCCCGCATCGACGAGGTCCGCCGTCGACAGCGCGGGAGTGGGCGTACGCGGCGGCTCTGCAGCCTCCGAGACGGTCGGGTCGAGGCCCACGTCTTCGCTCACAGCGCCCTCCCTCGGGTGAGGTCCACGTGGTGCTCGAGGCCCCCGCACCGGGCGACCAGCGTGCCGTCGACCACCTCGCAGAACGGGGACTCGAACGGGACGAAGGGTCGCGGCGAGCCGTCGGGCTCCAGGTCGACGGGGCGGCCGTTCACCAGAAACGGCCCGTCCCAGGTGAGGGCGTGCTCGCGGCCGGCGTACGCCACCTCGACCAGGTCCCGGCCGAAGCGGGGCTCGGGCAAGCCCGCGGCGAACGTGGCGAGATCACCGTGGGTGGGCGCATCGCCCACCACGCACACCCACGCCCGGCCGTCGCCGCGCGGGCGGAGCTCGTGACGCGCGTCAGGGCCCGCCTGGGTGAGGTCGACACCACCTGCGCAGGCAATCGCCACATAGCCGTCCCCGCGACGCCCGACCGCCCACGGACCGGACAGCGTCCACTCGTCCAGCCGCGAGGTCGGGAACCAGGCGTGCGTGAACCCCATCGGGTCGCCGTCACGCAGACGGTAGAGCGCCAGCAGCACCTCGTGGTGCTGGCGTACGCGGGGCAGCTCGCGATTGCCCGCCCACGTATTGGGCCGAGCGGACGGCGAGTAGGAGGTGTTGGGCGCGTGGGTGACGAACACCTGGCACTCGGGGCCCAGCGTGGCGCCCCACACGTGTTCCTGCAGCCCGGGCAGCCCCGGGCGGTAGTCCTGCGCGGAGGCCAGCATCACGTGCGGCGTGGTGAAGATGGCGGTGTCGGAGCCGAACTGGCGGTCGAGCAGGTCGTGCTCGAACAGGTGACGCCCGCGGTAGCGCTGCACCGCCCAGTAGCGGTCGGGCTGGGCGACCGCGATCGCGCGGGCGACCTCGGGCACGCGGTAGAGCTCGGCGGTCGCCACGACCGCCGTCGGCAGGGTCATGTCGTTGAGCGCGCCCACGCCGAACAGTACCCACGACAGCGGGGCGGTCTCCTCCAACCGGGACGAACGGAGGGTCTGGACGTAGGAGCGACCATGGGCCGAGCCGTGGATGCCGCGCCACGAGTTCGCCGCCAGCGAGATGAGGACGCGGTCTGCCAGGCCGGCCGCCAGCTCGCGGAGCTCGGTGTCGTGGGCGTGCTCGGCGAGCGAGACCAGGGCGAGCGTGTCGATCGCCAGATAGGCGTTCGAGTCGAACTCGCTGAACCCACCAGCCAGGCGGGCGCGGATCCAGTCCTTGGCCAGCTGCAGGCCGTGCTCGGCGTGCTGGGCGCCGGTCCAGCCGTTGTTGGAGAACGTGCGGTCGGCCAAGAGCTGGCCGACCAGCAGCTCGGCGGTGTGCCAGACGAGCTGGTGGTTCTCGGTGAACCAGCACATGGCGTCGAGACCAGGCTCGTCGATCCAGTACTTCATGTCGGCCAGCGCGTCGAGCACGTCCTCGCGCAGGCCCGGAGCCCAGCGTCTGGCCCGGTGCAGGAGGTTGACGAGCCCGACGGTCTCGAAGTCGGCGCAGTCGCAGCGTGAGCGGACCATGCGCAGCGCGTCGGCCACGTCGTCAGGGGTGACCTCCCGGTCGGGGTCGAGGGCCACGGCGGACAGCGCCCCGCCCACGCCGCCACGGACCGACGCGTGCTCGAGGAACTCCCGCCGCCACGCCTCGGGCTCCCCCTCGGGGGCGTCCCGGTGACGCTGTGGCAGCCGTCCGACCGGGAAGGTCACGTGGACGGGTACGCGGACCGGGTCGGCACCGGCCAGGCGTACCTGGATTGAGCCGAACCGGGCCAGCAGGCCACTGGCCTGTGGTTGGACGCAGTCGAGGCTGGCGCAGCCGTCGACGAGCTCGACGACGTCCTCACCGGCCTCGGAGGTAACGGCGAGCCGGAGACCGTCCGGCCCGACGAGGCGTACGCAGCCGTCGTCGCTTCCCCAGCCGTCGGTCCCCACGGCCGCCAGGGCACGCTCGGCGACGGCGCTCTCCCACTCGTCCGCCCCCGGCGACGGCAGCACCACGCGCACGGGGAGGCCGGCCACGCGTACGCGCAGCACATGGCGACACTCGCGGCAAGCGACCTGCCAGCTCACGACGGTGAGCACGCTGCTGCGCGAGGGCAGGAAGACGTCGACCGACACCTCTGCCGGCTCCATGTAGGTGACGGTGTCACTCGCGGCCACCTCCCGCCCACCCAGGTAAGCCCGCCACGGGCCCGTCGACGCGATCAGCAGACGACGCCGGTCGGCCTGATCGACCTCCAGGACAGTGGTGGCGGCCGCGATGCGGTAGACGGGGGTGAAGCAGAACTGGCTCCAGTCGACGAGCCCGTCGGCACTGGTATGCAGGCGCGCCCACGTCCCGCTCAGGTCGTGTCCGGACCAGTGGTACGCCACCTCTCCCCCGGCCTCCGGGGCGCCGGTCGGCGGGTCGTCGCCGAGGGGGCGCCGCGCGTGCAACGCCTCCTTGCAGGGCGTGACGTCGGGGCCGTTGGTGAGGACCCAGCGGCCCAGCCCCGCCTCGGTGTCGTGCCAAGGGGAGCCGTCGGCGGCCAGGACCTCGTCCAGGTCGTCAGCGGGCACCTCCCAGGCGGGGCTGACCAGCCAGTGGCGGACGGTCCCACACTCGTCGAGCGCGTGGACCGTCCGCCCGGAGGCCGGATGGTCATCGGGTCGTGCGACCTCGTTGCTCACCGGGACTTCCTTCTCAGGGGAGGGTCTTCCTTCGGATCAGGACGTCACTTGAGGCCGGAGCTCGCGATGCCGGTGACGATCTGACGCTGGAGGAACAGGAAGATGATGATGACGGGGATCATCGAGACCACCGACATCGCCAGGATGTAGTTGAACGGCACGGTCTCCTGGCTGTTGAACTGCGCGAGCGCCACCGGGAGCGTGTACATGGCCTCCTTCTGACTGATGATCAGCGGCCACAGGAAGTCGTTCCAGCGCCACATCACCGAGAAGATGGTCACGACCGCGATGGGCGGCCCGCACAGCGGCAGCATCACCCGCAGGAACGTGCGGAACTCGCCCGCCCCGTCGACGCGTGCCGCCTCGATCAGCTCGTCCGGCAGCCCCAGCATGAACTGACGCAGCAGGAACACCCCCGTCGGCGTCGCCGCCGGCGGGATGATCAGGCCGAGGTAGGAGTTGACCAAGCCCAGCTGGGCAGCCACCTGGTAGACCGGGATCAGGATCACCTGAAGCGGCACCATGATCGTGGCGAGCACGAGGAGGAACAGGAAGTTGCGCCCTCGGAAGTTGTACTTCGCCAGCCCGTACGCGCACATTGTGTTGACGATCACCGTGAGCAGCGTCGCGCCCACGGTCACGATGACGGAGTTCTTCAGGTAGGTGGAGAAGCGGAACGTCTCAATCGCCTCGGTGTAGTTCGTCGGCGCGAAGCTCTCCGGCAGGACCCGCGGAGGGATCATGCCGAGCTCGGCCTGCGACTTGAAGCTCGACAGGACGGTCCAGACCAGCGGGGCAAGCACGATGATCGCCATCGCCACCAGCAGCACGTAGCGGATGACCGACCACGTGGCCGGGGGCTTGTTGCGCTGAGTGCCCGTCCAGGTCGGTTCCTTTCTTGCGGGCTTGTCCGCCACCTCGTCCGGGATGTTGGCCGTGGTGCTCATGCCGCCTCCTGCCGACGTCCGTTGAAGAAGTTGATCAGTGTGAACGCGAAGACGCAGAGGAACAGGATCACGCCGCCCGCGAAGCCGAGGCCGTACCGGATGGGGCTGTCGAAGGCTGCCTCGTAGATGTACTGCACGATCAGCGTCGTCGCGCCTACCGGGCCGCCGCCGGTGAGGGTGTAGATGAAGTCGAACGACTGGAAGCCCGAGATCGTCGACAGGATCAAGACGACCAGCGACGTCGGGCGCAGCAGCGGCCACGTGATCTGGAAGAACCGCTGCATGCCGGTCGCGCCGTCGACTTTGGCTGCCTCGTAGACGTTTGGGTCGATGCCCTGCAGTCCCGACAGCATGATGAGCGTGTAGAAGCCGGTGTGCATCCACAGCGCCACGAGCACGATGACGAACAGCGTCAGGCGGCCCTCCGTCAACCAGCCGGGCTGGGGCAGGCCCAACGAGCCCAGCATGATGTTGAGCAGGCCGTTGCCGCGGTCGAGGATCCAACCCCACAGCAGGCCGACGACGACCGCCGACAGCAGCGAGGGCAGGAACAGCACCGAGCGGAAGAACGAGCGCCCGGGGAAGGCGTCGTTCAGCAGCACCGCGAACAGGGTGGACAGGATCACCGTGAGGCCGACGAAGCCGACGGTGAAGATGACGGTGTGGAGGAAGACGCGGCCGAACTCGTCGCTGGTGAGCAGCTCGGCGTAGTTGGCCGTACCGACCCACTTGAACGTGCGTCCGTTGTTCGAGTCGTACAGCGAGTAGTTGAACATGTTGATCGCCGGGTAGATCGTGAAGAGCCCGAAGATCAGCATGTTCGGCAGCACGAACAGGTAGGGCGCGACGTTCTTGGCCGTGAAGATGCGGCGGCGGCGCCTGGGCGCCGCCGCCTGGGCCCCGGCCTTCACCGGGGCGTCCACGTCACTTCGTGGCATCCTTCAGCGCCTTGTCCGCGCCGGCCTTGATGTTGGCGGCGGCTCCCTCAGGGGTGCCCTTGCCCGCCAGCACAGCCGACAGCTCGTTCTGGACCGTCTTGGCAGCACCCGAGAAGGCCGGGGAGTACGCCGTGCCGAACGCCGCATCCGAGGTCTTCGACACATCGCTCAGGAAGACGTCCATGTCCTCGGCGCGCGTCGTGTACTTCACGCCGCTGGAGATGAGGTCCTTGCGGGTCGGCAGGAAGTTGGCCTCGGCCGACATCTGCTCCTGCGACTCCTTGCTGTTCATGAAGGCGATGAACTCAGCGGCCAGCTTCTGCTTCTTCGACTGCTTGAACGCCGCCATGAACTTGCCACCGGGGAAGCCACCGCAGTTGGCCTGACACGGGTTGGGGACGGCCTTCCAATCGAACTGGGCCGTCTTCTGGAACGCCGCGACCTGCCAGTTGCCCGAGATGTAGACGGGGGTCTGCTGGGCGAGGAAGATCTCGTTGGCGGCCTTGTATTTGGAGCCCGACTGGATGAACAGATCCTTCGGCATGGCCCCGGACTGGTTCAGGTCGTTGAACTTCTTGATGGCCTCGGCACCCTTGGCCTCGTCGAACGCGACCGACTTGCCGTCGGCCGAGTAGAGCGTCGTGCCGTACTGAGCCAGCATAGTGGAGATGCGGTGGCCGGAGACGTCCATCGCGATGGCGTACTCGGTCTTGTTCGCCTCCTTGACCTTCTGGGCAGCCTGGGCCATCTCGTCCCACGACTTCCAGGGGTTCTCCTTGGTCGGCAGCGGCACGCCGGCCTTCTGGAACAGTGCGGCGTTGACCAGCGGACCGTTCATCGTCAGGTCGCTGGGCGCGGCGATGAGTTCGTCTCCGTTGTGGGTGATGGCCTTGTAGCCGTCAAGGAACTGTCCGTCGAGGGCCGCCTTCTGGGTCTCATTGAGGTTGAGCAGGTCGTTCTTGAACGGCGTGACCGCCGCGAGGCGGGCGACGTCGGGCGCGTTGCCGCCGGCCAGGCGGGCCTGGAGCTGCTGCTCGAGGTTGGCGAAGGGAACGATCTCGATGTTGACCTTCGCGCCGGTCTTCTCCTCGAACTTCTTGACCAGGTTGCGCGTCGCCTGCTCGTCGGGGCCATCGGTGAAGTACAGGTAGGTGAGGGTCTTGTCCCCCTCGTCCTGCTTGGTGGGGGCCTCGGTCTGCGCGCCGGGCGCACATGCCGAGAGCGTCATGGCGCCCGCGACAGCAAGGGCGCCGACAGCTGTGGCGAACTTCTTCATGACTTTCCTTTCGTGGTGTCCTGCATGTTCGGTGTGACAGGTCTGGCGGTGTACGCGGTCGTCGGGCAGCCGAGCCGCAGGCTGATCTCACGGGCGGTGTTCATGACCCGGGCGCTCAGCTCGGCCGAGCGCGGCTCGATCCGTTCCCGCGGCCCGGCGATGGAGATCGCGTAGACGGGCATCTCCCGGTGGTCGAGGATCGCCGCGCCGAAGCACATGACGTCGGGGTCCTGCTCGCCGTCGTCGATGGCGTAGCCCCGGGCGCGGGTCGCGGCCAGCTCGGCGCGGAAGGAGGCGGCGTCGGTGAGGGTGGTGGGCGTGCCCGGCACGAAGCCGAGGAGGGGGATCAGTGCCTCCACATCAGCCGGCGGGAGCGCGGCCGCGTACGCCTTGCCCAGGGAGGTGACCTCGATCGGCCGGCGTACGCCGAGGAGGCGGCGTACCCCCACCACGTGGGAGCTGCGGTCCTCGTGGGCGACGTAGACGACCTCTCCCCCGTCGACGACGGCCATCAGGGCGGCCTCGCCGGTCTCCTCGGCGAGCGCGCGGATGAGGTTGTGCGCCACCTCCCAGACGTCCGACTGCGCCAGTGCGGTCATCCCGAGGAGGATGGCGGAGTCACCAAGGGTGATGCGGGCACTGGACGACGAGTCCCATCGCACGAGACCGTGGTCACGCAGGACGCCGAGGATGCGAAAGGTGGCGCTGCGACTGAGGTCGAGGCGCTCCATCAATTCGACGACGGTGGGCGCCTCGCCGGCGCCGAGATGGGCCAGGATCGCGAGGCCGCGCTGGAGCGTCCCGGACGGGAATGACTCCTCGCCCTGGGTGCGCAGTGCCATGTCGGCCGTCATCGCCCGCCTCCGAGTTCACTGAACGATCCAGCGAACCGCTCATAGGGATGAGCGTATTCCCTTCCCCGGGAGGATTCATAGCACCCCCCAACACCCATGGACAAACGTGACCAACCCGCAACTTCGACGTGACAGCCGTTCACAAATCCCACTATTCGAGATTTTATCTCAGATAGTGATATCCGGTTTGATGTGGTCCCCCAGAGGGGGATTCACTCGGGGCATCGAGCCCTTGGCCGCCGCGGTGACCCCGCTGCCCGAGGATCACCGACCCCCACAAGGGGCTGACCGCCCGAACCGGCACTGCTGCCGGCCCACACCACACGGTGTCGTCCGCGGGCGCGTGCCTGCCGACGCACCCCGATGCACTGCGAAAGGCACGACCATGACCGCTCCCGCGCTCATCCTGCTCGCCGATGGCTCCGCCGACCCGAAGGTCGCCGAGATCGTCCACGCCCTGCGCGTAGGCATGCAGTCGATGCGCAGCGAGGTGAGCGTCCACGTGTCCTTCCTCGATCACTGCCCGCCGTCGGGCCCCCAGGTGATCTCGCGACTCGCCCGGCAGGATGTCCGCGAGGTCGTGTTCGTCCCCTTGAACCTCTCGTCGGTCTTCGCCGACTCTCCCCCCATCGACGCGATGGTTGAGAAGGTGCGCGCCTCCCACCCGCAGATCTCGTTCACCGTGGCTCGCCCCCTCGGCCCCGAGGCGTCGCTGCTCACGATCGTCGATGCGCGCCTCCGCTCCGCGCTCGCCGCGCGCCACGTCACCGAGCTCGACGGCCTCGTGCTGGCGACCGAAGGTGCCACCGACCAGCGCAGCCAGAGCCTCATGGCCCGACGCGCCCGCCAGTGGTCGCTCCACCACCGCCTGCCGGTCGTCGTCGCGTCCGCCCACGAGTCAGGGCCGTCGATGACCCAGGCCATCGCGTCGCTGCGTGCCCAGGGCCGGCGCCACATCGCGGTGGGCTCGTTCCTCCTCACCCCGGGGGACGCCTGGACCCAGCAGGCGCGAGCGGCCCTGCGGGCCGGCGCGGTCGCCGTGGCCGCCCCGCTCGGCGCCGAGGAACCGGTGATGGACCTCGCCTGGGGCAGGTACGCGGTCGCCTCGATGGACCTGCTCGACTTCGGCTTCGCCGAGGCCACCGAGGAGACGCCCGCACGACGCCACCTCCACGTCGTCGGAGCCTGAGCCCACGGACACAGAACGGGCCGGGTCCCGCTCATCGGAGCGGCCCGGCCCGTTCGCCGTCGGTCAGCTGGACCGGCCGTCAGCTTGCCTCGACGCGCTTCTTCTCGGCCTCGACGTCGAAGTCGGCACCGGGCCACTGGGGGTCCATGTCGCGCAGCTCCTCGAGCAGGAGCCGCGTCACGGCCCAGTTGCGATACCACTTGCGGTTGGCGGGCACGTGGTACCAGGGCGCGGAGTCCGGGTTGCAGCGTTCCAGCAGCTCGGCGTACGCCTCCATGTAGGCTGGCCACTTCGAGCGGGAGTCGACGTCGCCCGGGTTGTACTTCCAATACTTCTCCGGGTTCTCAAGCCGCTCGAGGAGGCGGGCCTTCTGCTCGTCGTGACCCACGTTCAAGAAACACTTGATGACGCGCGTGCCCGAGGCGACGACCTCGGCTTCGAACTCGTTGATCTGGTCGTACCGCTTGCGCCACTGCGCCTCGGGGACCAGCGAGTCCACGCGCACGACCAGCACGTCCTCGTACTGGGAGCGGTCGAAGATGCCGATCATGCCCGGCTCCGGAAGCTCCTTGCGGATGCGCCAGAGGAAGTCATGCCTGCGCTCCTCCGCCGACGGCGCCTTGAACGCTTTCAGGTGGACGCCCTGCGGATCGACCAGCCCGATCGAGTGACGGATCACGCCGCCCTTGCCGGAGGTGTCCATACCCTGCAGGATCACCAGGACGCTCTGGGCGTCCTCGGCGCCCGTACGGCCCTGTGCGTACAACCGCTCCTGGAGATCAGACAGCTCGTCGGCCATCCCGGCGGTCGCGTCGGCCGCGTCCTCCTTGCCCTTGCCGGGATAACCGGGCTTCGCCCCGGGGTCGAGATCGGCCATGTCGACGGGGCCTTGCGGGATGCGCAGCAGGCTGCGCAGGTCGAGTTCTTCGGTCTTCGCCATCCCTCAAGTCTGCCGTACGCGGCCCTGCCGGGGCGGCAGCCCCACCCCCTGGGTCAGCTCGTCCGGTCCTCGACGGTGCGTGCCCGGCTGGGCTGCACGCGGCTCGGCTCGCCGGGCATCTTCGGGTATTCGGGCGGATAGGGCGCCTCGCCCTCACCGGCGGCCTCGTCGCGGGCATACCACTCCAGCGCGGTCTCGATCGAGCCCGGAACCTGCGCATACAGCGGCGCCCAGACGTCGCCCCGCTCGGCGAAGCGGACGGGCATGGTGCGGACCGTGAAGTCGTCGGGTCGGGCATCGCCGAGCTCGTCCCACGTCAATGGGGCCGAGACGCGTGCCTCGGGCACCGGCCGGATGGAGTACGCGGAGGCGATTGTCCGGTCGCGCGCCATCTGGTTGTAGTCGACGAAGATCTTCTCGCCCCGCTCCTCCTTCCACCAGCTCGTGGTGATCTTCTCAGGCATGCGGCGCGCCAGCTCGCGGCCGAGGGCGAGCACGGCATGGCGTCCTTCGACGAACGAGCAGCCCCGGATCGGGACGAACACGTGCACGCCGCGGCCGCCGCTGGTCTTGGGCATGCCTTCCAGCCCGGCGTCGGTGAGCACCCCCCGGAGCGCGTACGCGGCCTCGACCGCGTCGGCGAAGTCGGTGCCCGGTTGGGGGTCGAGGTCGATGCGCAGTTCGTCGACCACCTCGGTGTCGGCCATCCGCACGGGCCAGGGGTGGAAGCGCAGCGTTCCGAGGTTGGCCATCCACGCCAGGGTGGCGACCTCGGTCGGGCAGACCTCGTCGGCGGTCCGGCCGCTCGGAAAGCGGATCGTCGCCGTCTCCACCCACTCCGGGGCCCCCTTGGGCACGCGCTTCTGGTAAAACGCCTCCCCCTTCTCACCCGTCCGGGTCGTGAGCCTCATCCCGGGCTGGACGCCGCCCGGCCAGCGTTCCATCGTCGTCGGGCGCTGGAAGAGCGCGGCCAGCAGCCCCTCGCCGACGGAGACGCAGTAGGTCACGACGTCGAGCTTGGTGATCCCGAGCTCGGGGAAATACACCTTGTCGGGGCTCGACACGCGTACGACGCGCTCCCCGACCTCGACCTCAACGGATTTGGTCGCCATGCGGTCAGCCTAGGGGGTGCGCCTACCATTGAGGCATGACCAGCCAGGATAACGAGAAGCAGCCCTTCACCCCCAAGGTCCTCAAGACCGAGGCCGAGTGGCGCGCGCAGCTGTCCGACCTGGAGTTCGACGTGCTCCGCCGGGCTGGCACCGAGGCTCCGTTCGTCGGCGAGTACACCGACACGACGACCGAGGGCGTCTACCGGTGCAAGGGCTGTGGCGAGGAACTGTTCCGCTCCGAGACGAAGTTCTCGTCGCACTGCGGCTGGCCGTCGTTCTTCTCGCCGCTGGGCGAGGACCGCGTCGTCTATGTCGAGGACGACTCGCTGCCCGGCCGGCCTCGCGTCGAGGTGCGCTGCGCCTCGTGCGGGTCCCATCTGGGTCACGTCTTCGCCGGTGAGGGCTACGACACGCCGACCGACCTGCGCTACTGCATCAACTCCATCGCCATGACGCTGGAACCCACTCAGCGCGGCTGATGCCACTGTCCGCTCGAGGTCGTCTCTAGGTCGTCGTCGTGGGGGCGGCCCCTTGCCGCGGGTCGGCTCAGCCGCGCCACGAACGGACGATCTCGCCCAGCTCCCGGCGCCGTCCACTGTAGAAGGGGACCTCGACGCGTACGTGTCGACGGGCGCCCGAGGCGCGCAGGATGCGCATCAGGTCGACGATGCGGCCCATCTCGTCGGCCTCGAAGGCAAGGATCCACTCGAAGTCGCCCAGTGCGAATGACTGCATGGTGTTGGCGCGCACGTCGGGGTAGTCGCGGCCCATCGAGCCGTGCTCGACCAGCAGCGCACGACGCTCCTCGTCGGGCAGCAGGTACCACTCGTACGAGCGCACGAACGGGTAGACGCAGACATGGTCGCGCACCCGCTCGTCAGCCATGAAGGCCGGCACGTGGGACTTGTTGAACTCGGCCGGGCGGTGGACGGCCAGCTGGGACCACACCGGCTCGAGGGTGCGGCCCAGCGCGGTGGCACGGAACGTGTGGTATGCCTGCTGGATCGTCTCGTACTCCGGCGCGTGCCACCACACCATCAGGTCGGCGTCGGCGCGCAGCCCCGCCACGTCGTACCACCCGCGGACGACAAGGTCGCTGTCGCCACCGGTCAGCGGCTCCAACGCGGCGAGCGCGTCATCGGCGAGGCCAGCCTCCACGATCTCGGTGCGGCGGAAGACCGACCACATCGTGTAGCGCTGTGAGGCGTTGATCTCCTTGAGGCGGCTGGCGTTGGACTGGTGGTCGCTCATTCCTGCTCCTTCTTCTGATCCAGCGCGGCCCTGCGCAGCGCCGGTCCTTCGTCGTGGACGAGCTCGACGACACGGGTGAGCACCGTCGGGTCCGCCGACGGCGGGACGCCGTGACCGAGGTTGAAGATGTGACCGGGAGCGCTGGCGCCCTCGGCTACGACCCGTCGCACCTGGTCGGCCACGACCTCCCAGGGCGCCCCGAGGACAGCTGGGTCGAGGTTGCCCTGCAGCGCGAACCGCCCGCCGAGACGACGGTTGGCCTCGTCGAGCGGGATGCGCCAGTCGACGCCGACGACTTCGGCGCCCGCCTGGCCCATCAGCGGCAGCAGCTCGCCCGTGCCCACGCCGAAGTGGATCCGGGGGACGCCTGTTGCGGCCAGGCGGTCGAGGACCGTCGAGGCGTGCGGCATCGCGTACGTGCGGTAGTCGCGCGCCGACAGCGAACCGGCCCACGAGTCGAACAGCTGGATCGCCCGCGCTCCCCCGGCCACCTGGGCCTCCATGAACGTCGCCGACATGTCGGCCAGGCGCTGGCACAGCGCGTGCCACGTGTCGGGGTCGCCGAGCATCATCGCCTTGGTCGCGGCGTAGTCCTTCGACGGCCCGCCCTCGACGAGATAGCTGGCCAGCGTGAAGGGGGCACCCGCGAAGCCGAGCAGCGGGACCGGTGCGGCCTCACCGCCGAGCTCGGCGACCACGAGGCGGGCCGCCTCGGTGACGAATCCCAGCTGGTCGACGGTCAGCGGCGGGATCGCATCGACATCGGCCCGCGTGCGGACCGGCCGGCCGATGACCGGGCCGCGCCCGGGGACGATGTCGAGGTCGACCCCGGCCGCTTTCAGGGGGACGACGATGTCGGAGTAGAAGACCGCTCCGTCGACCCCGTGGCGTCGCACGGGCTGCATGGTGATCTCGCAGACCAGGTCGGGACGCATGCAGGCGTCCAGCATGGCGATGCCCTCACGGACCTGGCGGTATTCGGGCAGAGACCGACCCGCCTGGCGCATGAACCACACCGCCACGCGGTCCCCCTGGACGCCGCGGGCGGCATCGACGAGCGGGCTGGCGGTGGGGGTCGTCTCATTCACGCCCCACATCTTGGCACGTCCGACCGACGAACCCGCTCCCACAGGTCTCCGCGCCGGTGCCCCTCCCACCCGCTCCGCCGCCCGGCGCGCCTCACGGGCCGGGGATGGCCTTTGTGCGTACGCTCAGCAGGTGGCCGCACACACTGACTCGTTGATGGTCCCTCGGGCGTTCCGCCGCGTCGTCGCCGACATCGAGGGCCACGCCTGGAGACCCGAGCTCTCGATCGAGGAGATGCCCGCCCCCCAGCGCATCGCGCCGTTCGCGGCGGCGCTCACCGCCGACGTCGTGACCCACGAGGTCGAGGTGGGCAATGGTCGACTGGTGCTGCTGCACGACCCGCGCGGCAACGAGTCGTGGCAGGGCACCTTCCGCTGCGTGACGTACGCGAAGGCCGAGGTCGAGCCCGAGATGGTCGTCGACCCGCTGCTCGCCAGCGTCGGATGGTCGTGGCTCATCGATGCGCTCGACGCCCACGGCGCTCGCTACGAGGTGCCGTCCGGCACGGTCACCTCGGTGAACTCCGAGTCGTTCGGCGGCATGTCGGACGACCCGGCGCGCGCCGAGATCGAGATCCGGGCGTCCTGGACCCCCGACCTCGACGAGGACGGCTCCGGCATCGACGCCCATCTCGCCGCCTGGGGCGACCTCCTGTGCACCACCGCCGGCCTCCCCCCGCTGCCCCCGGGCGTCGTCATGATGCCGTCGCGGCGGGGATCCCACCGATGACCCCCCGCGGCGACGACGCCGCCCCCGCTGACACCGAGCCGGTCGAGGAGTTGCCCGTCCTGGCCGAGCCCGCCGACGGCACCCCCGCGGTCGTCGACACGCCGGAAGGGTTGCGTGCCACCGTCGAGGCGCTCGCCGCAGGCACCGGACCGGTCGCCGTCGACGCGGAGCGCGCCCACGGCTTCCGCTACTCCACCCGCGCCTACCTCATCCAGCTGCGCCGCGAGGGCTCCGGCACCCATCTGGTCGACCCCGTTGCCTTCCGACCAGACGGGCCCGGCAACGATGCCGCCGAGGCCGACCTCCACGAGCTCGCCGACGCCATCGCCGGCGCCGACTGGATCATCCACGCCGCCAGCCAGGACACCCCGTGCCTCGCGGCCGTGGGCATGGTGCCCAGGACGCTGTTCGACACCGAGCTGGCCGCGCGGCTCCTCGGGCTGCCGCGCGTGGGGCTCGGTGCGCTGGTGGAGCACTACTTCGGCGTACGCCTGCTCAAGGAGCATTCGGCGGCCGACTGGTCCAACCGCCCCCTGCCCGCCAACTGGCTGACGTACGCGGCGCTCGACGTCGAGCTCCTGATCGAGATGCGCGAGAAGGTCGCCGCCAACCTGGACGAGGCCGGCAAGTCCGAGTGGGCGCGGCAGGAGTTCGCACACCTCGCCGAGAAGGCGGCCCGGCCGCCCGTGGAGCGCACCGATCCCTGGCGACGCACGTCCGGGATCCACGGCGTACGCACCCCCGTCGGCATGGCGGTCGTCCGTGAGCTCTGGTACGCGCGCGATGAGATCGCACGTCGCCTCGATCGCTCACCGGGCAAGATCCTGCAGGACAGGGCGATCTCCGAGGTCGCCGCGGCCAAGGACCTTTCCCGCGCGACGCTGCGAGCCCACCCGGGCTTCCAGCGACGCTCGGCCAAGCGCTACGAGACGAACTGGATGGCCGCGGTCGACCGTGCGCAGGCGCTCGCCAGGGCCGACCTCCCGCCCGTCCACACCGCGCTCGACGGGCCTCCGCCCCCGCGCTCGTGGGAACACCGCCACCCGGAACGGTTCGCCCGTCACCAGCGCATGCGTGAGGTCATGAACGCGCTGGCCGACGAGCACACGATGCCCGCGGAGAACCTGCTGACCCCAGACACCTGGCGACGCCTCGCCTGGGAGAAGGACAGCCGGACCACCCGCGACGAGGTGGACGCCTTCTTGGCGGCGCACGAAGCGCGGCCGTGGCAGCGGGAGCTCACCGTGGCCGGTCTGCACGACGCGCTGGCCGACCCGGCCTGACGACCCGGGCGCACAAAAATAAAAAAGAGCGGCCACCGGTCCGCGAGACGCGCGCCTCCGGACTCTTCCGTCGCGATCCTACTTATGAGTAACATCACCCGCATGCGACGTGAGAACCACGAAGTCGTCTTCGTCGACGGCGTACGAACCCCCTTCGGAAAGGCCGGGTCCCTCTACGGGGAGACCCGAGCCGACGACCTGGTGGTGCACTGCATCCGTGAGCTGATGCGGCGCCACCCCGAGCTGCCCGCCGAGCGGGTCGACGAGGTCGCCATCGCGGCGACCACGCAGACCGGCGACCAGGGCCTGACCATCGGCCGCACCACCGCTCTGCTGTCCGGGCTGCCCAAGTCGGTGCCCGGCTTCGCCATCGACCGCATGTGCGCGGGCGCCATGACGGCGGTGACCACGACCGCGTCCGGCATCGGCTTCGGCGCGTACGACGTCGTCATCGCCGGCGGTGTCGAGCACATGGGCAACCACCCCATGGGTGAGGGCGCCGACCCCAACCCGCGCTTCATCGCCGAGAAGATCGTCGACGAGGACGCGCTGGTCATGGGCAAGACGGCCGAGAACCTCCACGACCGCTTCCCGGCCATCACCAAGGAGCGCTGCGACCAGTACGCAGTGATGAGCCAGGAGCGCGTCCAGAAGGCGTACGCCGACGGCGTCATCCAGGAGTCGCTCGTCCCGGTGGGCGTACGCTCCTCCGAGCTCGGCTGGGGCCTGGCCACGGTGGACGAGCCGCCGCGCCCCGGCACGACCGTCGAGGCGCTGGCCGGGCTGAAGACCCCGTTCCGCCCGCACGGCCACGTGACCCCGGGCAACGCCGCCGGCCTCAACGACGGCGCCACGGCCTGCATCCTCGCCTCCGGTGAGGTCGCCGAGGAGCTCGGGCTGCCGGTCGCCATGAAGATGGTCGGCTTCGCCTTCGCCGGCGTCGACCCGGCCGTGATGGGCGTCGGCCCCGTCCCGTCGACCGAGAAGGCGCTGGCCAAGGCCGGCCTGACGATCGACGACATCGGCGCGTTCGAGATCAACGAAGCCTTCGCCGTCCAGGTGCTCGCCTTCCTCGACCACTTCGGAATCGCGCAGGACGACGAGCGCGTCAACCCCTACGGCGGAGCCATCGCGCTCGGCCACCCGCTGGCGAGCTCCGGCGTACGCCTGATGATCCACCTGGCCCGGCAGTTCCGGGAGCGCCCGCAGGTCCGCTACGGCATCACCACAATGTGCATCGGACTGGGCATGGGCGGCACCGTCATCTGGGAGAACCCGAACTGGAACGGAGAGCAGGCATGACCGATCAGAGCACGGACTCCCTGACCATGTACGACGACTTCGACGCCATGCTCGCCCGCGCGGCCGACATGACCGCCGGCGACGCGGAGACCGGAGAGAAGGGCGAGGTCATCACCAAGGCGCTCGCCCGTGACATCGACCTGCCCCGCGGAGCGGGCAAGGCGGTGCTCATCACGCTCGACAACGGGCTCGACCACACGCGTCCGAACACGTTCGGCCCCGGCTCGTTGCGCGAGCTGTCGAAGGCGATCGACGCCGCCCAGTCGCGCGACGACATCGTCGCCATCGCCGTCACCGGCAAGCCGTTCATCACCGCCGCGGGCGCCGACCTGTCGCAGATCGCGAAGATCTCCGAGCACGACCAGGCCCGCCTGGTCGCCGAGGTCGGCCACGGCACCTTCTACAAGCTGTCGGAGTCGAAGGTCCCGACCTTCGCGTTCATCAACGGCCTGGCGCTGGGTGGTGGTTTCGAGGTGTGCCTGAGCTGCCACTACCGCACGATCAGCGCCTCGGCTCCGGCCGTCGCGTTCCCCGAGGTCTTCCTAGGCATCCTGCCCGGCTGGGGCGGCACCTACATGACGCCGAACCTCGTCGGTCCCCAGAAGGCCGTCGAGATCATCATCGGCAACGCGATGAACAACAACCGCATGATGAACGCCCCGCAGGTGCTCGAGGCCGGTCTGGCCGACGCCATGTTCGAGGGCGCCGACTATCTGGCGCGCTCGATCGACTGGATGGCCGGTGTCGTCAAGGGTGAGATCACGGTCGACCGACCCGAAATTCCGCGCGACGAGCAGACCTGGGTCGCAGCGCTCGAGGCCGGCAAGAAGATCGCCGACGGCAAGGTCTTCGGCGCCGCCCCGGCCCCCTACCGCGCTCTCGACTGCATCGCCGCTGCCCGCACCATGGACCGCGCCGAGGCCTACCGCAACGAGGACCAGGGCCTCGCCGACCTGGTGATGACCGAGGAGCACCGCGCGTCCCTGTACGCGTTCGACCTCGTCAACCGCCGCGCGAAGAGGCCCGCCGGTGCACCCGACAAGTCGCTGGCCCGCAAGGTCACCAAGGTGGGCGTCGTCGGCGCCGGTCTGATGGCCTCCCAACTCGCGCTGCTGTTCATCCGCCGCCTCGGCGTACCCGTCGTAATGTCCGACCTCGACCAGGAGCGCGCCGACCGCGGCAAGTCCTACGTGGACGGCGAGATCGACAAGCTGCTGGCCAAGAAGCGCATCTCCCCCGACAAGGCCAACGGCCTGAAGGCGCTCGTGTCGGTGACGACTGACCAGGCCGACTTCGGCGACTGCGACTTCGTCATCGAGGCCGTCTTCGAGGAGATGGGCGTCAAGCAGAAGGTGTTTGCCGGCGTCGAGGAGCACGTCCGTGAGGACTGCATCCTGGCCACCAACACCTCGTCGCTGTCGGTGACCGAGATGGCGTCGCAGCTCAAGCACCCCGAGCGTGTCGTCGGCTTCCACTTCTTCAACCCCGTCGCGGCCATGCCGCTGCTGGAGATCATCAGCGGTGAGAAGACCGACGACGAGACCCTCGCCACGGCGTTCGTCGTCGCCAAGGGCCTGAAGAAGAACGCCGTCGGCGTGAAGGACGCACCCGCGTTCGTCGTCAACCGCGTCCTGACCCGCCTGATGGGCGAGGTCATGGCGTGCGTCGACGAGGGCACCCCGCTCGAGCTCGCCGACCAGGCGTTGGCGCCGATCGGCTTGCCGATGACCCCGTTCACGCTGCTCCAGCTCGTCGGCCCCGCCGTCGCGCTCCACGTGGCCGAGACCCTGAACGGCGCCTTCGGCGGCGAGCGGTTCCCGGTGTCGAAGTCGCTGCAGGCGATCGTGGAGGCCAAGCTCCCTGGCGTCTACGACCGCGACGAGAAAGGCCGCCCGTTCATCCCCGAGCAGGTACGCGGCCTACTGGTGCAGGGCGACTCGCCGTCGACCGCCGAGCAGGTGCTCGAGCGTGCCGAGAAGGCGCTGGCCGAAGAGATCGGGCTGATGCTCGCCGAGGGTGTCGTCGCAGCCCCGATGGACATCGACCTGTGCATGATCCTCGGTGCCGGCTGGCCCTTCCACGCCGGTGGCATCACGCCCTATCTGGACCGTCGCGGCACGTCCGAGAAGGTCAACGGGCAGCGGTTCCTGCCGAAGGGCGTGGCCAGCCTCCCGGCCTGATCACCCCTGGTACGCGACGGCCCGGCACCCCCGAGGTGCCGGGCCGTCGTCATTCCCGGGTGCTTCTCAGCTGACGGTGATGTCGACGGCCACCGGGACGGTGTTGGTGCCGCGCCCGGCCTCGCACGGCACCGAGGTCTCCTGCCTCGAGCAGTACTGGTAGCTCAGGCTGGTCGTTCCCGGGCCCGTGGCCGTGACCTCCACGTAGGTTGGGCGCGTGTCTCCGCCGGGTGGCGGGTTGGCGGGTCCGGGTCCGGTGGTGATCCTCGCCGTGGCGATCGCCGGGTCAGGCTCGACCACGACCGCCCAACGGCCGCCGATGCTTGAGTTGGTCGTCCCGATCTCGATCTTCCTCGTCACACCGGGCTTCAACGTCAGCCCCCTCGGCTTGGGGGGTGTGGCCGTGCTCGTGCCGGACGGCGTACGCGTGGCCTCTGCGGTGGGCGAGGGGATGGAGGTCCCGGTCGGCGGCGTCGCGGTAGGGGTGGGCGTCGGGGCCGGGACGGGGATGCAGGCGGTCAGGGCAAGGCCCACGACCAGAAGGGGCGGGAACGGCTTCATCGACCAACGATCCCACTCGGCGGGGCCGTGCGGCCACCCGCACGACGTTGTCGAAGCGCTGCTCCCCTGCCAGGTTGTATCCCTCGCACGGCCCGGACCGGCAGAGACGGACGGTGACGCGCGTGCCCGTACCGGCACCGGGGGACGCTCTGAGGCAGGCAGTCCGTCGTCATCGACCGAGTCCGGACCCATCGGTCCCCTGCGCCCACGGTTCGTGGATCAGGCGAGCGCCTGCTCGATCTTGGTGATCACGCCCTGCTCGACGCCCGAGTTGCCCTTGGCCGCCTCGGCGACGTCGTGGGCCGACTGGAGGACGAAGGCGCGGAAGCCGTCGGCCAGTGCAGGCGACTTGGCGGCCAGCAGCTGCTTCGAGGCGGTCAGTTCGGCGAGGACGGCGGTCTCGAGGCCGGCCTTGTCCTGGGCCTTCGGCATGTCGGGCAGGCCGCCGGCCTTCATGATGTCCTGAATCTCCGGCGTGGCGCTCTGGAGCGCCTTGCCGGCGGCCATCGACTCCTTGAGCGCGTCGAAGAAGCCGGGCTCGGCACCCGACACGAGGGCACCAGCCATCATGGCGGCGGAGCGTACGCGCTTCTTCTCCTCGTCGGTCAGCGGGGCACCGCTGGGGGCCGCCTGGGGAGCCGCCGGCTCGGTCGGCACGTCGGGCGTGCCCTTCGGCTCGGTCTCGATGCTCTGGGGCTGCTGGTTTTCCGTCATGGGAACCCTCCGTCCCGCGGCCGTGGCCGCGTCGTGATGTGGCTCACCAGTCTGCCGTACGCGTCGGACGCGGCGGGAGGGGGTCCCCGAAAATGTCGACTTTCTCAGCGGGCTCAGAGCTGGGACGACTCGCGCTCGCGCAGGGCGGTCTCGGTGGCCGCCCGTGCAATGTCCTGGGCCGTCAGGCCCAGCTCGGCCAGGATCTCCGAGCGGGAGCCCTGGTCGAGGAAGCGCTGCTCGATGCCGAACTCGCGCAGCGGCGTGAACACGCCCCGGCGGCGGAACTCCTGCGACAGACGGGCGCCCATGCCCCCCACGAGGCCCGAGTCCTCGATCGAGAGAACGAGGTCGTGGTCGACGGCCAGGGCGGCGAGGGCCGGGTTCACCGGGAGCGCCCACACGGGATCGACCACGGTCACCCCGATGCCATGCTGGGCGAGGCGGTCGGCCGCCTCCAGCGCCGTCTCGACCATCGGCCCGTACGCCACCACGAGCACGCTGGCGTCCTCGTCACGGCGCAGGATGTCGAGGCCGTCGCGACAGTCGACGGGCTCGACGTCCGGACGCAGGTCCTTGCCGTATCGCACGACGGAGACGGCGTCGTCGATCTCGACGGCCGTGTCCAGCGCCGCGCGCAGGCGTTTCTCGTCACGGGGAGCCGCCAGATGGATGCCCGGCACGACGTTCAGGATCGACATGTCCCACATGCCGTTGTGGCTCGCGCCGTCGGGGCCCGTCACACCCGAGCGGTCGAGGGCGAACGTGACGCCCCGTCGATGCAGCGCGCAGTCCATCAGGACCTGATCGAAGGCCCGGTTGAGGAACGTCGAGTAGACGGCGACGACCGGGTGGAGGCCGGAGGCCGACAGTCCGGCGGCAGACGTCGCCGCGTGCTGCTCGGCGATGCCGACGTCGAAGGTGCGGTCGGGGAAGGCCGCTGCGAACCGGTGGAGACCCGTGGGGTGCAGCATCGCTGCGGTGATCGCCACCACGTCCTTGCGGCGGCGGCCGATCTCGACCATCTGCTCGCTGAAGACGTCAGTGCAGGTGCGGGTCACGGTCGCGGAGAGGGGCTCGCCGGTGACGTCGTCGATCTTGCCGACGGAGTGGAAGCGGTCCTCCTCGTGCTCCTCCGCGGCCTTGAAGCCCCGGCCCTTGTCGGTGATGACGTGGACGATCACGGGGCCGCCGAAGTTCTTGGCCTGTCGCAGCGCGCGCTCGAGCGCGGTGATGTCGTGGCCGTCGATCGGCCCCACATATTTCATGCCGACGTCGGCGAACAGGCCTTGGGGTGCAAGGACGTCCTTGAGGCCGATCTTCAGGCCGTGGAGCCACTCGTACGCAGGCTTGCCGACCACCGGGGTGTTCGTGACGGTCTGGCGGAGCACGTCGAGGGTCTGCTCGTAGCGGCGGTCGGTCCGCAGACCCGTGAGCTGGTCGGCGAGACCACCCACCGTCGGCGTGTAGGAGCGACCGTTGTCGTTGGCGACGATGACCAGCGGAAGGTCCTTCTGGACGGCGATGTTGTTGACCGCCTCCCAGGCCATGCCGCCGGTCAGTGCGCCGTCACCGATCACGGCGACGACCGTGCGGTCGTCGGCGCCCTGCAGGTGGAGACCTTTCGCCAGCCCCTCGGCCCACGACAGCGACGAGGACGCGTGCGACGACTCGACCCAGTCGTGCTCGGACTCGGCACGGCTCGGGTAGCCGGAGAGCCCACCCTTTTGTCGAAGGGTCGGGAACATCTCACGCCGACCGGTGAGGATCTTGTGGACATAGGACTGGTGACCGGTGTCGAAGATGAACGGGTCGCGCGGCGAGTCGAAGACGCGATGGAGCGCCATCGTCAGCTCGACGACGCCGAGGTTGGGGCCGAGATGGCCTCCGGTGCGACTGACATTGGTGACGAGGAACGCACGGATCTCGGCCGCGAGCTCGTCGAGCTGAATGCGGTCGAGGGCGCGGAGGTCGTTCGGCTCACCGATCCGGTCCAACAAGGGCATGCTGGCCAGTTTAGGGGGTTCGCCCCCAAAACGTCGTCAGCCGGCGGTCGTGGTCGGCCACGGGTCGCGTACGACCACGATCCCCGCCCCTACAGGCGGCGGATGAAGACCTTGCCGCGCAACGCCTCCTCGACCAGCGCGACGCCTCGGCGGACGCGTACGAGATGGGCCGACTCTCGCTGCCAGGCCTCGGCGGCGTCGTCGACGACCTGGGGCGGCACGTGGTCGCCCAGGCTCGCCCGCACCCCGGCGAGCCCCGTCTTCGTCGCTTCGATCTGGCTCTCGACGAACCGTGCGGCGAACCCGGCGAGCACGACCGGATGACGTCGCAGCACCGGGTAGGCACGGAAGTCTGCGGGGCACTGGTCGAACAGCCACGCGGTCGCCGTCGCCTCCCAGTCGGGCGCGCCCGGCGGGCGCACCTCGTCGGGCCAGCCCGGCGGCACGTAGATCGCGCTCGCCAACTCGTCGTCGCGTCGGCTCCCCCGCCGCATCGCCAGCTGTGTCATGACCCCTCCTCGGATTCGAACTCGTGTTCGATGCTAGGTGATGGGTCCGACAGTTTTCAATGGCGCTCCAACCGGGTGGACGCCGGGCGTCACCGCGGTCGGTCCTCCCGCTCGGCCAACTCGTCGGCCAGGACGCCGTCGCGGGGGAAGCCGCCCCGGCGGCTGGACGTGATGGCGTAGGCGAGCAGTAGGATCACCAAGTAGGGCAGCCCCGCCAACCACGCCACGCGCAGGCTCTCGATGAAGACCAGGCTCACGCCCACCGCGACCAGCGCCACGATCGCGATCCCAGCGGTAAGACGCGGGGCCGCAAGGGTCATGGACGCCCGGGGCAGGGCCAGCCGCGCGCGACGCACCTTGAAGGCCACATAGGTGCACATGATCATCAGCCAGGTCAGCCACAGACCGAAGACGAGCACGCCGAAGAGCATCTGGAACGCGTCGTCGGGACGCACGATCGCCAGCACCGACGCGACGGCCATGCCAATCGTGGCGAGCAGCACCGCGTTGCGCGGGGCGCCCGTGCGCGTCGTCCGGCCGACGGCCGCCGGGGCCATCCCCTGCTGACCCAGCGAGTGCAGCATGCGCGAAGACGCGTACAGGCATCCGTTGCCCGACGACATGGCCGCGGTGATCAGGATGAAGTTCATGATGCCGGCGGCGGCCGGGATGCCGGCGGCGGCCAGAACCCGCACGAACGGGGAACTGGCGACGGTGCCGTCGCCCTGGGCCGAGACCGTCCACGGCTCGAGGGTGACGACGATCGCGATGGCACCCACGTAGAACAGCACGAGGCGGAAGATCATGGCGCGCGCCGCACGCGGGATGTCCCGCTCGGGTTGCGAGGACTCGGCCGCGGTGAGCGAGACGTTCTCGGCGCCGCCGAACGAGAAGATCGCCATGACCGCGCCGACCAGGATCGCGCCCCAACCGTTGGGCGCGAAGCCGCCGTGCTCGGTCAGGTTGCCGAACCCCGTCGCCGGGCGTGACGGCAGGCCGACCACGATGAGCACCAGACCGAGCAGGATGAAGACGACGACCATCGTGACCTTGATGATCGAGAACCAGTACTCGGACGCGCCGTAGATCTTCACCGCGAGGATGTTGATCACCACCAGCAGCAACGAGAACATCACCGTCGCCAGCCCGAGGTTGACCTCGGGCCACCAGAACGTCAGATAGCTCGCCGACGCGACGACCTCGGCGCCGACCGCGATGCACATCGTCACGGCCACGTTCCAGCGGGCGATCCAGCCCCCGAGCGGGCCGAGGTACGCGTGGGCCGACGCGCCGAACCCTCCGGCGACCGGGTGCTTCACGGTCATCTCTGCGAGCGCGAACACGATGACCAGGGCGAGCAGGCCGCACAGGGCGTACGACACGATGATGCCCGGGCCGGTCACGGAGATCATCGATCCCGAGCCCAGAAACAGGCCGGTGCCGAGCGCACCTGACAGACCGATCATGGAGATCTGGGCACTCGTCAAGCCACGCTGCAGACCGTCGTGGTCGCCGTCGTGGAAGTCCTTGGGCTCGTCGTGCGGTGTTGCCATTGGGTGTTCCTTTCGTCACCGACGACCGTAGGACCGCCTGACCCCTGGGCACGGCGAGTGAGACCCACATACGGCGTGATGATGATCACGCGTGCTCACAGAAGGCGGTCTGCGGGAGACTCGGTGCATGGACCACGACATCGTCTGTGCCGCCGTCCGCGGCGACCTCGAGGTCGTCGAGGTGCTCCGTGACGACCACGTCATCGCCTTCCTCGACCACCGCCCGCTCTTCAAAGGCCACGTGCTGGTGTGCCCGCTCGCCCACGTCGACGACCTGATGACGCTGCCGGCCGAGTCGGTCGGCCCCTTCTTCGAACACGTCCAGCAGGTGTCCACCGCCGTCGTCGAGGCCCTGGGCTGCACCGGCACATTCGTGTCCATGAACAACCGCGTCTCGCAGTCGGTCCCGCACCTGCACTGCCACGTCGTCCCGCGCACGAAAGGCGATGGCCTCAAGGGCTTCTTCTGGCCGCGGACACGGTACGCCGACGGCGAGGCTGAGGGGTATGCGATCCGCATTCGCGCCGCCCTGCAGGCCGGGTGACGGGACTCCCCCCGATGGCACCCTGACCGTTCCCGAGGGCGACCCCGGGAACGGTCCCGGGGCGCACCGCGGCCACCTAGATTCTGGGCCATGACCACCGCACCGATCGTCGCGCACGAGGCCATCACCGACGCTACTCCTCGCCTGCCCCGTCTGGCCGCCCTCACCCTCGCACTGTCCTTCGTCGGCATCGTCGCCGCCACCGTCCCGTTCCTCGACCCCGCCACCGCCTACCCCGAGTGGCTGACCGCCGCCGGGCGATGGATCCCCGGCCTCGCGTCCCTCGTCGCCCTGCTGGTCCTCCGCCCGCGGAGCCTGCGGGACCTGCCGACCCTGTGGGGTCTGCGTACCGGGGGCTGGCGCACGGTGCTGGCCGGGATGCTGACCGCGGTTGCGTCTCTGCTCGCGGTGACCTTCGCCGTGGTCCTTCTCGGCACGTGGCTCGGTTGGGTCGAGATGAAGCCGCTGCCGCTGGTGGGCGCCGCGCTCCTCGCCCTGCCCCTCTACCTCGTCGTGGGCTCGATCAGCACGCTGGGAGAGGAGGTCGTCTGGCGCGGCCTGCTCCCCCGGACGCTCGGGTCCGGGATCTGGCCCACCGCAGCGCTCGTTGCGGTCCTGTGGATGCTGTGGCACGTCCCCCAGCTCGGGATGTTCGTGGCCCGTGGCGAGATGCCCGTGCGGGAGATGGTTGCCTCGCTGGTGGGCATCGCCTTCTGGTCGCTGCCGCTGAGCGCTCTGGCGCACCGGTTCGGGAGCGTCTGGCCGGCCGTCGTGGGCCACGCGCTGCCGTTCCGCCCGGGGTCTCTGGCGGCAGCCCTGCCCGCCGACACGGTGGCGTTCTGGGCGTTCTGCGCGGTGGAGTGCGCCGCGAATCTCGGCCTCGCCCTGTTCATCGCGCGCCGCTGATCCCGCCACGACCCATCATGGGCGGGGTCGACTCCACGGCGCCGTCACCCCGACATCGTCGCTGCGCTGAGGTCAGCCTCAGGGGACGCACGAGGGGCCCCGGGCGAACCCGAGGCCCCTCTGGGGTGCTGCTATGGCTGAGTATCAGGCTTTGGCCATGTTGCGCAACACGTACTGCAGGATGCCGCCGTTGAGGTAGTAGTCACGCTCACCCGGCGTGTCGATGCGGACGACCGCGTCGAACGTAGTGACCTTGCCGTCGGGCGCGGTCGCGGTGACCTTCATGGTCTTGGGCGTGACGCCCTGGTTGAGCTCGGAGACACCCGCGATGTCGAAGGTCTCCTCACCCGTGAGGCCCAGCGAGTCGGCCGACTCGCCCTCGGGGAACTGAAGCGGGAGGACGCCCATGCCGATGAGGTTCGAGCGGTGGATGCGCTCGAAGCTCTCGGTGATGACGGCCTTGATGCCGAGCAGCGCCGAGCCCTTGGCCGCCCAGTCGCGCGACGAGCCGGAGCCGTACTCCTTGCCGCCCAGGACGACCAGCGGGGTGCCGGCGGCCTGGTAGTTCACCGAGGCGTCGTAGACGAACCCGACGGGGCCACCCTCTTGGGTGAAGTCACGCGTGTAGCCGCCCTCGGTGCCCGGGGCGATCTGGTTGCGCAGACGGATGTTGGCGAAGGTGCCGCGCATCATGACCTCGTGGTTGCCGCGGCGCGAACCGTAGCTGTTGAAGTCCTTCGGCGCGACGCCGTGCTCGATCAGGTACTGACCGGCCGGGGTGTCGGCCTTGATGTTGCCGGCCGGCGAGATGTGGTCGGTCGTGACCGAGTCGCCGAGCTTGAGCAGCACGCGGGCACCGGTGATGTCAGTGACCGGGGTGGGCTCTGCCGGCATGCCCTCGAAATACGGGGGCTTGCGGATGTAGGTCGACTCCTCGGCCCACTCGAAAGTCTTGCCCTCCGGCGTCGGCAGCGACTGCCACTTCTCGTCACCGGCGAACACGTCGGCGTAGTTGCGCGTGAACATCTCCGAGTCGATCGCTCCGTCAATGGCGGCCTGGATCTCGTCGGTCGATGGCCAGATGTCGGCCATGAAGACGTCGTTACCCTGCTCGTCCTGGCCGATCGGCTCGGTGGCGAGGTCGATGTCCATCGTGCCGGCGAGGGCGTACACGACGACCAGCGGCGGCGAGGCCAGATAGTTCATCTTGACGTCGGGCGAGATGCGCCCCTCGAAGTTGCGGTTGCCCGAGAGCACCGCGGTGACGGCGAGGTCGTTGTCGTTGATCGCGGTCGAGACCTCGGGGATCAGCGGGCCGGTGTTGCCGATGCAGGTCGCGCAGCCGTAGCCGGCCAGGTTGAACCCGACCTTGTCGAGGTACGGCCACAGGCCAGCCTTCTCGTAGTAGTCGGTGACGACCTTCGAGCCCGGAGCCATCGTGGTCTTGACCCACGGCTTGCGGGTCAGGCCCTTCTCGACGGCCTTCTTCGCGACGAGACCAGCGGCCATCATGACCGACGGGTTCGACGTGTTGGTGCACGAGGTGATCGACGCGACGGTGACGGCGCCGTGGTCGAGGGTGAACGTCTCCCCGGTCGACAGCGTGACCTCGGTCGGGTTCGACGGGCGGCCCGGGACGAGCTTGCGGGCAGCGCCCACCACGTCACCGGCGACCTCGATGGCCTTCTCGACCAGGCCAGCGACGCCGACCTTCTCGCCCTCGGTGTCGGCGTTGGACGCCGGGGCGTCAGAGGCGGGGAACGAGTCGGCGACGGTCTTGTCGTGGCCGGCCTCGTCCGAGAGTTCCTTGGCGTAGTTCTTGACGTCGGCGCGGAACTGCTTCTTCGAGTCGGACAGCAGGATGCGGTCCTGCGGACGCTTGGGTCCCGAGATCGACGGGACGACCGTCGACAGGTCGAGCTCGAGGTACTCCGAGTACTTCGCCTCGCGCGTGGTGTCGAGCCAGAGGCCCTGCTCCTTGGCGTACGTCTCGACCAGGGCGATCTGCTGCTCGTCGCGGCCGGTGAGGCGCAGGTAGTCGACCGTCTTCTCGTCGATCGGGAAGACGCCGATGGTGGAACCGAACTCGGGGCTCATGTTGCCGATCGTGGCGCGGTTGGCCAGCGGGATCGAGGCAACGCCCTCACCATAGAACTCGACGAACTTGCCGACGACCTTGTGCTCGCGAAGCATCTGGGTGATCGTCAGGACCAGATCGGTGGCGGTGACACCGTCGTTGAGCTCACCGGAGAGCTTGAAGCCCACGACGCGCGGGATGAGCATCGAGACGGACTGGCCGAGCATCGCCGCCTCGGCCTCGATGCCGCCGACGCCCCAGCCCACGACGCCGAGGCCGTTGACCATGGTCGTGTGGGAGTCGGTGCCCACGCAGGTGTCGGGGTAGGCCTGAAGGACACCGTTCACCTCGCGCGGGAAGATGACGCGCGCCAGCTTTTCGATGTTGACCTGGTGGACGATGCCCGTGTCCGGCGGGACGACCTTGAAGTCGTCGAACGCGGTCTGGCCCCAACGCAGGAACTTGTAGCGCTCCTCGTTGCGCTCGTACTCGATGTCGACGTTCTTCTGGAACGCCTGCGGGGTGCCGAAGGCCTCGATGATGACGGAGTGGTCGATGACCATCTCGGCAGGCGAGAGCGGGTTCACCTTCTCGGGGTCGCCACCCATGTCGGTGATGGCTTCGCGCATCGTGGCCAGATCGACGACACAGGGGACGCCGGTGAAGTCCTGCATGATCACGCGGGCCGGGGTGAACTGGATCTCCTTGGACGGCTGGGCGTTCTCGTCCCACTGGGCGAGCGCACGGATGTCGTCGGCGGTGATGTTCGCGCCGTCCTCGGTGCGCAGGAGGTTCTCCAGCAGCACCTTCAGGCTGTAGGGGAGGTTCTCGGAACCCTCCACCGCGTCAAGCCGGAAGATCTCGTAGGTCGTGCCGGCCACATCGAGGTTGGCCTTGGCTCCAAAACTGTTGACACTCATGCGCTCAGCTCCTGGGCTCGTTCTTCGTCTTCGGCGGCGCTGTCACCGCGCAAAATCTCTTGACGTCAAGATATCACGTCAGGATCAAGACAAGTCTGCTCCCCCGTGCCCGCGCCACGTCACTTAGGTCCGCCTCACCTGCCGGGAGCGGTCACCGCATCTTGCTCGGCGACCGCCCGCATCACCGGCCGCAGGTCCATCCACCACTGGTTGCGCGGTCGGCGCACGACGGTGTCGGCGTCATCGAACATCCGGTCCATCCCTCGGGACTGGACCCGCCCCTCGACCAGCCCCACGTGGAACGAGCCGGGCTCGTCGCTGGCGATCTCGGCGTCGAGGCGCTCCAGCGCGTACGCCACCATGCGCGTGGCCAGCACCCGGTCCGCGGGGGTCGGGTTCCCGCCCTGCTGGAGGTGACCCAGCACGGCCTGGCGGACGTCGAACAGGTCGCCGCCCTCCTCCTCGAAAAGACGGGCCATGAAGTCGGTCGTGTAGAGCGGGTTGGCCTCCTCGTTGCGGATCGCGAGGTGGAGACGACGCCCGTTGCGGAATCCCTCGTTGAGCTTGCGGCAGTCCTCGACGAGGTCCGAGAGTGTGACGCCCTCCTCGTTGAGGTAGACCCTCTCGGCGCCCCCGGCCAGCCCACCCATCAGGGTCAGGTAGCCGCAGTGGCGCCCCATGGTCTCGACGACGAAGCACCGCTTCGACGCCGACGCGGACTGCTTGATGCGGTCGATGCACCCGACGATCTCGTTCAGCGCGGTGTCGGCGCCGATGGCCGTCTCGGAGAAAGGGAGGTTGTTGTCGATGCTCGCGGGGATGCAGGCGATCGGGATGCGGAACCCCGGGTAGCGGCCCTTCTCGTCGTGGAGGAGCTTCGCCGCCAGGTAGGCGTTCCAGCCGCCGATCACGAGGAGCCCGTCGATGCGCTGGTCCTCGATGGTCCGGCCGATCGGGTAGAGCTCCTCGACCGGCGGGATCGTCCGCCGGGTGCCCAGCTCGGCACCACCCAAGGGCGCCCAGCCCTCCACGTCACCCCATGACAGCTCGCGTACGCGACCGTCCCGCAGGCCCGGGAACCCGCCGTTGACGCCCAGCATCTGGTAGCCGCGCTCCAACCCGAGCCTTACGGCGGCGAAGGCCGCGGCGTTCATGCCCGGTGCCAGCCCGCCGGCGTGCACGATCGCGATGCGCTTCGCGTCGGCCGGCGCCTCGACCGCGGGTGGCTCAGACATGTTGGTGAAGATGTCGAACAGCTCGGTGAACGAGCCACCGCGCATCGCCATCGCCGCTTGGTGATCACCGGCCGCGATCAGTCGCGGCACCTCACGCGTACGCTCGACCGCCTCCATGAGCGGGACCTTCGCGATTCGGTTGAACCGGTCGCCGATCACGTGTGCGGTGGACTCCGGCGTGGCCTCGAGCACCTCGTGGGCCGCCGCGTAGCCCAGCCAGGTCGACATCCACCGGTCGAAGGCGCTCGGCGACCCGCCCCGCTGCACGTGGCCCAGGATCGTGACGCGTGTGTCTTCGTCGAGCTCGGCCTCGATGACGCCGCGCACGTACTCGGCGGTGATCGGCTTGCCGGAGGCGTCCTGGGCGCCCTCGGCGACGATCACAATGGAGTCGCGTCGTCCGGCGGCCCGGCCACGACGCAGCTCGGCGCACATGCGCTGCTCCCAGCCGTCGGCGGGCGGGGACTCGGGCAGCAGGACGAAGTCACAGGGTCCGGCGATGGCGGCCATCAGTGCGAGATAGCCGCAGTGGCGTCCCATGACCTCGACGACGAACCCGCGCTGGTGGGACGCCGCGGTCGAGCCCAGCGCGTCGATGGCGTCGACGATGCGCTGCAGGGCCGAGTCGGCCCCGATGGTGGTGTCGGTGCCAACGAGGTCGTTGTCGATCGACCCCACGATGCCGGCGATCATCAGCATCGGGTGGGCCTCGGCGGTCTCTGCGTCGATCTCGCCCGCGTCGCGCAGCGCCGCCACGTGGTCGGGCCACTCCTGACGGAACTGGTCGAGGCCCGACAGCGAGCCGTCGCCACCGATGACGACGAGGCGGTCGATCCCCGCCCTCAGCAGGTGCAGGGCCGCCTTGCGTCGCCCCCACTCCTCGCGGAAGTCCTTGGAGCGGTAGGTGCCGATCACCGTGCCGCCGCGGTGGAGGATCGAGCCCACGTCGTCCCAGTCGGCCCTGGTGATGCCCTCTCCCCCATCGACGAGCCCCTGGAACCCCTCGTGGACGAGGTGGACCTCGGCCCCCAGGTTCAGGGCGGTCCGGACGACTCCGCGGACCGCGGCGTTCATGCCCTGCGCGTCACCACCCGAGGTGAGAACGGCCATCTTGACGGGGGCGGCATCGGTCATGGGTCCTCCTTGGAGCGGGGCGTCGGCTCCCATCCTGCCGTTCGCCCCGACGCGGCCGGGGCGGGGGTGTGACCGTGACCCTCGCGCCCGCACGCCGCCGCAGATCGATCACGCCCGCGGCGCGCCCGTCGATCTGCGCGGGGTCCTCGTCGGAGGCCACGTGCGTGCCAGATCAGCCAAAAGTTCACCCCAGACCCGCCTGGATGGGCTTCCAGGGCCAACTTCTTGATGATTCGGCACGCCTGCGCGGCCGTCGTCTCATCGCCGCAGGATCGCCACGCACTCCACGTGATGGGTCTGCGGGAACAGGTCGAACGCCCGCAACCCGTCCATCCGCCAGCCGAGCCCCAGCAAAGTCGCCAGGTCACGTCCCAGCGCCGCCGGGTCACACGCGACGTACGCGATCGCCCGCGGAGAGCGTGCGTCCACCGCGGTCACGACCTTCCTGCCCGCGCCGGCGCGCGGCGGGTCGAGCACCACCAGATCGGTGCGCCGCGGCATCCGGTTGAGCACCTGCTCGACGCGCCCGGCGGTGAACCTCGCACCGGGGACGTTGGTACGCGCGTGGGCGATCGCGGACCGGTTCCCCTCGACACCCCAGACCTGGGCGCCCCGATCGGCGAGCGCGCCGGCGAACAGCCCCACACCGCAGTAGAGGTCGAACGCCCTCTCCCCCGCCCGCGGCTCCAGCCCGGCCACGACGGCGGAGACGAGCGTGTCGGCGGCCCGCGGATGGACCTGCCAGAAGCCCTGGGCATCGACGGAGTACGGCCGTCCGTCGGCCCGCTCGGTGACCACGGCGTCGTCGTCGCCGACGAGGGTCACGGCGCCCGAGGCCGCGTCGACGACCGACACGGGCGTCCCCGGGCCGAGTGCGGGCAGCGTCCCCGGCTCACCGCTCGCGATGAGGCAGCCGGTCTCCGGCACCGTGACGACGCGGCTGGACCTGTGGACCCGCAGGCCCAGCGGGCGCTCTCCGTCGCCCGTCGCGGTGTACCTCATGCGGGTACGCCAGCCGGTCACCGGCGCGACCCCCTCGACGTCGCCGTCCCAGACCACCCCCGCCATGCGTTCGAGCTGCTCGGCGACCACGGCCCGCTTGAGCCCGCGCTGCGTGGCGGCGTCGGCGTGCTGGAAGTCGCAGCCCCCGCAGCCGCCCGGCCGGGCCACCGGGCACGCCGGCTCGACACGGCCAGCAGCGGGCTCGACGACCTCGACGGCGTCCGCGCGCCAGAAACGGTCCTGGGAGGCATCGGTCACGCGTACGCGCACGACCTCGCCGGGCAGGGCGTGGCGCACGAACAGCACGCGCCCGTCGTGCCGGGCCACGCAGTGGCCCCCGTGGGCGACGCTCTCGATGATCACGGGTCCAAGCAGCTCGCCGGGCGGGATGGAGGTCACGCCGCCACTGTAGGCGCTGTGGCGACGCGGGCACGCCCGCTGCGGTAGCGTCGGTCGGGATCTTCGTCGAAGGAGCACCGTGCACATCGTGATCATGGGCTGCGGCCGCGTGGGCTCACGCCTCGCGCGCAGCCTCGAGAAGCGGGGCCACAGCGTGGCCATCATCGACACCAACCCGGAGTCGTTCCGTCGTCTCGGCCCTGGTTTCCAGGGCCGCACGATCAAGGGCGTTGGCTTCGACCGCGGCATCCTGATCGACGCCGGGATCGAGCACGCCGACGGCTTCGCAGCCGTCTCCAGCGGCGACAACTCCAACATCCTGGCCGCCCGCGTCGTGCGGGAGGCGTTCGGCGTCGACAACGTGTGCGCCCGCATCTACGACCCGGGCCGCGCCGAGGTCTACGAGCGCCTCGGCATCCCCACTGTCGCCACGGTGAAGTGGGCGTCCGACAAGGTCCTGCGCCGGCTCCTGCCCGAGGGCTCGGAGCCAGTCTGGCGCGACCAGGCCGGCCACGTCCGCCTCATGGAGGTACGCGTCCACCCGGCCTGGGTCGGTCGCACGGTCGGGTCGATGCAGGACGCCGCGCGTACGCCCATCCCGTTCCTGCTGCGCACCGGCACCGGGCTCGTGCCCCAACCGGGCACCCTGTTCCAGGACGGCGACCTCGCGTACGTCGCCGTCGAGACCGATCGGGTCGGCGACGTCGAGGCCATCCTCGGCGCCCCACCCGCCCGCTGACCCGCGCCAACCGCTGACCCGCACCAGGAGAAGCCATGAGAATCGCCATCGCCGGGGCCGGCAACGTCGGCCGCTCCATCGCCCGCGAGCTCATCGACCACGGCCACGACGTGCTGCTGATCGATCGCGACCCCAATTCGATCAAGCCCGACAGCGTGCCCCAGGCGGAGTGGCTGCAGGCCGATGCCTGCGAGCTGACCTCGCTCGAGGAGGCGGGCCTCGACTCGTGCGACGTATCGATCGCCGCCACGGGTGACGACAAGGCCAACCTCGTCCACTCGCTGCTCGCCAAGACCGAGTTCGGCGTGCCGCGCACCGTGGGTCGGGTCAACCACCCCCGCAACGAATGGATGTTCGACGAGGTGTGGGGCGTCGACGTGGCGGTGTCGACGCCGCGGCTGATGTGCGCCCTTGTAGAGGAGGCCGTGACCGTCGGCGACCTCGTCCGCCTGTTCACGTTCGAGAACGGCACCTCCAACCTCGTCGAGCTGACGCTCCCCGAGGACAACCCGGTCATCGGGCGACGCGTCGACGAGGTCGACCTGCCCGGCGACGCCATCCTGGTGGCGATCATCTCCCAGGGGCGCGCGAGCGCCCCCGAGAAGGACATCGTGTTCCGCCCCGGCGACGAGCTGCTGTTCATCACCAGCGACGCCCACGAACGCGAGCTGGCCGACCGGCTGTCACCCAAGGGCGTCACGCCGCAGGTGGTGCAGAACACCAACCTCCCGCTCTGACCTGCGCGCGGGCCCGGACGCGGGTCAGGCGTCCATGCGCAGCAGGCGGTAGCGCGGGTTGTAGATCTTGCGGACGGTTCCGTTGCACGAGACGCGGCCCTCGACCTCGAGGATGCTGCCGACGGCGATGCCGCCGATGGTCCGCCTGCCCATCCAGATGATGGTCACCGAGCCCGACCCGTCGTCGAGTTCCGCGACGAGCCGCGGCGCCTCGGCCTCAAGGCTGGGCGTGACCGATCGCAGCTCCCCCCGCACCGTCACCACGCTGCGATCGGTGCACGAGCGCACCGGCTGTGCGTCAGGGTCGGGCTCGGGCGGGCGCGCCGGGGCCGCCTCGACGGCACCGAGGCGACGCAGACGGTCGAACAGCCCGGGCACGGTCAGGCCTGGGCCTGCTCGGCGTCGGCCTGCTGCTGGGCGGCCTGGAGCTCCGGCGGGAGGGTGAGGGCGAGCACGTCACCCACGGGCATCGGGGTGTCGCCACGGCGCACGACGACATCGCAGAACGCGTCGTAGAACGGGCCGACCAGGTCGTCGTCGTGCTCGTCGGTCATCGCCGCCTGGCCGAACAAGACGCCGCGCAGGAGCCAGCGCGGCCCCTCGGCGACCCACGTGCGCGACGGCTGGAACGCGAGCTGACCCTCCGGCGTCTGGACCGGCAGGTTGCGGACGAGCTCGGTGCCGAACGGACCCTCGACACAGTCGGCGGTGCCGCCGGCGGCCTGGGTGCCCTCGATGATCTCATCGCGGATCTCGGCCCACATGCCGGGCGTGCGGGGGGCGGCGTACGCCGACAGCTCGATGGCCGACTCGTCCTTGACAAGCAGCGCCGCGATGATCTGCTGGGAGTCCTCGGTGACCTGGAGCCGGATTTCGCACTCGGGCAGCGGCGTGATCACCAGCGAGCCGAAGTCGAGCCGCTCGATCTCGTCGTCGTCGAGGTCGACCTCCTCGATGTCGAACGGGCCGTCCTCGCGCCAGTCGCGGGACCTGTCGAACTCGGCCCAGCGCTCGGCCTCCTCGTCGGTGTCGTCGCCCGCCCCCGGCAGGGGGCCCTCGGCCTCGTCGGCCTCCGTGTCGTCCGTGTCGACCGCTTCGTCGGGCTCAGCCTTCTCGTCGTCCGCCGCGTCGGCGTCGAGGGCCTCGGTCGTCTCGACCTCAGGTGTCTCGACGTCCTCGTCGGAAGCCTTCTTCTTGCGCCCAAAGATCATGGGGTGCCCTCTCCTCGCTCGGGGGTTCGACATCGCGGCGTACGACATCGCAGTCTGTCAGTTCGTGGGGCCGCCTTCAAAGGCCCGGGTGCCGGTCGATCCGTGTCCCAGCTCACCCCGTTCGCTGGCGCCCAGCTCGTCGACGACGACCAGCCTCGCGTACGCCACGCGCTGGACCACCAACTGGGCGATGCGGTCGCCGCGCTGCAGCCGGACCGGGGTGGCCAGGTCGGTGTTGAGCAGACACACCTTGATCTCGCCACGGTAGCCCGCGTCGACCGTGCCGGGGGCGTTGACGACCGTCAGCCCGTGCCGCGCCGCCAGTCCGGAGCGCGGGTGGACGAACGCCGCGTAGCCGGGCGGCAACTCGATCGCCACGCCCGTGCCGACCAGGCGCCGCTCGCCCGGGCCGAGCACGACGTCCTGGGTGGTCATCAGGTCGGCCCCTGCATCGTCAGCGTGCGCGTACGAGGGCGCGGGCAACCCGGCGTCGAGCAGGCGTACGCGGACCTCGGGCTGGTCCAGCCCAGCGATCGGTTCAGGACACATCGGTGCGCTCCTGGAGCCGTGCCCCGATCTGGGCGGCGAGGTGCTCGGCACGGCGCGACGACACCAGCCAGTAGGGGTGTGGGTCGGCCGGGTCGTCGATGGTGACCTCGACGGCCTCACGGATGTAGCTGCGCATCTCGAGGTGGGCGCGGGCATCGGCCTCGGTGCGAAGCCGCCGCTGGGTGGCCTCGGGGTCGAGATGGCGTACTCCGCCGACCCAGCGCCACTCGATCCGGCTGTCACCGACCTGGAGGGCCTCGTCGTCCACGACGATGCGGGTGCCGCCGTAGGACAACACGACCGCGAGGGCGACCGCGGTGAAGAGGACCGTCATGAGGGCCGCGGCCGCCGGGCCGAGGCTGAATGCTCCTGCGACGAACACCGACACGACGAACACCGCGAGGACGGCCCACCACGACGCGGGCACCGACAGCCGTTCCCGGAACGCTGGACTCGGCACGACTCACCCCTTCTCGACCGACGCCCCAGGTCCGGGCGTCCCTGCGAGCGTACTCCAGCGCCCGGTAGGGTTGGTGTAGTCGAACCAATACGAGGAGGCCCGCATGGGACCCACGCAGGGACTGGTCTGGAAGATCTACACCGGCGTCCTGGGCGCTGTCACGACGATCGCCGCCCAGAAGATCGTCACCAAGGGCTGGGAGCTCGCCACCGGCGAGGAGCCGCCGGAGCCCGGCGATCCCGACACCCCGCTCACCGCCGCGCTGTCGTGGGCGCTGGCCAGCGCGATCGGCGTGGGTGTCGTCCAGCTGATGACGAACCGCTTCACCGCACGCCGTTTCCGCGCCAACTTCGTCGAGGGGGAGCCGAACCCCCGGCCGATCAAGCTCAAGATCTGAGACCGCGACGACGACGGGCCCCGGAGCGATCTCCGGGGCCCGTCGTCGTTGGTTCGCGCTGTCCGTGCTCAGCCGGCACAGTCCATGCAGTAGGCCTTGTCGCCCTTCTCCTCCACGATCTGGGAGCGGTGGCGAACGAGGAAGCAACCGGCACAGGTGAACTCATCGGCCTGGCGCGGCAGCACCCGGACGGTGAGCTCCTCGTGGGAGAGATCGGCGCCGGGGAGCTCGAACGACTCGGCCGCCTCGACCTCGTCCTCGTCGACCTTGCCCGACTGGGCGTCGTTGCGGCGGTTCTTGAGCTCCTCGATGGAGTCTTCGGTGCTGTCCTCTTCGGTCTTGCGCGGTGCGTCGTAATCGGTCGCCATGGGGCCCCTTCCTCAACAATCCAAGCCCCGAAGAACGGGGACGTCGGGCGACAACGGCCTGCAGGGTCGGGATTATTCCCGGTCCTGCCTGTCGGTCCGGCGTATGGATATCACACCCCGTGGGCGCGTGCACCATCTGACGAGAACATTCTCAAGTGCCCTTCAGCCTCTCAGGTGGGTCGGTCGACCCGGTCGCACCGGCGCCGGGCAGCAGACGGCCGGGCACGTCGAGGTGCCGGAACACCCTCCGTCGACCACCTGCGCGTCGCCGGCCTCCCCCCGGGCCTCCGCCGCGCGCTCCTCCATGAGGTCGACGAGCGAAGCCACGAACGCCGGATGGGTGCGTGCGGTCGCCGCCCTGGCGAACGCGAGGCCCAGCTCGCGCGCCGTTGCGGCCGCCTCGGTGTCGAGGTCGTGCACGACCTCCATGTGGTCGGAGACGAAACCGATGGGGCTCACGACCACGGCGGTCACCCCGTCACCCGACAACGAGGCGAGGTGGTCGTTGACATCGGGCTCGAGCCAGGGCTGCTGCGGTGGGCCCGAACGCGAACAGTAGGCCAGGGTCCAGGCCGGGGTGCGCCCGAGGCGCTCCCCCACGGACTCGGCGACGCGCCGGGCAACGACGCGGTGCCACGCGACGTAGTGCCCCTCCGCGGGCCGCGGCTCGGTGCCGGACGTTGCGTTCATCGACGTGGGGATCGAGTGGGTGACGAACACCAGGTGAGCCTCGGGCCCGACCGCGCCGTACGCGTCGGCCACGGCATCCGCGTTGGCGGCGACGAAACCCGGGGTATGGGCGAGGTGGCGTACGCGGTCGACCAGGGGTGCCTCGGACCCGAGCGCGGCCCGGGCCCGCTCGATGTCCTCCAAGTATTGGCGGCACGAAGAGTAGGAGGGGTATGCGCTGGTAGTCAGCGCCAGCACCCGGCGGCGTCCGGCGCCGGCAAGCTCGGCGATGACGGCGTCGGTGTGGGGCACCCAGTTGCGGTTGCCCCAGGCGACGGGGACGTCGTGGCCCCGCGCGGCGAGCTCCGTTCGCAGGGCCGAGAGCAGCGCGCGGTTCTCGTCGTTGATGGGGCTGCGGCCCCCGCGGGCGAAGTAGTGCTCCCCCACCTCGACGAGTCGTTCGGTGGGGATCCCGCGCCCGCGCGTCACGTTCTCGAGGAACGGCACGACTTCGTCGGGGCCCTCGGGCCCCCCGAAGGAGAGCAGGACGATGGCATCGTAGGGGTCCAGAGACATATGACGAGTCTCTCACCACCACCGACACGCCCGCTGGCGAACGCGCCTCGGTGTCCGCCGACGGCCCCGGCCGCTAACCTGACCTGACACAACCGAACCCCGCGCACGGCGTGCCGCCGACCGCTAGGTTGGGCCTGCTCTTGTAACGTCGGGAGGAACGGGACGCCATGCGCATCGCGCGCCCACTGGGCCTCAGCCCCGATGGTGCGGTGCTCGTCGTCGTCACCGACGACGGCGAACAGCTCGGCGTCCCGGCCGACGCGCGACTGGTCGCGGCCCTGCGCCGGGACACGCCACGACTGGGACAACTGGAGATCGAGATGGACAGCCAACTTCGACCACGAGAGATCCAAGACCGGATCCGAGCCGGGCAGAGCCTCGACGAGGTCGCCCGTGAGGCGGGCGTGCCCACCGAGCGCATCGAGCCCTTCGCCGTCCCCGTCCTTGCCGAGCGCGCCCACGTCGTCGGTGTGGCGCTCTCGTCGGCCGTGCGCCGCCGGGGCGAGACCCACGGACACCGCAACCTCCGCCAGACCGTCGCCGAACGGCTCGTCTCGCGCGGCATCGACCCCGACACCGTCGACTGGGACGCGTGGCGCAACGCCGACCGTCGCTGGAGCGTCCGCGCGGCGTACAAGTCCGGCAGCGCCGACCGCGAAGCCCTGTTCGGCTTCGACCTGGCCGGGCGCTTCTCGTCGGCCCAGAACGACGACGCCCGCTGGCTTCTGGGCGAGCCCTCCCCGTCGACGGGTCCCCAGCCCGGCCGCAATCGCCCTGTCGCCGACGACGACTCCGACGAGCTCGCCCTCCTGCGTGCGGTGTCCGAGGACGTCGACGAGACCGACCCGGACGCCGAGCCCACCGTCCCCACGCCCCGGCCGGATCAATCGGGCCAATTCGACCAGTTCGATCGGTTCGACCAGTTCGATCAGGCGGTCGACGCCGAGGTCTCCGGCCCCACCCGGACGCTCCGCAGCGTGCCCGACCTCACCGACGAGCGCGACGCCGGCGACGAGGCCCACCAGGACGACTCCCCCGCCGGGTCACCCACCAGCCAGCCGAGCCCCCAAGACATCGGCGAGGAGGTCGAGGCCGAGCTCGACGCCTACGACGTCTTCCCCGAGGGACACTCCGAGCTCGACGTCCTCTACGACATGCTCGGCGGCATCAACGAGGACTCGATCAACGTCTACGCGGGGCTGGACCAGCCGGTGGTCGACTACTCGGGGTCCGACGACCTCGGTGCCGAACCGGCCGACGAGGACATATCCGAGCCGAACACATCGGCTGGGCAGCCGTCCGACCTGCCGGAGGCCGAGCCCACCGCCCCGGAGCCCGCCACCCAGGAACGCCGGACGTCCGACGACCGGCCCGACCGTGGTGACGAGGCCGCGCCCAGCTCGACCCACGCGCCCCGCCCGGTGCCGGAGATCGGCCCCGAGCCGGAGCCCGCACCGGACCTCGAACCCGTCCGCCCCGCCACGCCCGTCGAGCCGGAGCAGCTCTCGCTGATCGACGCTCTCGACGACCACGATGCCGAAGAGGTCGCCGCCCCGGTGGAGAAGAACCTCCCTGCCGCGTCCACCGACGCGGCCACGGAGGACGAGGTCCGACCCTCCAGCCCTGCGGAGGTCGCAGCCTCGGCGAAGAAGGCCGAGGAGACCGACGCCGGCACGCCGGCCACGCCCGAACGACTCAAGCCGAAGCCGCGCAAGCGCAAGGGACGGGCATCGGTGCCCAGCTGGGACGAGATCATGTTCGGCGGACCCGCGCCGAAGGAGTGAGGGTCGCGCCGCAGGGGCGATAGCTGGTCAGCCCCTCGCCACGGGCGGCGCGGGCGCCACCGAGGGCGAGGAACTCGGCCTCGCCGGTGTTGCGGGCGTGACGGGCGACGGGCGACGGGCGACGGGCGACTCGATCGGGCCCTCGTGCCCACCGTGGGTGATCACCACCTTTGTGTGCCACCGCCGGGACAGGATGCAGTCGCTCACGCTCCTCGGCGAGCATTCCACCGGAGGCCGGCGGGTGACCCGGTGAGCCCGGGCGTTGACCTTGGTGCAGAACTGCTCGCACGCGGCTTCCAGGACACCCTCGGCGGCTTGACGCCCATCGAGTTCGAAGTCATGCTGGCCAAGCCGCTCACACTCGCGGCCCAACCGAACCTGTCACCAGCTCGTTCCTCATGCCCGCAAGCAACCGCCGATCACGAGCCTGAACGGCGAAAGTGTGATGTCCCAGACAGGTCGTGCTCAACCCCCCGGTGTCGAACATCATCGGAATCTGGCTCATGCCGCTGCTGGTGTACTTCTCGTCCGCTGCGGTGCTGGACCGACTCCTGTTCAAGCGAACCCGCAACCCGTATCTGGGTGGCCTCATCATGGGGGTGCTGATGACCATCATCTCCTGCGCGAACACGCTCACGCAGGTCTGATCAAACGACCGGTGGCCGGGGCCCAGCCCCGGCCACCGGCCTTCCCTCGGACAGGAAGCGGCTTCGACGGGCGGCTGTCACGCCCCGGCCTGCGACACCTCGGCCGTCACGGCCGCCGCGTCGCCCCCACGGTCCACGAGATCAGCGACTCCATCCGCCCGGCCGCCCGCAGATCGTCCTCGACGGTGCGCAGGCGGTGCATCGCGTATCACCCTCCAGCTCGGCACTCAGCTCGTCGGCGCTGATCAGCACGTTCATCTCAGTCCTCCTGGTCCGGCGACCCGAACGGCAACGGGTCGGGGCTGAGGGTCGCCCGGGCCACCATCCGGCTCACCTTGCGCCGGTGGTGACGGCGGCAAAGGACCTCGTACGCCACCTCCGGCACGTCCTCGGCCGGGGTGTCGGCCGCGGTCGTGTCCCCGACGACGACCTGGCTCCCTTCGGTCACCATCTTGCCGTTGATCGTGCGCGCGTTGTGGGTGCCCCGCTGGCCGCACCAGCACAGCGGCTGGACCTGCAGGGTCTCGATGCGGTCGGCGAGCTCGACGAGCCGCTTGGAGCCGGGGAACATCTCGGTGCGGAAGTCGCTGAGGATGCCGAAGGCGAACACGTCAAGGTCGAGCTCGTCGACGATGCGGGCGAGCTGGTCGACCTGTTCGGGGGCGTAGAACTGCGACTCGTCACAGATGAGGTAGTCGATGTGCCCACCCTGGGTGAGCTCGTGCACGACGTGCTTCCAGAAGTCGAAACCGGGCGCGACCTCGGTGGCCCGCTCCTGCAGACCCAAGCGCGAGGTGATGACAGCCTCCCCCGACCGGTCGCGGCAGGTGAACAGCTCGCCCCGGCGTCCGCCGAGGCGCTGCGTGTGCTCCATCTGCAGCGCCAGGGTCGACTTGCCGCAGTCCATGGGGCCGGTGAAGAAGACGAGATCTGCCACGACCCCCATCCTCCCGGGGAACGCCTCCGAACCCCAAGTCGGGGGCGGCCGTCAGGAGACGAGGAGGGGAACCGTCATCTCGACCGGGGTCAGCGACCCGTGCATGCCGACCAGCCCGAGCTCGCGCGGCAGGCGGCGCGTCATCAGCGCCCAGTCGGTGCGCTGGGCCACCAGCACGTCGCCGAAGCGCAGGCGGACGTGGTCGGCCACGGGACCGAACCAGCCCTCGTCGATGGCCTCGTCGCGCGTACGCACCCAGGCGTGGTCACCGAGGCGGTCCGCGTAGCGGCGGGCGACCTCGTCGGGCCGGCGGGTGAAGAGCTGACGCAGGCGGCCCTCACCGGCGATCTCGTCGATGTCGGCGTCCAGACCGGGCTCGTCCTCGACGATCAGGAAGTTGCGGCCCGGGATGTCGATCATGCCGTGGTCACCGGTGACCACCAGGCGGACGTCGTCGGGCAGCTCGGCGCGCAGCCGCGCGCACAGGGCGTCGACCCGGCGCAGGTGGGCGTGCCACTGGGGTGATGCGACGCCGAGCCCGTGACCGGTGTGGTCGAGCTCGCGCTCGTACGCGTACACCAGGGTCCGATCGGCCCCGGTGGCCGCGGCGACGGTCCTGGCTACCCGGTCGTCCTCGTCAGCCTCGTCGATGCCGTGGAAGACCGGTCCGCGCAGGGAGGCCCGCGTCAGTCCCGACCCCTCGAAGCGGGCCGGGGAGACCGAGCCGACCGCGACCCCGGCCGCGGCGGCCATCTGGAACCACGTCGGGCACGCCTGGAAGTCGTCGGGGGCGACGTCGACGTCCCACAGCAGCGGGTTGAGGATCTGCCCGGTCTCGGGGACGCGGCACATGTAACCCGCCATGCCGTGCTCGCCCGGGGTCCGCCCCGTGCCCAGGCACGTCAACGAGGTCACGGTGGTCGACGGCACGCCCGACGTGATCGCTGTCGCGCCCTCGCGCAGCCTGGTCAAGAACGGCGCTTCGGCGGCGGCACCGGCCAGGACGAGGTCCCCGAGCCCGTCGACGAGCATCAAGACCCATCGCTCCGCCTCGGGCAGCCCCAGCACGTCCTCGGCACCGGGGACGCCGAGCTGGGATGCGATCGACGGGAGGACGTCCGACAGCGTCGAGCGCCCATAGGCAGGCAGGACCATCTCCTGCGGGAACACCGCCATCAGCGGCCGCCGACGTTCGTGGCCACCGTCCCGCGTCCGGTGACGCGTTGGAGCGCGGTCGAGAACGCCACGAGCCGGCGCACGTTGTCGGCGCCGTCGGCGGCCACCGACATGCGGACCGTCAGGTCCTCGGGGGCCATGGTGCCGGTCAGGCCGTGGTCGGCCTCGCACGACGGGTCGGCGCAGCCGGCGGGCTCGAGGTCGATGCGGCGCATCGCGCCCCACGACACCGACAGCCACGCCTCGGCGGCGACGGCACCGGGCCGGAACGTCTCCGGACGGTCGACGACGCGGGTGAGGGCGACGGCGTTGACGGAGGTGAGGTCGATCGACTCCGTGGAGGAGGCGGCCTGCGGGACGGCACCGACGCGTCCCTCGGCGGGCTGCTCGTCGGTGTGGCCGATGAGCAGGCGCGTCGGGGTGAGCACCAGCACGGTGAGGTGGCGGCGGATCTCGTCACGGTTGAACGTGGGCTCGTGGTGGACCACGTAGTCGGTGAACGGCTCATCGCCGAGCGCCAGCAGGATGGAGTCCTCGACCAGCGCCGGGAAGTAGCCGCAGTTCTCGAGGTCGGCACGCAGGCCGGTCAGAAGATCGGCGTCTTGGGAGGTCATTGCGCCATCCTTGCACGAATCGACCGGCGGCCGCCGCGCGCCGGGGCCGTCACTCGAGCGAGCGCGACTGGGCGTCGCGTTGGTCGGTGGACGGGCTCACGCGTACGGTCGCGCCGACGACGGCGAGGCCCTGCGCCGAGGCGATGCACGGGGTGAGCGTGACCTCGGCCAGCTGGGGATGGTCGTCGGCGAGCCGTGCGACACGGCCGAGCAGCTCCTCGATGGCTGCCCGGTCGGCGCCGGGTGCGCCGTCGTGCCCGGCCAGCGTGGGGGCGGCCCGGAGCTCGTCGATCATGCAGGCTGCGTCCGCCGTGGTCAGCGGCGGCACGCGGTGGGACACGTCGTCCAGGAGGTCGGAGGCCAACCCGGCGAGGCCGATGCTGATGATGGGTCCGAAACCGGCGTCCTCGCGGCTGCCGACGGTCAGCGCGACGCCGGTGGGTGCCATCGCCTGCACGACCGGCGCGGCGAGCCGTTGCGGCTCGACGCCGTCGGGCACGTCCAGACCGAGCTGTTCGACGAGGAGGCCGAGGTCGCACCAGGCCTCGAAGACCTCCGTGTCGGTCTGGAGGTGTCGGAAGACGCTGGGGGCGTCCGGCAGCCCGCGCACCGCCGGGTCGGTGGCCTTCAGGACCACGTCGCCCGCCACCGCGGCAGCGGCTGCGATGGCCTCGTCGACGGTCGTCACGTGGGTGCGGGGCACGACCTCGATGCCGTACGCGTCCAGCAGCGCCCGCGCCTCCGCAGCGGTCAGGGTTCGGCCTTCGGGAGATGCCTCGAGGACGCCCTCGATGACGCCGGTCGCCGCGGCCGCGTCGACGTCGATCTCCGCGACGGTGCCGTGGTCGGTCTCACGCCAGCGCGCGTACTCGGTGACCTGCCCGAGGGCGGAGATCGCGTCGGCATAGCTCGAGTAGGTCGGCAAGCCTCCCTCGACGTCGTCGTCGTGGTCGTCCGCGGCGACCCGGACGAAGTCGGCGAACACCCCCAGCACGGGCTTGGTGGCGTCGTGTGCCACCTCCGTGAGCGCGTCGTGGGTCGCGTCGGCGGTCGAGGAGAAGATGTCGACCACGCACACGACCACCGAGTCGACACCGCCGTCGGTCAGCGCGGCGCGGGCGGCCTTCGCGTACGCCTCCGCGGGCGCGCTGAGCGGGAGGACGACCTCGTCGCACACCAGCCCGTTGCGGCGGCCCACGCGCTTGATGTGGCCGTACAGCGCCGGCGAGTTCGTGATGACGCGTACGCGGTCGCCGGCCGGCAGCGGCTGGCGGGCGAGGATCTGGGCGACGTCGTACATGGCATCGCGGCGGGAGCAGACGATGATGCCCGACTGGCGGAACATGGCGTCGACGGCACGCTCGCCGGCCAGGGCGAGGCCGCGGGCCGCGCCGTGACGCGACTCGCGCTCCGACCGCCCCGGGGAGAACAGGACGACGGGCTTGCGAGACGCGAGCGTACGGGCGATGCGGGTGAACTTGCGCGGGTTGCCGATGCGGTCGAGCGACAGCAGGCACAGGCGCGTGGCGTCGTCGTCCATCCAGTACTGCATGACGTCGTTGGCCGTCACGTCGGCGAACAGCCCCGACGAGATGAACGAGGCCAGACCGAGGTTCTGGTCGATGGCCGTCGACAGCAGGATCACCGCGACGCCGGACGACTGGCAGAACATGCCGATCCCGCCGCGGCGCGGCATGGGGGCCGGGCTGGCGTTGAGGCCGGTGGCGGTGTTGATGATGCCGAGCGCGTCGGGGCCGAGCGCGCGCAGGCCAGCGGCGCGTACCTGGGCGACGACGGCGCGGTTCTGCTCGCCGCCGAACTCGCCGGCGTGCAGGACGTAGAGGCCGAACGCACCCGCGGCCTCGGCACGCTCGATGACCGGTCCGAGCTCGTGGTGGGCCAGCGAGGTGACAACGATGTCGACGGGGTTGGTCTCGCCGAGGTCCGCGAGCGCCAGCGCCGGGACGCCGTCGACGTGACCGTCATCGGTGCAGACCACGACGACAGAGCCGGTGAAGCCGCCGTCCAGCAGGGAACGCGCGAGCTGGCCGGCACGGTCGGCGGGGGCCACGACGGCGAGCCGCTCGGGGTGCAGGAGGCGGCGCACGGAGTTGGCCTCGGCACGGTGCTCGCGTCGCTGCATGACCTCGACCGATTTCTGCGTCGGCGAGATGGGGAACTCCACCATGATCATGCCGTCCTCGTACCCACGGTGGACGGTGTAGCCGGCGTCGACGAAGACCTGGGCCATGCGACGGTTCTGGGGCAGGATCTCGGCGACGAAGCGCTGGACACCGCGCTCGCGCCCGGCCTCGGCGAGGTGCTCCAGCAGGAGCTGGCCTACGCCCTTGCCCTGCACCGAGTCCTCGACGAGGAACGCGACCTCGGCGTCGGAGTCGCTGATGCGGTCGTAGCGCCCGACCGCGACCATGTTGCCCGCAACGGTGAGGATCAACGCCACGCGGTCGCAGTGGTCGACGTGGGTGAACCGGCGCACGTCGGCGTCCGACAGGACCGGGTAGGGGGCGAAGAAGCGCAGGTACTTCGACTCCGGCGACACCCGCGAATAGAAGGCCACGAGCAGCTCGTCGTCGGTGGGCAGCATGGGCCTGAGGTGGGCGGCGCTCCCGTCGGAGAGAAGCACGTCGGCCTCCCACTCCTGCGGGTACGCCGGGTCCGCCGCGGCGTCGTCGTCGCTGGTCACGATGCCAGCCTAGATGACCCTCGACCCGGGGTGGGGTGAACGCCCCCGATGCTGGGTCGTTAGGGTTTCCAGCATGTCGAAGCCCTTCATCGCCGCGCGCATCGAGGACAAGCTGAACCGCCAGATCGACCGCACCGTCCGCGGTCGGGGGTGGCAGGAACGCGTCATCGGCTACACCGGCTACGGCTCCTCGAAGTTCGTCCGCGTGCTCGGCCGCGTCATCCTGACCCCGCCCGGAACGACCGAGGAGGTCCCGTCGCCGGAGGCTCAGCGCGCCGCCGAACCCGCCGCCATGCTGGAGCAGCGCGGCTGGCGCAACTTCGTGACCGCGCCGGCGACAAACCAGAAGGTGACGGTCACCGTCGCCGGCTCCGACTGGGAGGTGCTCACCGACCGCAACGGCTACCTCGACCTGCGCCTGCCGGTGCGGGGTCTCGAGCCCGGCTGGCACGAGATCACCCTGCAGTCGGGCTCGTCGGAGCCCGTCCAGGTGCCCATGCAGATCATCGATCCCGAACAGGAGTGGGGCCTGGTCTCCGACATCGACGACACCGTGATCTCGACATCGCTCCCCCGCCCCCTGGTGGCTGCGTGGAACACCTTCGTGCTCGAGGAGAACGCCCGCCAGGCCGTGCCCGGCATGTCGGAGCTCTACGAGAAGCTCCTCGCCGACCACCCCGACGCGCCCGTGGTCTACGTCTCGACCGGTGCGTGGAACACCGCGCCGACGCTCGAGCGCTTCTTCCGCCACCACCGCTACCCGCGCGGCTGCATGCTGCTCACCGACTGGGGGCCCACCAACTCGGGCTGGTTCCGCTCGGGGCAGGAGCACAAGCGGATGTGTCTGCGCGACCTCGCCATCGACTTCCCGAAGGTCAAGTGGATCCTCATCGGCGACGACGGCCAGCACGACCCGGCGCTCTACGGCGAGTTCGCCGAGGCTCACCCCGACCGCGTACGCATTATCGGCATCCGCCAGCTGTCGCCGGGTGAGCAGGTCCTCGCCCACGGTACGCTCCAGTCGCTCGACCAGGAGGATCCGGCCGACCGCGAGGCCGAGGTCCCCGAGGTGCGCGCGCCCGACGGGCAGGGCCTGTGGCCGCTGCTCCAGCAGGCCATCACCGAGCGCGCCTGAGCCCGGCGTACGCCGTCAGCGGCGGCGCGCGTACGCCGTCAGCGGCGGCGCGTGAACCGCGGCCCGCCCCAGGGCTGGCGGTGTTCCAGCGGGCTCCTGGCGCGCACGTCGCGCACGACCCAGGCCACGGCCCCGACGGCGAGCAGCAGCGCGGCGGCGATGGCGATCCACTCGCCGACGGTGCGGTCGAGCAAGCCGGGCTCCTGGGCCTCGGCGGTCAGCCCCTCGGCGAGGTCACCGCTGTGGCGCCACACCACCGTGCGCCCCTCGACGGTGCTCGAGCCGCTGTGGCTGAGGACCTTCCCCCGGAACGACACCCTCATGTCGAGCTCGCCGACCGCGACCATCTGGTCGATGGCGTTCTTCATCGGCGCGTCCTCGGGGTCGTTGGCATCGAGGTCGGGCTTGGCGAACGTGAACCGCTGCCGGCCGTCGACGGTGTAGACCTGCACGCCGAAGTTCGCCATCTTCGCCGCGTTTGCGCGGCCCTCGATGCGGCAACCGACGCGGCCGTCCTTCGCGTAGTAGACAGGCTTGGGCGCCACCGTGGGCTGGCAGTCCTTCTTGAACTGGTCGCGCACCTTGCCGGAGTCGTCGACCGCGCTGATGTCGATGCGCAGGTCGGCGGTGTCGTCGGGGTGGACCGTGATCCGACCGTTCACCCGCCCGCAGCCCGCTAGGCCCACGGCCAGTAGGACCATCACGAGCAGGATCGCCGAGCGGCGGAGGGGCGTACGCATGCCCCAACCGTAGGACACGCTGGGCCGGATCCCACGGCGTCGCGCCGTCGCACGGGAAAATGGGGCGCTGCACGACGACCGGGGGCAGCACGACGACGAGAGACTGAGGGCATGGCGCGAGGTACCGACGTGGTGGACGACGAGTTCACCGAGAAGATCATCGACGTCGACGTCTCGTCCGAGATGCAGACCTCGTTCCTCGAGTACGCGTACTCGGTCATCTACTCCCGCGCGCTGCCCGACGCGCGCGACGGCCTCAAGCCCGTGCAGCGCCGCATCCTGTTCTCGATGGACGAGATGAGCCTGCGTCCCGATCGCAGCCACGTGAAGTCGTCCCGCGTCGTCGGTCAGGTCATGGGTCTCTACCACCCCCACGGCGACACCGCCATCTACGACGCACTGGTGCGCATGGCCCAGGACTGGAGCCTGCGCCTGCCGGTGATCGACGGCCACGGCAACTTCGGCTCGCCCGATGCCGGCCCGGCCGCCATGCGCTACACCGAGTGCCGCCTCGCCCCGGCGGCGCTGGCGATGACCGACGAGCTCGACCAGAACACCGTCGAGTTCAGGCCGAACTACGACGGCAAGGAGAGCGAGCCGGTCGTCCTGCCCGCCGCGTTCCCCAACCTGCTCGTCAATGGAGCGACCGGCATCGCCGTCGGCATGGCGACCAACATCCCGCCGCACAACCTCATCGAGGTCGTCCAGGCGCTGCGCCACCTGTTGAAGTTCCCGAACGCCACGCTCGACAAGCTGATGACGTTCATCCCGGGCCCCGACCTGCCGACGGGCGGCAAGATCATCGGGCTGGACGGCATCAAGGACGCGTACGCCACCGGACGCGGCTCGTTCAAGATCCGTGCCACCACGCGCATCGAGCAGGTCGCGCCGCGCCGCAAGGGCATCGTGGTCACCGAGCTGCCCTACATGGTCGGCCCCGAGAAGATCATCGAGCAGATCAAGGACGCCGTCGGCAAGAAGAAGCTCCAGGGCATCTCCGACGTCAAGGACCTCTCCGACCTCGACACCGGCACCCACCTGCAGATCGAGATCAAGAACGGGTTCAACCCCGAGGCCGTGCTCCAGCAACTCTACAAGTTCACCAAGCTCGAGGACTCGTTCGGCATCAACAACGTCGCCCTCGTCGAGGGCCAGCCGCGTACGCTCTCGCTGCGCGACCTGCTGACGGTCTACCTCGACCACCGGCTCGAGGTGACGCTGCGGCGTACGAAGTTCAACCGCGCGAAGGCCGCCGACCGGCTCCACCTGGTCGAGGGCCTGCTCATCGCGATCCTCGACATCGACGACGTCATCGCGATCATCCGCGGCTCCGACGACGTGGCAGCCGCGCGCGCGAAGCTCATCGAGGTGTTCGACCTCACCGAGGTGCAGGCCAACTACATCCTCGACATGCAGCTGCGCCGGCTCACGAAGTTCTCGCGCATCGAGCTCGAGTCGGAGCGCGACGACCTGATGAAGCGGATCGCCGAGCTCGACGAGATCATCAACAACGACGACCGCCTGCGCGGCGTGGTCAACGACGAGCTGGCCGCCATCGCCAAGGAGTTCGGCACGCCGCGGCGCACCGTGCTGCTGGAGTCGTCGGGCGAGGTCTCGGCCGCCGCCCCGCTCGAGGTCGCCGACGACCCGTGCTGGGTGATGCTGTCGGCGACCGGTCTCGTGGCCCGCATCGACACATCCGCTCCCCTGCCCGAGCGCACCGCGCGCGCCAAGCACGACGTGCTGACCTCGGTCATCCGCGGCACGGCCCGCGGCGACTTCGGTGTCATCACGTCGCGTGGCCGGCTGGTACGCGTCAACGCGCTCGAGCTGCCGAACGTGCCGCTGACGTCGAACGCGCCCAACCTCCAGGGCGGTACGCCGCTGAAGGACCTCGTCTCGCTCGAGCGCAACGAGCGCATCCTGTGCCTGACGACCCTGGCCGAGGACTCCCTCGGCCTGGCGCTGGGCACCGCCCAGGGCGTCGTGAAGCGCGTACGCCCCGAGATCTTCGGCAAGGACGAGTGGGAGGTCATCGCGCTCGCCCCGAAGGACGAGGTCGTCGGCGCGGTCGAGTTGACCAGCGAGGATGTCGACCTGGTCTTCGTCACCACCGATGCCCAGCTGCTGCACTTCCCCGCGTCCGCGGTGCGCCCGCAGGGCCGCGGCGGCGGCGGTGTGGCCGGCATCAAGGTCGGCGCGAAGGCCCGCGTGCTGTACTTCGGCGTCGCGCAGCCCGAGGGCTCGGTCGTCGTGACCATCACCGGCGGGTCGGAGGCGCTCATCGCCTCGGACGGATCGGTCAAGGTCACCGGCTTCGAGCACTTCCCCGCGAAGGGCCGGGCGACCGGCGGCGTCCGCTGCCACAAGTTCCTCAAGGGCGAGGAGGCCCTCGCCGTGGCGTGGGTCGGTCCCGCTCCCGCCGTCGCGTCCAGCGCGAACGGCGCGGCGATCGACCTGCCCGAGCCCGACGGCCGCCGCGACGGCTCGGGCACGCCGCTCAGCCGGCCCATCGCCGCCGTCGGTCACTGACCCCGGACGCACCACCGGTCCGGCCCGCAGTACTACGCTGACCCCATGCCCGGATTCGACGACCTGCTGGCGGCCAACAAGAAGTACGCCGAGACGTTCACCGACGGGGGGTTCGACGGCATCGCCAAGGCCGGTGTCGCCGTGATCACCTGCATGGACTCCCGCATCGAGCCCCTGCGGATGCTGGGCCTCGAGCTCGGCGACGCGAAGATCATGCGGACCCCCGGCGGCCGAATAACCGCCGACGCGCTCGTCGGCTGCATCCTCAGTGTGCATCTGCTGAACGTCGACCGCATCATGGTCGTGCCCCACACCCGATGCGCGATGGGCTCCGGTGACGACGCGATGATCGCGGAGAAGGTCCTCGCCTCCGGCGGCCCGGACGTCTCCGGCATGGTGCTCGGCTCCACCCCGGATCAACGTGCTGGCCTGCGTTACGACGTCGAGCTGCTGCGTACCCATCCTCTGATGGACGACCGCGCCGAGATAGGCGGCTTCATCTATGACGTGGACACCGGCCTGCTCGAGCAGGTCATCTGACTTCCCTGGTACCACGACCGCAACCCGCACTACCTCGGGCGCAACAACCAGGGGGTCAAGATCCTCGGGTACCGCATCGAACTCGGCGACGTCGAACACGCCCTCCGCGCGCTACCCCACATCCGTCAAGCCGCCGTCACCGTCGCCGACAGTCATGACCAGCCTCACCTCATCGGTCACGTCACCGGCACCACCCAACTCGACCCCATCGCCCTGCGACGCCAGCTGCAGGCTACCCTGCCCGCGTACGTGGTTCCCCGCACCATCCAGGTGCACGACACCATGCCCTACTCAGCCCATGGCAAACTCGATGTCGCCCGACTGCGTCACACGGCTCCCACTCACGCCGGCCACCCCTCAGCCAGTCACGCCGACTCAACCAACAACACCTCAACCAGCGAGGCTGCAGGAGCTCATGCGAGTCCAACCGTCGCCCTGTCGCAGCCAGCATGTCTGCCCACCGAGGTCGAATTGGCGCGTGCGTTCGCGGCCACGCTGCACGTCGAGACCATCGATCATCACACCAGCTTCTTCGACTACGGAGGCAGCTCCTTCGACGCTGTCCGCCTCATCCGCCAAATCCCCGGGGCGACCGTCGGCCTTCTGGCGGCCGACCCCTCGGTCCACTCTGGCCGCCGCCCTTGCTCCCGGCACCGACGAGCGACACCCCCAACTCCCGCGGCTCAGCCCAGCGCTGCCCGACTCCACCATGTTGGTCGGGGTTCCGTTCGGTGGCGGAAGTGCCATCGCCTACCGCCCTCTCGCCCAGCACCTCCCGCCACGTACCACCCTCTATGCCGCTTCGCTGCCTGGCCACGAAGAGGGAACCGACGAACCCCTGGCACGCGTGGAAGACACCAGCCAAGCCCTTGCCGAGGCCATTCTGGACCTCCAGCCGTCCCGCACCGTGCTCTACGGTCACTGTGTCGGCGTCGCTGTCTCGCTGGAGACCACCCGCATCCTGGAAGGAAACGACCACCGTGTCGACCAGCTGATCTTGGCTGGCTCTGCACCCTTCTTCCAATCCCGCGGCATCACCAAGCTCTGGCTCGACACCCAAGGCTTCCTTGTTGCCCGCGGCTGGGCGCCCATCACCGCCAACACCGTCGGCGCGCCCCTCCCCCCACCGGGCGAGTGAACAGGGCCACGAAGAAGTACCTTGCCAGCATCGGGGGCTTCACCGAGGACGTCGATGAACAGACCCTCGACTTCATCATGCGGGCGTTCCGCCACGACTTCCAGGACGCTGCCCGGTACTTCACCCAACACTGGACCATCACCGGCCTCCCCCCGCTCACGTATCTCACCGGCGCCGACGACCCCACTCACCCCTGACCCCCGCGGCGAAGCGCAGCAATGGCAGCGCTTCGGACCGTCACCGCCACTCACACGTTGCCCGCAGCAGACCAAAACTTCCTCCAGACCCACCCCGAGGCTGTCGCTGACCTCATCGCCGACACTCTGGACCCCGCCCCTCGCTCTTGTCGGCAGTCTCCCTAAGAACGACATCGGGTGCACCCCACTGGCCATGACAAACGGGCCGGGCTGGAGCAGAGGGCAGCTGGGGACACGCAAGGTGGCGGGACATGACAAGGGCGGGGAACGACCCTCGTCGTCCCCCCGCCCCGCCGAAGTCACTGCACGCGACCGGCTACGGCACTCAACACGTCGGCCAACTGATCAGGGCACGACACCATCGGCCAATGTCCGCTGTTCATGTCCGCCAACTCGACATGCTGAGCTGCCGCGAGCTCGGGAGCATCCCCGCCCTCCATCGCATCCTTGGCATCCTGGGGCGAGAACTCCGGACAGATCACCGTGACCGGTACACCAAAGCGATCCTCACTGCCCAACGACACCGTCCCTCGGCTGACCCCTTGCGGCACGCCCACCATCTGCTCTTCGATCAGGCGCTTCTGCTCGGCCGAGAGGTCCGCCGAATCGGGTCCCTCGAACTTCTCCCACCCCGGGAATCGCATCCACCCGTCAACGGGCTCAAAGAAGTCGGCATATGCCGCGCCATCAGCCTCCGGGAAGCCCCCGACGAACACCACCCCAGCCACCTCATCAGCCAGCCGATCAGCCGCCATCCATGCCAGTGACGCAGCTGCCGAGTGCCCCACCAGCAGCGGACGCTCCGCACCCTTCGCCGCGAATGTCACCGCCCGCAGCTGGTCCGCCAAGGTCGCCGTCGCGTTGTCGTCCCCCTGCCCGGGAAGTGCGACCGCGATGCCTCGGTGTCCTCGCTGAGTCAACTCTTCCACCACTGGGTCCCACACGTCAGCGGTCAGCCACAAGCCGCCGATCAACACCATATCCATGTCATTGTCCTCCTAGCAGGCAACACTTACCCACCCCAGCATCCCCCAACCGGCCCGGCCGCAGGGTGTACCTTTTTTCGACACCCCCCGCCGCTCACCTGCCGTACTCTCCACCCATGGATGCCTACACCACCGGCCCGCTCACCCCGGCCACCTGGCCGGACTTCGCCGAACTCATCGAACGCAACAACGGCGTCTACGGGGGCTGCTGGTGCATCGCGTACCACACCCCCCAACAACGCCAGGGCCTCAGCAACCGGGAAGCCAAGCTCCGACTCGTCGAACACGACAGCGCCCACGCAGCCCTGGTCTACGACACCGACGGCAAGGTTCAGGGTTGGGCGCAATACGGGCCGCCAGCCGAGCTCGAGGGCTTCAAGCACAAGCGCGAGTACGAGAAGGAACCGCCGGCCCGACCCGACTGGCGCATCGCCTGCGTCTTCGTCGACAAGCAACACCGCGGCCAGGGCGTCGCTCGCACCGCCATCACCGGGGCATTCGAGCAGATCGCCGCCGCCGGGGGCGGTCTGGTGGAAGCCATCTCCGAAGTCACCGACGGTCGCAACGCCCAGCCCCGATTCCTGTTCACCGCCACTGCGGAACTCCTCGAAGAACTCGGGTTCAGCAAGATCCGTCAGGTCGGCAAGCACGCCTGGATCCTCAGCCGCACCGTAGAGGCCAGCAACTAGGCGCCGTTCGCCGGCCGTGTACTGAGGCCGACCGGTGGCCCAACGGCGATGATCCGCGCAAGATCGGAGAAGCGACCTGGTCGGCCCGCTCCCTAGCGTGGGTGTCACCGAACGGAACACCCACGAGAGGAACCACCATGACCGCCCACCTGGCCCCCTACCTCCACCTCACCGACAACCGCACCGCCGCCGCCTTCGAGTTCTACGCGTCCGTCTTCGGCGGCGAGCCGAAGTTCATGCGCGCCGCAGACATGCCGATGGGTGAGGGCATCGACCCGCAGGCCGTGATGCACGCCGAGCTGCACACGCCCGATGGCTTCCACCTCTACGGCACCGACATGGTCCAGGAGGGCATGCCCGCCCCGCAGGCCGAGCTCGCGATCATGACCGACGACGCCGAGCTCGGTCACCGCTGGTACAAGGCCCTGTCCGAGGGCGGCGAGCTCTTCACGCCGATGGAGAGGCAGGAGTGGGGCGACGAGTACGCCAACTTCGCCGATCGCTTCGGCCAGGACTGGGCGATCAACATCAGCACGCCGAAGAACTGACCCACCGCCCATTCCCGAAGGAGAGACCATGGCCACCCACCTCGCCCCGTACATCCACTTCCCCCGCAACGACGCCGCCGAGGCCTTCGCCTTCTACGGCCAGGTCTTCGGCTGCGAGCCCTCCATCCAGCGGGCCGGCGACCAGCCGATGCCCGGGATGGACCAGCTCGACCCCCAGCGCGTGATCCACGCCCAGATCCAGTCGCCGGACGGCGTGAACCTGTACGGCTCCGACGACTGCATGGACCAGAAGATCACGCCCCAGGGCTTCGAGACGTGCATCATGACCGACGACACCGAGATGGCGGAGGCCTGGTTCGACGCGCTCGCAGAGGGCGGCCACGTCGACATGCCGTACGCGGCCCAGCCGTGGGGGGACTCCTACGGTCAGGTCACCGACCGGTTCGGCATCAGGTGGGCGGTCAACTGCGCGGGCCCGCAGCACCGCTGAACCCTCGCAGGCCGAGCGAGCGCAGCGAGTCGAAGCCTCGCGCCCGGGGGTCCCCGTGGTCATGCTGGCGCGCGCTTCGCGTCTTCGACTCGCTCGCGCTCGCCCAGCCAACGAGCCGGCCACGTCAGACTTCCGCTCGCTCAGCCAACCAGCCGGGGCTTCGACTCGCTGCGGCCGGCCAGCCAAGTGCCGGCCGGACTCACGCGTCGATCTGCTCCGCGTCGATCCGGTACGCGCCGTCCACGATGAACTCCTTGCGGGGGGCGACCTCGTTGCCCATGAGCATCTCGAACACGTTCGAGGCCATCTCGGCGTCGTCGACGGTCAGGCGGCGCAGCGTACGGTGCTCCGGCGCCATCGTCGTCACCTTCAGCTGGTCGGCGTCCATCTCGCCCAGACCCTTGTAGCGCTGGGGCTCCTTGAAGTTCTGGCCCTTCTTCTGCAGTGTCGCGGCCATGCGCTGGTACTCGGCGTCGGAGTAGGTGTAGATGTACTTGTCGAAGCCCCGCTTGGGGTTGATGAGCTCGAAGCGGTGCAGCGGCGGCACGGCGGTGTAGACGCGGCCGGCCTCGACCATCGGGCGCATGTATTTGAAGAACAGCGTCGCGAGCAGGCAGCGGATGTGGGCGCCGTCGGAGTCGGCGTCGGCCATGAAGATGATCTTGCCGTAACGGGCGGCGTCGAGGTCGAACGTACGCCCGGACCCGGCGCCGACGACCTGGATGATCTGGCCGCACTCGACGTTCTTGAGCATGTCGCCGACCGACGCCTTCTGGACGTTGAGGATCTTGCCGCGGATGGGCAGGAGGGCCTGGAACTCAGAGTTGCGGGCGCGCTGGGCGGTGCCGAGCGCGGAGTCGCCCTCGACGATGAACAGCTCACACTTGTCCACGTCGTTGGAGCGGCAGTCCTTGAGCTTTGCCGGCAGCGTCGACGACTCGAGGGCGTTCTTGCGGCGCTGGGCCTCCTTGTGGGCGCGGGCCTGGACGCGCGTACGCGAGGCGGAGACGACCTTCTCCATGACGGTGCGGGCCTGGGCCTTGGTGGCCTGCTTGGTGGAGGTGAGGAACTCCCCCAGCTCGCGCTCGACGATCTTCGCGACGATGCGGGAGGCCGCGGGGGTGCCGAGGACCTCTTTGGTCTGGCCCTCGAACTGGGGTTCGGCGAGGCGGACGGTCACCACCGAGGTGAGGCCCTCGAGGGCGTCCTCCTTGGTGATCTCCTCGCCGGACTTCAGCAGGCGGGTGCCTTCGAGGACCTTCGACAACGACTTGGCGACGGCGCGCTCGTAACCGTTGACGTGGGTGCCGCCCTTGGGGGTGGCGATGATGTTGACGAACGAGCGCGTGGTGGTGTCGTAGCCGTTGCCCCAGCGCAGGGCGATGTCGACCTCGAGGTCGCGCTCGACGTCGGTGGGGTTGAGCGCGCCGGTGTCGTCGAGCATGGGCACGGTCTCGGTGAACTGGTCGTGGCCCTGGAGACGGATGATGTCGGTCAGCGGCGCGTCGGGGGCGAGGAAGTCGCAGAACTCGGAGATGCCACCGTCGTGGCGGTGGACCTCCTCGACGACCTCGTCGCCGCGCTCGTCGCGGACGACCAGCGCGAGCCCGGGCACCAGGAAGGACGTCTGGCGGGCCCGCTCGGTGAGCCTCGTCAGCGACAGCTCGGCGTCGGCGAGGAAGATCTGGCGGTCGGGCCAGTACGTGACGCGGGTTCCCGTCGCACCGCGCTTCGCCTTCGCGACCTTCTCGAGCTTGGCGCCGGGGGTGAACCCGGCGTCCGGCCCCGGGTCGTCGAAGGTGCCGGGGATGCCGCGACGGAACGACATGCCGTAGGTGGAGCCGCCGCGGTCGACCTCGACGTCGAGACGGCTGGACAGGGCGTTGACGACGGACGCGCCGACGCCGTGGAGGCCACCGGTGGCGTTGTAGGAGCCGGAGCCGAACTTGCCGCCGCCGTGGAGCTTGGTGAACACGACCTCCACGCCGGACAGGCCGGTGCCGGGGTGGACGTCCACGGGGATCCCGCGGGCCTGGTCGGCGACGTGGATCCCGCCGTCCTTCCGCAGGGTCACGGCGATCTCGGTGCCGAAGCCGGACAGCGCCTCGTCGACGGAGTTGTCGATGATCTCCCACAGGCAGTGCATGAGGCCGCGGGTGTCGGTGGACCCGATGTACATGGCCGGGCGCTTGCGTACGGCCTCAAGGCCTTCCAGCACCAGTAGGTGACGGGCCTCGTAGTCGTGGCCGCCGGCCGCCTTGGCGGCCGACTTCTTGCCGGGGGAGCTCACGTTCTCGGACACCCGCGAAGAGTAGCCGCCGCCCCCGGCAGAACGTGGGATCCACGCCGCGCCGACCCTCAGACGGAACCCTCCTCGGACATTGAGCGAAAACTCACTGGTTTTGTCCTCCCCGGCGGGTACCGTGGAGGCAGCTCAACCGTTCCAGGGCCCGGGAACAAAACCGGGACACCGACAGTTGTCGATGGTGAGACACCCGACGGGTGACACCAGAAAGAGAGGCCAACGTGACCACCACCGTCATCGATTCCAGCCTGACTGCTGCTGATCGCTGCGACCGCTGCGGCGCGCAGGCCTACGTACGTGTTGTCATGGAGAACGGTTTCGAGCTGCTCTTCTGCAACCACCACTCGAAGCAGCACGGCGACAAACTCAAGCAGGTCGCGCTCAAGATCCAGGACGAGTCCTCCAAACTCGCCTGAGCGACACGAGGAGGGGCCCCGCACCACAGATGCGGGTTCTAACGGTCCTCGCAACACCTCGAGTTTTGGGGAGTTGCGATGACTGTGTCGATTG